>LOEW01000158.1 GCA_001516045.1 Desulfosporosinus sp. BRH_c37
AACTTTACCTTCTGCGTCAATCCTTTCTTCAACTTCCAATCTGTCCCGACGACGCACATGCGGGAGAGGACCATCTTTGTAAACATCCCACAGGTCCTCTTTAATAGCACGGCGAATTTCAATGACATCGCGGAATCCTTTAGTATTAACCATCCCCGTAAGCGGTAGATTCCGCGTAATTAATGCATTCGTACCAACTGTAGTACCATGCGAAAATAAGGTAACCTCTGACAAGGGAATTCCAGCCTTTTCTATGCCGTTAATGATTGCCAATGCCGGATTCATCGGCACTGACGGTACTTTTGCAATTTGAATATCGCCGGAAAGCTCGTCAAAGATAAAGACATCTGTATTCGTTCCTCCAACATCAACTGCAACACGATACTTGCCCAATTCTTTTCCCTCCATTTCTTTATTCCTCTGGATATGCAGAAAATATTCACCTCCTATTAATGAATAGCCTTTTGAAAAGTAATTCATTGATAATCTTCAGTTAACTACTTTCCCAAAGATGCATACCCGAGAATCTTATAACAAACAATTGCAAATTATATGCCAACCTATGTCCTTTACAAAGCTACAACTCAGATTATCTGTTTAAAATAGTATGTAATACCTGTCAATTCTCATTATATTTTAAATTTAATATTATAAAATATAATGAGAATTGACTGATTTTTTATAATTTTCTTTACTAAGGTTTTCTTGCTAAGTCATTTTTGACTTATTAACCATTTTATGATTGATTCAGTTTTGACTGTAATACAAATAAAAGTAGGAAGTATATGTATTTACAATCAAATAATCAGTTATTTAGCACAATCTTGTCTTCTAATAACAAGGATAAACAGATAAATACGTCGAACTATATTGTAGAGTTCTTAGGCGTGGGGAGGAACAATTATTTTGAGAGTCAAAGACCTAATGGACACTGAGTTCCCCCTTTTAGCCCCGCAACAAACAGTCCAGGCAGCTTTAAATCTATTAGTTGACTGGAGAGTACCAGCTGCTCCTATAGTAAATGATGAGCGATATTTAGGAAGTTTTGTGTTAGATGAACAAGTAGTACAGAATTTGTTAAATAGTCGGCACAGAAATAACCCACCTTTAGTATCAGACTTTATGAAGATTGGGATTTCAGTTGCCCGAGAGGATCAGAAAATAAGTGACATTTCCCTAACTCAAAGCCCGATGATTCCAGTTGTGAACACAGAAGGGCAAATATCCGGTATTCTATGGATTCATAAAATTGCTTCTATCAAAACAGTTAGCAATGAAGAATTTAGCACAATCATTGAATCCTCTTACGATGGAATTGCCATTTGTGATGGAGAAGGAATTATCTTACGGGTAAATCGGGCCACTGAACGTATTCTGGGTTGCGTATTCCAAGAATTGGTTAACAAAAATGTGAGTGAACTCGTAGATTTAGGGATAATTATCCATTCTGCCACAGAGGAGGTTATCTCAACAAAAAAACCGGCTACGATCAAGCAAACTAACGCTCTAGGGAAAAGATATATTGCAACAGGAACTCCCATCTTTAACCAAGACGGTAGAATCTATCGAATCGTGACTATACTTAGAGATATCACAGAGTTGGTAGAACTACACAAAACCTTGGCTAATACCAGAATCCAAGTTGCGGAGTTTTCTTCGGATCGGGTAGAAATGCGCAATTTAATAATGCACAAGAACGGTCTCATATCAAAAAGCCCTTTAATGTTGAAAATCATTGACTTAGCTATTAAAGTGTCCAGTTCTGATGCAACAGTCTTAATTTTAGGAGAATCAGGTGTGGGCAAAGAACTCATAGCAAAACTAATTCACAACACAAGCGGACGTGCAAAAAGCGGTCACTTCATTAAAGTTAACTGTGGAGCAATTCCACGCGATTTACTCGAATCTGAATTTTTCGGTTATAGGCCTGGAGCCTTTACTGGTGCTAATAAAGAAGGAAAACCTGGGTATTTTGAATCGGCTGATCATGGGACACTTTTCTTGGATGAAATCGGCGAACTGCCCTTAGATTTACAAGTAAAACTTTTACGAGTTATTCAAGAGCATGAGTTAGTTAGATTGGGCGATACCAAACCCCAAAAAATTGATGTTCGAATTATTACTGCAACCAACAGGGACTTACATAAGATGGTCATCAACAAAACTTTCCGAGAAGATTTATTTTATAGGCTCAATGTATTACCCATCCAAATTCCACCATTGCACTCCCGTCAAGAAGATATCCCAGCTTTATTAACTGT
Organism: Desulfosporosinus sp. BRH_c37; assembly: GCA_001516045.1. GTDB lineage: Bacteria > Bacillota > Desulfitobacteriia > Desulfitobacteriales > Desulfitobacteriaceae > Desulfosporosinus. The sequence goes on from LOEW01000158.1 coordinate 2,262, forward strand.
TTTTTTAGAGAAATATTCTCAAAAATATGGAGCTGGTAAAATGTTTTCCGGAGATAGCTTGACTTTATTATGTAGGTATAATTGGCCCGGCAATGTCCGTGAATTGGAAAATTTGGTGGAACGACTGGTACTTACCACTGACGAGCACATCATTTTGCCACTGCACTTACCCATGCAGGTGTATCAGGCGGGAAAACCAGCTATGAAGTCCGCTACAACCTCCTTGTACAACGAAAATAACCTTATTCCTGAGCGGAACGGGGAAATGAGAACATTGCAGGATGTAATTGATTCAGTCGAAAAGGAAATGATTATTAAGGCTCTACAAATTTACGGTAGTACATATCGAGCTGCTAGAGTACTTGGGGTAAGTCAATCTACCATTTCTCGAAAGGCAAAAAAATATAACCAGATAATTGAACGCTACTGGCGCGAGGAGACCGATGACTGAAATGGAGTGAATAATCTTGGGAATCAGAGTGGGTATAGATATCGGTGGAAGCTTTACCGATTTGGTAGGCATAAACGAAGACACTAGGGAATTTGTGTCGGTCAAGACCCCCTCCACCCCGCAGAATCCTGCCTTAGGAGTAATGGAAGCCCTCAAAAAATCGGGTATTGACCCTAAAGAAATAACTTACTTCGTACATGGCAGTACATTAGGACTAAATAGTTTAGTCGAAAATAAGCAAGCTAACGTTGGCTTGATCTGCACCAAAGGGTTTAGGGATACATTGGAAATTAGAAGAGTATGGCGTGAAAGTCTATTTGACGCAACTTGGGAAAGACCAGCATCTCTGATTCTCAGGAAATTACGACGGGGAGTCATGGAAAGGGTAGATTGGCAAGGCAATATTCTTACGCCGCTAAACGAGCAGGAAGTTATTGAAGCTATTAGGATTCTAAAGGCTCAAGGTGTGATCTCTTATGCTGTATGCTTTCTCTTTTCCTTTCTCAATCCAAGTCATGAACGTCGAGTAAAAGAAATAATTTTAGATCAACACCCTGGAGCTTTTATTTCCCTCTCCTGTGAAGTCTTACCAGAAATCCGGGAATATGAACGAACCAGCACCACCGTACTTAATGCAATCCTCAGACCGATAATGCTTAACTATATTAATAGTTTACAGGAATGTTTGGAAGGAATGGGGATTTGTTCTCCCTTGCGCATATTAAAAGTTAACGGTGGAGTTGTAGATGCCAAATCCATCTTGCAAAAACCCGTAGAGGCATTCGCTTCCGGTCCGGCCGGTGGAGTGATGGGAGCTTTGCATTTCGGCCTTCAGATGCAATTACCCAATATGATTACACTAGACATGGGAGGTACAACCACCGATATCAGTGTGATTCAGGATTACCAACCACGCTTTACTATGGAAAAAGATATCGCCTGGAATATCCCCATACGGGGTTCCATGCTTGATGTTCGATCCATCGGTGCCGGAGGTGGCTCCATAGCTCGGTATGACAAAGGAAACAGTCTTAAAGTTGGACCCCAAAGTGCTGGTGCCTCACCTGGCCCAGCCTGCTACAAAATAGGAGGGCTCGACGCTACAATAACTGACGCTCAGTTATACCTTGGGAGAATTAATCCTGCCAATTTTTTAAACGGGGATATGCCCCTATATCCGAAATCATCCATCCACGCCCTAGAAACGTTGGGCTCAATACAGGGTTTTAGTGATGATGAAATGGCCTATAAAATATATCAAATATCTATGAACGATATGGTCCAAATGATTCGGGAAATGACGATTAACCAAGGGAAGGAGCCCAAAGATTTTGTCTTAGTTTGCTATGGCGGTGCTGGGGCAATGTATGCTGCAGACCTAGCAGAAGAAATGGGTATACCTGAAGTCTATATCCCGATCAATGCCGGAGTTTTTTCGGCCTTTGGTTGCTTGTGTGCCGATGTAATTCTGGATTATCTACAAACTTATTATGTACCGCTCGCTAAGCTGAATTTTGATCGGATTAACCGTATTATTTCCCAATTGTACCAAAAAGGTATAGTTGATATTCAGAACCATTATTCTATTGCCGAAGCCAGTTTTTCTTATCTACTCGACCTCCGATATGTGGGAGAAGCCTTTGAAATAACCGTACCAATAAAATTTCAGAACCAGCTTACTACGTGCGTCCTAGAAGATGCTGTGGATACGTTTCACACAGAACACAAAAGACTTTACGGTTTTAACAGGTCGGATGAGCCCCTTGAATTGGTCAACTTGCGTTTACGGGTTTCAGTCCCCCAACCTAAACCTATTTTTAGCCGCTTCCCAAAGTTAGTGAGCGTGGAATCGGCCTATAAAGAACACAGACCTATTTACTTCCGTAGTACTTTTGAGTTCGTTTCAACACCGATCTATGACTGGAGGTGCCTCAGCCAAAATGTAGTTTTAGCGGGCCCCGCGGTGATTGAGGACGGTGAAACAACCGTTGTCATACCTCCGCAACACAAATGTACAGTTGATGAATTTGGTAACTTAAGAATTTTAGTTAATCAACGTTTAATGCTAGCAGACCAAGAAACAAACATAGTAGAAGATCCCATAACCAGGCGTCTCTACCAAATGGAGAAGGCTTCCTATATTCAACCGGTCGCGAAAGAGGTTATTGGCAGTTCCTTGGAGTCAATTTGCCGAGAAATGGGAACAACGATGCTACACACGGCCTACTCACCCATCTTTGCTGACGGCATGGATTTTTCCTGTGGTATACTTGATAATGAGGGTGAATTGGTAGCTGCTGTGAATTACTGTCCGGTCCATTTAGCCGCCATGTCCTTGGCTCCTGAATGGATCCTATTGGAAATCGGACTTAATGATTTACAACCTGGAGATGTAATTTTAACAAACGATCCTTACCGAGGGGGCACCCATATTACAGATTTTACAATTATTAAGCCTATCTTTTACGATGGAGAGATCGTAGCTATGGCAACCAACCGAGCACATCATCTAGATGTCGGTGGCAAGGCTGCGGGCGGTTTTCCGGGTGACGCTACGGAAATTTTTCAAGAGGGTATCCGTCTTCCCCCGGTCAAATGGTTTAGGGGCGGAGTTGAAAACACTGATATCTTTGATACCCTTTTGGCTAACGTCCGTCTTCCCTGGATCCAAATAGGTGATTTCCGCGCGCAATTAGCCTCTGTACTAACGTCTGAACAGCGGATTTTACAACTCTGCCGGAATTATGGGGCGTTAGCATTTAAAGATAATATTAAACGTTTAAAAGATTATTCAGAAGCATGGATGCGCAAGGAAATCCAAGCTATTCCCGACGGAACCTACTCCTTTGCTGATTATATTGAGGATGACGGAATAACCACAGAGGCTAGGAAAATCCAAGTAACTATTAAAGTTGATGGCGACGAAATGGTAGTGAATTTTTCCGGTACAAGCCAACAAGCGACTGGGCCGTTAAATGCGGTCTATGGGGTTACAGCTTCTTCAACCTTTAATGCCCTTTTACAAATTACAGACCCTTTGATTCCGATCAACCGTGGTCTTTTCCGACCGGTGAAAATTATTGCTCCCCGTGGTACTTTAGTAAATCCTTACTTCCCTGCTGCAACTTTTGGGGCTAACACCGAAACTAACCTGCGCATCGTGGAAGTAGTCATCGGCGCCTTCGCAGGAGTATTGCCTAACAAAGTGATGGCAGCCACTTACGGCACCTGTAACAACTTTACCGGTGGGGGTTATGACCCTATAAGAGAACAGCCTTTTGTGTTCTATTTCTTTAACGAAGGTGGGTGGGGCGCTCGGTATAACCGAGACGGTTTAACCTCAACCTTCAACCCTATCGGCAACTGCAAAGATGCACCAGTGGAAATAGTCGAGAGCAATTATCCTTTTCTTTATGAAAAGGCCGAATTGAATCCCGATTCTGCTGGTGCCGGTAAATTCCGGGGTGGGTTTGGTACTATTAGGACTCTCCAAGTGTTAACGGACCAAATTGAAATAAACGCACTCGGCGAACGCCATAAGTTGAAGCCCTATGGTCTATATGGAGGAAAACCTGCTCAGACCAATGCCTTCTTAGTTCAGCAAGGTCAGATATCGGGATCTTTCGCCCAGGTTTTCGGACTTATTTCACCCTCCAAATTTGCTAATATCCGTCTGCACAACGGGAATCGTTTCTCTATCTTAACGTCGGGGGGCGGTGGGTACGGGAATCCTCTTGATAGAGACCCCCTCCAAGTCTTGACTGATGTGGAGGAAGAAGTGATATCCCCTGAACAAGCGGAACAAGAGTATGGAGTGATCCTAAATAACTTGGGTGAAATAAGGGGACTGAATTGGGAAGCTACTACCAAACGACGAATTGAAATGAGGAAGGAGCCTATAACATATGTAATAGCTGATGTTATCACCGTCGATGAATTGTCATTTCAGTTAAGAGCGGAACAACCTGAAGAAATTCTGGGGGTAAAGGATAAGGTCTTCGAAAGACTCACCCTAGCAAAAGAACTTTTAGACAGGGATTTTTGTACAAACATATGCTTCTATAAGGCAAATTCTAAAACCTGCCCAATGTATAACGATGAAGTGCTACAGTTTTGGAGTATTGATGCCTTACAAAGATGGGCACGAAAAAGGTGTTATTTTAAAATTCAATTCTAAAGTAGAGACTATTGCCACAGATGAGCATTTACAAGTGTTCAACAAAAGGCACCATTTGAAATCCTTGGAATAGTTCCAAGTACTCAAATGGTGCCTTTCTTCTTGCCAAGGTTCAACCTCTACTCGTTCAACCTAAGTGTTTAAGTTTGATTCCAGTTACTCACTTGCGACCTTATTATCTTTATCTTTTAAAGCCTTTAATACCATTTCCGGGGTAATGGGCAGGGTGTAAAATCTTACACCGATGGCATCGTAGATTGCGTTGGTGATAGCTGGGAAAGTTGGCTGAACAGCTCCTTCACCCGTTTCCTTAACTCCATACGGAGCTGTATGGTCATAGCTTTCTACTATGTTAGTATCCATTTCTGGCATTTCCATAGCAGTTGGTGTCTTGTAATCGTGGAAATTTGGATTTAAAAGTTTACCGTCGGCATCTAACTTGATATCTTCATAAAGGCAGCCCCCGATATTGAAGAGAATGGAACCTTCTACCTGACCGTCCACGCTCATGGGGTTGACAGGTGTACCACAGTCACCGGCTTCGGTTACCTTCCTCACATAGATCCGACCAGTTTCCACATCCACCTCTACTTCGTGTACTTGACAGCTAAAACCAAAGGTAGGGGAGTGACCGATATTGGCACCCTGAACCCTATTACCAGTTATGATATCAATCCCCTTGCGCCGCGGTGGAGAATAGTTACCCATCCCGACGATTGTCCCATTGATACTGGTATAGGCTTCAATAGCTTTCGCCCAGGGCATCCTTTTTTTGCTTTCATACATAGAATAGATTTCATGGTTTTTAATTACCAACTGATCCGCCCGCACTCCTAGCATACCAGCGGCCGTTTCTTTCAGTCTTTGATTAATTTCCACACAGGCCATCTTAATAGCTGCCCCGGAGGCATAGGTTACACGGCTAGCAAAACTACCTAAATCAAAGGCTCCTATTTCCGTATCTCCCGACTGGACATGCACATCTTCGTAATAGATGCCCAACTCCTCAGCAACCATCTGGGCCATGATAGTATTGCAACCTTGACCGATATCGGCGGCCGCACAGAAAAGAGTAACACCGCCTTCGGTATCTACCTTGATCATCACCGTAGTATGCGGCTTGTAGTTCTGATAGAGAGTATAGGCTGTCCCGGAAATATAATAGGCGCCAGCCATGCCTATGCCTTTGCCGAAAGGTAGTTTACCCTGCTTTTCCAGAAAGCCAGATTTTTCTACAGCTGTCGTCAGGCATTTCTTAAACTCACTATGCGGTACGAACATATTGTTTATGCAGGTATGACCTGATTCGATCGCGTTTTTCATCTTCAGTTCGTAAGGGCTGATTCCCATCATTTCAGCCATTTCATCCATCATGCATTCCAAGGCCCACCTAGGCTGAACCCCGCCAAGACCGCGCATGGCCCCGGTGCTAGGCTTGTTGGTAAAAACGTTTCTTGCCTGGAACCGAACATTAGGCACCTTATATGGTAAATGAATCATAGACCCAGTGTAGAACATCACTACAACGCCCCAACCCGAGTAGGCACCTTTATCCAAGGTGTTATCAAAATCTACTGCTTGAACAAAACCGTCCTTATCCATACCCATTTTAACTTTCATATGGCATGGATGCCGACCTTTGTTGGTATAGAATACTTCTTGACGATTAAAAGTGACTTGAACGGGTCTGCCAATCTTCCTAGATAACAAACAAGCTACAAATTCTGAGGCTGCTGCTTCGCCTTTGCCACCAAAACCTCCACCAATCGCAGGAAGAGTAACCCTGATTTTGTTCATGGGGATTTCTAAAACGATCGACATCTGCCGATGCAGATAGTGAGGAACCTGACTACTGGCCCACAAGTGTAGTTGACCAGTTTGGGTATCATAACTGGCCAAGGCTGAATGCGGCTCGAGAAAGCCGTGTTGCGGATAGTTAGAATGGAATTCTCTTTCTAAAACATACTCACATTCAGCAAAGGCCTTATCCACGTCGCCGTAAACCTGATTACCGGCAGCCATGATATTTCCCTTATTTTCTTCGTGGATCAGCACTTCTTCAGAGCGAGCCATGGATTCAAAGGGATCGAGCAAGACTGGGAGAGGCTCATATTCCACTTCAATCAATTCAAGGGCAGCTTCGGCGGTTTCTTCATCAAGAGCTGCCACAGCGGCCACGCCTTCACCATAGAAACGAACTTTCCCTACGGCTAAAGCAGTCTCGTTGGCTGACTGAGGAACGATACCCCATTTGTTAGGAGCCTCATCTCCAGTAAGAACTGCCAGAACACCCGGTAGCGCTAGAGCTTTACTACAATCAATCTTCTTAATGATCGCGTGGGCGTATGTGCTGCGCTTAATTCTTCCATAAACCATACCGGGCAGTGTCATATCGCCAGTATAAATCGCTTCACCCTTAACTTTGATAGGGCCATCTACCCGAGGTACACTTCTTCCTACCTGGGTATATCTTTTCTCATCCTGATAGGCGGGGACCCCTTCTAGATTCCAACCTTCCGGTGTCAGATCCCATTTCGATTTCAAATCTTTCTTCTCCATTATTTCACCCCCTCTTTTGACCAAACTACAGCAGCAGCCTCAACTGCTTGAATTATTCTCTTATAGCCAGTGCAACGACAGATGTTTCCACTTAATTCATGCTTAATATAGTCCTGGGAGGGCTCGGGATTCCTATCCAGTAACGCTTTTGAGGCCAAGATCATGCCTGGTGTGCAAAAACCACACTGTACAGCTCCCTGATCGACATAAGCCTGCTGAAGCGGATGAAGCGCGCCACCTTCCTGGACCAACCCTTCAATAGTGGTGATCTTTTTGCCCTGGCTGGCAATGGCAAGCTTAATACAGGACAACTCTGGTTGACCGTCAATTAATACGGTACAGGCTCCGCAGTCGCCATCTCCGCAGCCTTTCTTGGTGCCGATAAGGCCTACTTTTTTCCTGATGACGTCAATCAGCAAATCCCTATCCTCAACGGCTACTTCATAAATCCTGTCGTTGATATCTAATTCTATTAGTTTTTTCATCAACTACACCCCCTTCGCAGCGGCATAAGCCTCTATAAGCAACCTACGAGCCAGTACTTTGACAATTTCACGCCGGTATTCAGCAGATGCCCGAATATCATCAATCGGCTTAGCCTCGCCTTGAGCCGCCTCGGCTGCCTTTTCGATTAGTTGCTCACTTAGCTTTTGCCCAAGTAAGAGAGCAGGAACTTCCTTGGATACCAAAGGCCTTGGATAAACGGATCCCATCACAAGCTTGACCTCTTTAACCGTCTCGCCATCATTTTCTAACTCTATATTTACTGCCATATTGACACAGTCGATTTCCATTGCATCTCTACGCCCCATATAAGCATAGCGGCAAGCAGACTTCTGGACAGGTTCCGGCAGTATGAATTTCGTTAACATTTCGCCTTCTGCAAGATCAAGTTGTCGGACGCCTAGAATGAATTCCTCCAGAGGTAGTTCTCTCTCTCCAGAAATGTTACTTAGAACAACTTTTGCACCCATTGCCACCAAGGGTGTCGGGGTCTCTGCCGCCGGAGAAGCATTGCAAGAATTACCTCCTAGGCTGGCCATGTGCCTAACCTGAGCTGAACCTACCTCCCCTGCTGCATAAGCAAGAGCAGGGTATTTTGCCTTAATCTCCTCAGAAAATTGAATCTCAGCCAGTTTAGTAGTTGTTCCAATAAGGGCTCCTTTTCCTGGCTCGCAAATAATACCTTTAAACGCCTCAACTCCATTAATGTCAATCAGATAGTCCGGACTAATTGCCTTCGCTTTCATCACAACCAGTAAATCAGTGCCGCCGGCGAGTATTTTGGCCTTACTTCCTAAGCGGGCAACCAATTCTAGTGTTTCTGCAGGAGTCTTTGGTGCAAAATACTCAAAGTGATTCAAAAACATCTTAGAGCCACCTCCTTTTCGTCTTCTCAATTCCAATAATACCCTAAAATTAAGCACTTACCTTTTCTAGCCCATTCTACCCTCCCTTCTTTTTTAATGGACTCATACTGCCTCTACAGATGTACATGGTATATCGTGGTCACACAGACCTTGGGCCATCTCCTCAAGTCCAGATTATCGATTTCTCTATCAATTGCTCAGAAAACCAGATTATTTCTAAGCTGACCACTAATATCGAACATTGTAGCTTGACCATGCTTCAAGTAAAATATTTCAAACTCTGTGTTTTCGGGGGTTTTATAAATGGATTTCACTAAGTCATTCGTTTCTAACATTTTTCTCTTAATATTTAAGTCTATACCGAAAATTACTTCTCCACTTACTCTTACAGTGACAAGATCTTTGGAGGTCGAACAAAACTCGATCGCAGGATTACATTGTATTTGGTAAAAGACATCCTTAGTATTTCCTGTACAAAACCACAGCTTAGCATCCTGTTCAAACATAAATTCCCAAGGTCTTACATGAGGCCTGCCTTCATCATCAATAGATGCCAAGCACCCCCTTGGGTTAGCGTATAAAAAATCAATAATTTCTTTCATCTTTATTCCCCCTTAACTAATATAGCAATGTACTACAAGCATAGCTTTTTAAATAAATTTGGTGCGATAGGAAGCCCAGCATTGTGAAAGAGTCAAAAAGGGGGTTAGAGCTTGTTCTTTATGAACTGTATTTTATACTATAATATTATTATCTATAATACCATATTACAATTTAATTTAATATATAAATTTTTCTGAATTTTTACATCCAATATTTACTTTGTATTGGAAAATTTGGCTGAGTCAAAACTTAATAGTTTAGAAATTCCTCAATCAAATTTTCTACTAGTTTTTCTTCCGTCATTCGCAGAGCCATAACATTTCTCTTAATCATAGATTCTTTTGATTTATGAGGAAGCTCAGAAACATCCAAACGCAGTTTCTTTAAACTGTACCTTACAGTCTCTAACCTCCGCTTCAAACAATCCCTTATTTCATCTGGACTGAGAATATCACTACCGTCAATAGCGACATTTAAATCTAAATAAAACCATTCGAGTTTAGTTAAGGCATCTTTTACTGAATACTTTAATATCTCTCTGCCCTCGTCAGTAAGAAAATACCGTTTTCGCTCAGGAGCCTTTCCCTCACGCTCAATCTTAAATTCCAGATAGCCTTTACCGTTTAAACGAGTCAACACTTGATAAATCGAAGCTATACCGATTCTAATCCATAATCGCATACTTTTAGATTCAATTTGTTTTTCGATTTCGTATGCATAAGAAGGTTTTTCGTTAACTAAACTTAGGATAATTAACTCGGCGTTTGAAAGCATATATTAAACCTCATTACTCTAAACTATTATTATCTATAATAGCATGGCTTATTACTTTAGTTCAAGTTATCATTTCTTAATTGAGAATATTCTAGTTAGAGACGTAGTATCTTAGCTGCATTACCGCCAAGAATGTTTTCTACACCCTCTACTGTCAAAGGCAGCTTCGAGATAGCATCCATATTACGTTTAATCCAAGGCATGCCAGGCCAATCGCTACCGAAGATTACTTTATTCGTAAGACGAGCTAAATCTGGAAAATAGCTCATCAATTTTGCTGGTGGAAGACCAGCAAGCTCCATGTATACATTAGAATGGATTTTGGCCATGAAATATGCATGATCATACCAAACCCCTCGTCCAGAATGTGCCATGACGAGCTTAAGCTTTGGGAAATCTCCAGCAACATCATCCAGATGCAGTGGATCGCCGTACTTTAGACGTGAACCTTCAAACACGGAAGAACCGGTATGAATCAATACTGGAATATCTAATTCCTGAGCGGCTTGGTATAACGGATACAGCCTCCGATCATTAAGATAGAAATGCTGGTAAGTAGGATATAACTTTAACCCACGAAAACCCTCGTCTTCGACTTTTCGCCGTAGTACCTCCCCTGGATTAGTATAGATATTTGGACTAATGTCACAAAAGGGAATCAACCTTGGCCTGCCCTTACAGAAGTCTCGCACCTGTTCATTGGTGCAGAGGCCTGTACTTATATAACTCAATTCTGCAAGGACGCAAGCATAATCAACTTCTTCGGCAGTTAACAGTTCTTCAAAGGCTCCCGGATCGTTATAACGCTGGATATATTCCTCGTAACCCTCTGGATGGGCTCCCTTCATCCACTCTGTCACCCATGGATGGTGAAAAGTGTATACACCCAAATGGACATGAAAATCGATCCGAAGTTTATGGGACTCTTGGTTATTATTTAGGATTGTCAAAATGTTCCATCCCCTTTTCTACCGACCTTATGCAGTATAACCTTTCTTGTAATCACAATATCAAATAATGAAAGTACCTTATTGTAACCCATTTTGTGCAAGAATAAAAACGATCCGTGATCTGGAAACCAAACTATGTTGTGTTTCCTAACCAGAGGTAGGCACTGATTTTTGATCTAATTCAAGTGTGTTATAATAAATGAAAATATATTAGGTACTTATGAAATGTTAGGGTGGGGTAAACCATGTTTATGCGAAAAATATTTGAGGACAGTGACTTAGAAGCGGATGCCCTTTACGATGAGTTTTTAGAGATAATAATTAATGGTGGTGGTTATCAAGGGATTACCGACTACCTAGCCCAGAAGCTTCAAGTAAACATCCTTATCGAGAATGAATATTTCCTAGTACTCGCACGTTCTTATTATGACACCCCAACTTTTTCAAACACAGAAAGAAGAACTGGCATAAAGTACTGGAAACCTCAACATGTAGACCCCAGAATAGTTGAGTATGTACGTTTGTTGAAAAGCACCCATCAGCCTGTAGCGTTGCCTGAGTTACCGGAATATGGGATCACCTCCCCAAGAATGGTGTTTCCTATTGTAATAAAAGAAGAAATTACGTATTTAAACATATTTAAAGAAAATTTAAATAGGGAACAGATGAGAATCGTCAGAGTCGCCCTGCACAGTCTAGTAGTGTTGGAAATCAATCGGCAGGCCCAAGTGGACCTGGAAGACAGATATTTAAAAAACCTAATTTTTGGACTTATTTTTAGTGATAAAGAAGAGGACAATAACTTTTATGAGAAAGAGAATCTCCCTGGCTTCGATATGTCCAGGGAGGCGGTTTTGACCGTTATCCAAATCAAGGTCGCACTGGGAAAGCGGCAAATGGAAGGGGTTTTGCATAGCATAATCAGTGACCTTTCTATGAATGCCAGCGCAGTCGCCATCAGTGATGAACAAGCAGTCTTGTTAGTTCAATCGTCTGACGGTAGCCCATTAGAAACAACTGTGATTACAGAATACCTCCAGGCACTATTTGAAGCGCTAAAAATGACTTTTACGAATTGCAAAATAAAAATCGGCGTAGGTCGTCAGTGTTATAATGCACGGGATTATAAGGTTGCCTTGAATGAAGCCTTCCAAGCGCTTTCGTTTACGGGTCGAAAATTAGGGAGTGAAGAAGGGGTGATTTACTATCACTCGCTGAAATTGATGGAATGTCTGATGCAGCCAAGTAACGAACAAACGTTATCGGTGTTTGTGCGGAGCATTATTGGAAAACTCTACGAGTACGGGGTTGAAAACAATATCAATCTAATTGATACTCTAGAGTGTTATTTAAATCATAATTGTTGTATACAAAGCGCAGCGAGGGAATTGTTTATCCATCCCAACTCCCTCAGATATCGTTTGGAAAAAGCGCGCAAAATTTCCAATCTCGATTTAACTGACAACGATACAAAGCTGGAGCTCCAGCTAGCCATTAAGCTATACCGGTATCAAGGAGAGTTCCTATGGCAGAGCTAAAAAGATCCGACTGCTAAAAAATTGGCAGTCGGATCTTTTTGTATAGAGTAGACAATAATAAGGCCAGTTTACTGGAATGTTTGTAGTAAACGTCAATAGATGTTACAGCCGACTACAAGTATAATTTAAATATACAGAAAACTTGGCTAGCGCCCGCACACACACGAAGACACTGTCTTCGCACGGATTAGCTTACTTGCAGACACTGTCTTCGCACGAATAAGTCATTCTGTCAGCCTTTTGGCGCCAGCGGTAGCCTTAGTTGCAAAGTTAAGCCATTTATTAAGTTTGATATTTGAAAGGAGGAACACTATTCATGCTGGATGAGTTAGCAAAGATTGTTGGGAAGGAAAACGTGAGCAATACAGGAGAAGACCTTCTGCGTTATGCGAGCGATTTAAGTCTTCTTCCTGCAGGATTGGCCAATGCCGTGGTATGGCCAAGCAGCACAGAAGAGGTGGCCAAAGTCGTTGGGTATTGTAACGAAAAGAATATTCCTGTTGTTCCCGTCAGTTCCAGGACACATGTTCATGGAAGTACCATACCTAAGCAAGGTGGCGTGGTGATTGACCTTTTAAGGATGAACAAAATATTCGAAATTGATCTATCGAACCGCTTAGTCAGATTTGAAGCGGGTGTAACCTGGAAACAGCTTGTTGAAGCTTTGAAGGAAAAAGGCATGCGTCCCATTATGCCGCTTCTGCCCCGCCCAGATCGCTCAGTCTTGACTGATACCCTCGAAAGAGAAGTACCGACCAATATCGTTTATGATTATGGTGAGCCAACTCAGTCGCTGGAGATCGTTTGGTCTAATGGTACGATATTCAGATCGGGATCAGCCAGTGTTAACGGTTTTCCAGATTCAATTTCCAGAGGTGCCAACCCATCAGGACCTGGCCTTGACTTCTATCGCTTTATGCAGGGAGCCCAAGGGACAATGGGTATTGTTACCTGGATGAGCATGAAAATTGAATCCATACCGAGAATCGACAAGATATTATTTGCTCCAATTAATGATCTCTCTTATGCTATGGATTTTCTCTATAGAATCTTACCCAGAAGAATTGGCCAGGAATGTCTGCTCCTCAATAATGTAGATCTGGCAGGTATTATTGCCGATAAAGTTGAGGATTTTGACACGCTCTGCGCAAAACTTCCACCCTGGACACTTATTCTTACCATTAGCGGACTTATCAGAAGACCAGAAGAGAAAATTGCCTACGAAGAAAAGTTTCTGGCCGAAGTTTTGAAAAACGAATTCTCCAAGATTCAGCTTTCAGACAAGCTTCCCGGTTTCCCCGGTATGGGTAAAAAACTTCTCCCTATGCTGAGGACAAACTGGCCTGCTGATGTGAAATACTGGAAAAATCGTCTCAGGGGCGGCTGTCAAGATATCTTCTTTATCACAAAACCTGAGAAAGCCCCAGATTATATCAAGATCGTGGAAACCGTTGCCGCTAAACACGGTTATCCTCTGGCAGATATCGGTCAATATGTCCAACCGATCGAGCACAATCGTGCTTGTCATATGGAGTTCAACTTTTTCTATGATCCAGAAAATGAACAAGAAAAGACCATGATTGCCAAGTTGAACAAAGAAGCCTCCGTGGCCTTGATGAATGCCGGTGGTTTCTTCTCGAGACCTTATGGCGATTTGTCTCCCATCGTATTTGACCGTGCTGGCAACTATACAATAGCCTTAAAACGTGTGAAAAAAGTATTCGATCCTAACAATATTATGAACCCTGGAAACCTTTGTTTCTAAGAAAGGAGGAGGCAATATGTCAGTAATTGATCTTATGAAGAAAGACCGCTATGATACCCCTAGAACACCGGTAGCTTTTGAAGTAACCAACCTAAGCAATTTTAGCTATGATATGATGCACTGCATTAAATGCAAAGGATGTTATTGGGTTGAGCATACCTATAATCCTGGTGTGAAATTCAATGTTCGATGTCCTAGTAACCTGTGGAATGATTTCGATTCTTATGGAGCCATGGGTAAAATGAGAATTGGCCTAGCAATCGAAGCCGGACAGCTGGAATGGACTGATAAACTCTTAGAAATCATTTATGCTGACCCGCTTTGTGGCGCTTGTGATGTAGGCTGCAAACGTAACCTTGACCTTGAAATAGAGCTGACCCTAGAGGCCTTGAGAATCAAAGCTGTCGATGACGGCGCAGGTCCTATGCCCGCTCACAAAAAGATCGCTCAAAATGTTGCTGCTACTGACAACAATTTCGGTACCTCGGAAAGCCGCGTTAAGTGGCTGACTCCTGACATCCAGGTTGCAGAGAAAGCTGATGTCATCTATTATGTTGGCTGTACTTCAGCCTATGCCAATCCCAGTATAGCACAGGCCACAGCTAAAATATTCAACGCTGCTGGAGTTAGCTTCATGCTGATGAAAGACGAAAAATGCTGTGGTAACACGCTCTACTCAGTGGGTATGGTTAAAGAAGCCAAGGCCATCGCTCTAGAAAATATTGCTGCAGTCAGGGCCTCAGGTGCCAAAACCTTAGTGACAAGTTGTGCTGAATGTTATCGTACCTGGAAAGTCGATTATCCAAAATTATTGGACATTGCCACTGATGATCTCGGCTTTGAGGTCATTCATCTCATCGAGTTCGCTGATAAGGCAGTAGCCGAGGGGAAACTCAAACTGACCAAGCCCGTGGACATGCGCTTCACCTACCATGATGCCTGTGGTGTGAGCAGACTTTGTGATCCTTGGGTGCCCTATAAAGGTGAACGTGGTTGGATGGGTATGATCTTCCCCGGACTTTATAGAAGACGCGGTAGACATGGGCTATATGGACAGGCTCGAAATGTCTTAAATGCTATCCCCGGTGCGGAGTTTGTTGAATTGATTAGGATAAACGAGAATGCCTTCTGCTGCGGTGCTGGTAGAGGAACAAAAGAGGCTTTCCCTGACCTAGCCAAGTTCTCGGCCAACCATCGCCTGGATGAGGTTAAAGAAGTGGGCGCCGAAGTTCTTGTTTCTGCTTGTCCGCGCTGCAAGAATAACTTTGCCCAAGTTGCTAAAGAGGACGGCGATAATGTCAAAGTCATGGATATTTCTGAACTTATTCTCGCAGCAATCGAAGTATAAGGAGGTGTAACAATGAGTATTAATCAAGACGCCTATAAGGCATTTGAAGTCATCGTAGGAACTAAGTATATTTCTGAAGATAGAGCGATCTGCGAAGGCTACCGATCTGGCCCTGGTGGCTATGAAAATGGTCTCGGCTACGAGCGCGTGATGACAACGATCCCTCATTGCGTTATTTTACCTAGGACAACCGAAGAAGTTCAGAAAATCGTCAAGATCTGCAACCGCTTTAATGTCCCTTACGTACCTTACTCCACTGGTTTCTACGGCCCTCGTACCCACTGCCATGTGGAGCATGAATTGCTTATTGATATGAAGCGGATGAATGACTTTGAGATGGATGCCAAACACTTTTATGTCAATGTAGGTACTGGAGTTATCTTATCCTCGATTCAACAAGAGGCTTTGGATAATGGTGCCTATTCTGTTATCGGCGGCGGTGGCGGACAATGCTCGGCCATTGCTAACCTGATCGGTGACGGCTGGTCCCCTCTCAGCCACAGAATTGGTCTTCCCCATCGCCGTATTCTCGGCACTGAGCTTGTATTGCCGGACGGTGAAATTGTTAAAATGGGCTCTCTGGCCGATGGTGGTGACGACGCTTTCTGGGGTGAAGGTCCTGGTCCTGACCTAAGAGGATTGTTAAGAGGTTTCACTGGTTTGCGCGGTTGTCTGGGTATTGTGACTAAAATGGCTATCAAGACACTCCCCTTCCAACCTGAACCTTTGATACCTACAGGCCTCGCTCCTAACACAGCCCTAACCTTGCCTCCTAAGCGAGTTAAATGGATAAACTACCGTGTTCCCAGCAAAAAAGAGCAAGTAAAAGCCATGTTCGATATCGCCAAGGCTGAAATCGCTGCCGCTTTAACTAAAGTTCCCCTTTTCTGGCGTGCCATTTCAAAGGCGGAGGACAAGGAGGAGTTCTGGGACATCTGGTTAAAAGAAGATGAGGAAACCATTAAAAATTTCCACATCGTCAGGGTACTATTGGTAGGCTTTACGTCCGAAGAGGATATGGTCTATCAGGAAAACGTGCTTAATGATATCATGACCGAACTGGGTGGGATTGCGCTCCGCACTAAACCCACTGACGAGTCCTGGATTAAAAACGCTGACTCAGCTGGTATGTGGCTGATGTGTGGCTCGTATGTCTCAGTTGACTATATTATCGAGTCTCTTACCCAGGCCTCTGTACATGGCGAGACTTATGCAGAACTTAAGAAGAAATACACTCCACCTCTTATGCCAGACTTTGGCGATCCGGGCTGGTTCCAAAGCTTCGAATTAGGTCACCAAGGTTACTCCGAATTCTTAGTTTACTGGGATCATCGTGAAGACACCACTGGTGTGGATAAATTCTATATAGATACAGCCAAGATGAATATCAAGAACCGCTACTACACATCTTTGATCGGACCACACCAACCACTATTCTTGACTGGGCCACAATACGGACCGAATTATCACGAGTGGCTGCTGGCGATTAAGAACGAGTTTGATCCCTTGTGGGTCAGCCATCCACCGGTTCCTTTAGCTCATGATGATTTTGTGAATAGGTCGCCATGGATGAAGGATATGGTCGATTGGGAAACTCCTGATGTATTACCAATGCCTAAGTTCTAAGGCTATAGGGCTGATTAAGGTGGAGTTTTAACTCCATCTTAATCTTAGTCCCGTGAACACGTTCAACTACGATGAATAGAATACTCGTATTCTAAGCGTGACAGTCATTTATAACCCTGTCTGGTGATTGTACCGGACAGGGTTATAAATGATTGTAGAATTTGTGCTAAGAAGGCATATGAAAGAAAATAACAAGTCAAAGATGCCATGGATATTTTCTTGAATGTGCCTAAGAATAGGAGAGTTAGTTGTTATGTTAAAAGCTATTGTTCTTGCAGCAATCCTAGGTATGATATTTCCGGTTGCAGGGCATGCCCTAAGCGGCCGCTTCAGCAACAATTGGTTGCGCTTCGGAATTTCTGTCTTTTTTCTAGTTGTCTCGATCCTGATTACTTACTATTTATCTCTATTATTAAAATGGTAAAATGTAGCGAACGGCGGACAGTGGCCATTACATATTTTTTTACTTGGAGGTGGCTTTGTGAAACGATTTTCCTGGGAAAACTTTAAACGCAACTGGCTTGATGCCGATAGTCCTAGAGAACTCCCCCAAGACATTCCGGGCACTGCTCGAGAGACATCAAGTTATAAGGAAGGATCAACCAACGTGATGAGTACAATGACTCCTCAAATACTTAGAGAACGTATGTGGAAAGAGTGTTCCTACATTTGCTCGGATGAAGAAGCCTTTACGATGTATATGTCGCTTGAGCTAGGAAAGCCGCTTTTAGTTGAGGGTCCTCCTGGGAGTGGAAAAACAGAAGTTGCCAAAGTAATGGCAACCATCCTAAAAGCTGAGTTGATTCGCCTGCAGTGTTATGAAGGGCTGGATGAGGGGAAAGCATTATACGAATGGAACTACCAGAAACAGATCCTTGATATTCAGAAAGGTGGCAAAGGAAACGTTTTTGGGGCAGACTATTTGCTGCCAAGGCCGCTCTTGGCTGCTATTCAGGCTAAGAAAACCCCTGTGCTGCTGATAGATGAAATAGACAAAGTAGAGCCTGAATTCGAGGCCTTCCTGATGGAGATTCTTTCTGATTTTCAGGTATCTATTCCAGAATTCGGGACCGTCAAAGCTAAGACTCATCCTCCCGTTATTCTAACCTCTAACGCCGTAAGAGACCTTGGCGATGCTCTACGCCGAAGATGTGTCTATCTCTACCTTGATTTTCCGACTATGAATAGGGAAGCTACAATATTGATGCGCAAGGTCGCAGGACTACGCCCCGCTCTAGCTCTACAAATTGCCCGTGCTATCTACTTGCTGCGAGAAGATTTAGAGTTATTGAAGCAACCCTCCGTCTCAGAAAGTTTGGATTTGGCTCAAGCTGCTGTCAGTATGCAGAAATCAAGCCTAGATCCCCTATTTCTTAATCAGTTAAACTCACTTTTCTTGAAAACTAGAGAAGATCAGGAGCAGTTCAGAAAGAAAGGCGGGGGAAAATGGCTGTGCAAAAGCCTTTAATTCTGGCTATTCTCCGAGATCTTTGCCAGAATTATTGGGAATGGCTTGCTTCACTTTTTGGTTTTGCTAACAAGGTTTCCGCTCCTGAAGAGGTTGTTAGGGACAAACCGGAGTCCTTGTCGATTCCGATTCAGAGGACGTCCGTTCTCACCTATCTACATGCTGATAGCCCTATATTTGAGCGGGATCTTGTCGTTAATAAAGAAATGCTGACGACTGGGTCGTTATCAGTCCAAGAAAATGAGCTAACGGATGAAGATCTGCTGTATGCGAGAATTCAATTGCGTAAAATTGCTCAACATCTAGTGACTAGTTTATCCAATAACCGCAAGCATAGTAATGTTATGACGCAAATCGACTTAAGACGATCTCTGCGCCGGTCTATACAAACGGGAGGAGTCTTAATTGACCTGAAATTCAAAACCAGAGTGATTAAGAAACCCCGACTAGTCATCATTTTAGACACTTCCGGGTCGATGCAGGTCTGGATAACGATGCTAATCCAACTGATTCAAGCTGTTGGCCTGGAATTGTCAAAAAAAGAGATTTTTATATTTGCCGAAGATCTGGAATGTGTTACCAAAGACCTTAAGAAGACCTGGCAAGAAACGATCAATCTCATCGAAATCAGAAAAAATTGGGGAGGTACTACGAGAATTGCTACTGCTCTCAAAACCTTGCAAGAGAAGCATCACGACAAGTTTTCCCCTCAAACAATTGTACTTATGCTCTCTGATTTGTTTACGTCTGAACCTCTAAAATCAGCGGAAGAAGTTCTGAAAATTCGCCGTATAATCAAAAGCTTTTTTATCTTTCGCACGATGGATGAAGACGACGATGAGTATGCTTATGAAACAAGTGTCCGCCCCTTTGTTAGAGCCGCAACGTCCGTTTATGACATAAAAGATCTCGGAGGGATGGCCGCTGCAGTAAGAAATGTGTGTATTAAGTAGTTAGGAAAGAAGGTGCTTGTGTTGTCCTATGGTCGTGAATTAGATATGCCTCTTGACGTCCTGCTCCTGGATGATTATACCTACCTTGTACCACATGGAATTCCGATTGAAACTGAAGTGCTGGTCAAAGCTGGTGTTGTTAAGATTTCAATGGTCAACAGAAATATCACGGTAACTCCCTTGGAGCCCGATGTATCTGTAGCAGCAATAGATTCTCATTCACTTTTTCCCACGGATGAATTTCTTTCGGTGGCAGGTGTAAATCCTCTCGTTACCCGCTTTTCTCATAAATTGTTAGAAGTATTAGGAATCACGATGGAAACTATCTATGACTTTTATTCTAAGTCCAACCAGCAGTTGCTTGAAGTCGATCCCTCTCAGCTCTCGATTTCGAAAGGAAAACTCTGTTTCGGGGAGGCCTCTACAGAAGAGATGGTTATTGTTTGGACCGGGGCCAATTTTGTAGTGGCTCCAACTTCAATCAAACTTGTGCCGCCGGAAGAAGTAGTTGAGGAAGCAGTTGGCTCAATCACAGGGAACCAGTTTCGCTGTAAATATGGCATGCTTGAGATTATGCGGAGATAATGAACTTTGAATTGAAGCACATTTATGAAATACTTTATGTTTGCTTTGACTTGGGCTTTTTACGCAGTTGTAATAAAATATCTCGCTTCTCTGCCATAGTTTGAAATAGACGAACTGCTGTTGTGGACTTTTCTTTTAATGTATCATCGGGTTTCATTTCATCTTCAGTTTGCTCAATAACACTCTTTAAGTCTTGTAAGTCTAACAGATTAACAGCGATACAAAAAAAGCTCTTTCGTCGCCCATCATCATAATTCATTAACAAGCCTTTCAGTAATTCAACTTTGATGTTCAGTTCAGCCTCATAAACATCTAATCCAATGTTTTTAACCTTATCAAAATCCGTTAATTGGTTCTTATGAGTAATCCATTCAATCACCAACCCTATAATCAAATATTATCAGGACCACCAGCTCAGCGGGTGGTTTGCTCTAGCCCTATAAGGGCTGGGTACAAGCTGAGCCTCAAGGCTCGCTGAAAGTTCCGCCATTCGCACTCTTCCCCGTAATACCCCTAAAGGGGTATGAATGTGGTCTGGACATGCGTTGGCTTCATAATTTCTACCTTCTTTAACCACACAATGTCCTTATTACTTTCCCTATTTCCATGATCTTTCCATAAATTATCTGTCATCGATATTACGGTGCAAATACTATGTGATATTTACAATTCCATTACGTATGTGCTAAACTTTCTGTACCAATTGGATTCTACCGCCTTTGTCATAGTGCAGCTGACGAAACTTCACTATTTTACAAAGGTAGGTAGTTTTTTCTACTCATAGCTAAAGCTTTTTGGAACCACCTGCATAGCAGGTGGTTTTCTTTAGACAATCAGAACCCGCGCCATAGATGGCGCGATTTTGCAGGGCATTTTATATAACGTCCTGAATATTATCGACGCGTCCCAACCACATTCATCTTGGCGAAGTGTTGGGAATACTATATCGGAAGTGTCCACACTTCAAAGAACAACGTTCACAGACTTTATGTACTTAGTTCTACAATTTCTTATCTATTCCTTCTAAATTGCAAAATATGGGAATACTACATATTGAACTACTGTTTAGGGAGTGATATGATATGGACAAGGAAGAAAAGGATAAGGTTAATAAGGAGGAAAATGAAATGTCTCTTCCCCTGAAGAAAACTCAAAAACCTTCATTTTCTGATTTTGTTACTCAACATCGTGACAAAATCCAAGAATTGTCTGATGTAAACTGGCCGAAGAATTCTGATGGCGAATATGTAATAACAAAAGATGATCCCTGGCGACAAGAACATGAGTGGGACGAACTCTATAAGGAGTTAAAGCAGCAAAAGTGATTACTGAAGGCGAAATATGGCTAGTAAATTTCCCCTTTGAAGAAAATCCTAATCAATTTCTACCCAGACCAGTAATAGTTTTGAATGTTGATTCGGGTCAAATTCTTTCAACCAAAGTCACTAAACATGATCCGAGAGCTTTTGATCGATATGATACCCCTATTCAGTATTGGAAAGAAGCAAATCTTAGGCATCCGTCAACAGCGAGAGTATCAAAGACAGTTCCTCTAAAGTTTTCAAATTTTATTCACTTTATTGGTAGAGCCAATTTCAATGATCTATTGAAAATTCAAGAAATGTATACAGAATTTTTCTTTAAAAATATGTAAGACCTCTCACGTAGAGGTCTTTTGCCATTTAACCTCAGAAAACAACATACATAGAACCGAAGGGTGAAAATCTTTCTCCGATATGGACATTTCCAATAACGTCCCGAGGGTTTGCGACATCGGGTTACTACCTGCATATTCTCTCAGATTTTGGGAATACGCTGTTATACGAAGCCGTACGCCCCCAAATTCAGAGGCCGCCATGGACGGCGGCCCCTTGAATAACCCCCGTGAGACCATAAGAACAATACATAAAGTACCATGTTACTCAGAACTAGAAAACTAGTATTTATATCTGCAGATTAAGTATGTACTAAATTTAATTAGTAATGCTATCATCGAAATCATTAATAGTAGCAACGATGAGTCTACTACAATTGTATTCCATTTAAATGTAATTTGCATAATTGCAAACACGATAAACAATACATTAAAACTCATACACGAAGATTTTTCACTTAATAGTATTTTTCTTTCATCCTCGAATCTTTCATTTCTACTATTTTTTGTTTTTCTTAGTAAATATAGCAGGAATGCAAGAAACAATCCCCCTATTGCAAAATCGATCAAATAACCATAACCATAACCATAACCATTCTTATTACTCACAAAGTCCCAAATTCCCATGCCAAAGAAAAATATTGATCCTACTCCAACGCCAATGAATGTTGAGTCAGTTTTCTTTTCCATTATAATCCTCCTTTGAAAAAATAAAGACTGTTTCAATTGACAAATTAAAAACTTTTGAAATCTTATAAGCGAGGAAAATTGATGGATTATATTTTCCATTTTCCAATGAAATAATAGTTTGTCTTGACACTCCGACTTTTTCTGCTAAATCTTGTTGAGTCAAGTCAAATTGATCTCTCAGATCCCTTACCTTGTTTTCCAATATTAAACTCCTTTTCGCGTCTAACGTAAAGTATGCTTTACAATGCAACTATAATCACTAAACGCAAAAATGTCAAGCTAGCTTAACAATTATTATATACGTTTTTTCCCGCGCATGGACGCGCGGCCCTTCGCGTACGGTTTCGTATAACGTCCCGCGTATTACCGAAGTCTGGTTATTACATTCATATATTCTCAGATTTTGGTAATACGCTGTTATCTGTCGTTCGCAGGCTTCGTTACGCTCTGATCATCTTTTCGAGAATTTGGTCGACCTCTTCCTTTTGTTCGTCTAAAACAGTCATGAAAATTAAATGTTTAAAGTAGTATCTTGAATAGCTGATTTCCGCACTTGCGAAATCTATCTTTTTTTGAGGAACGACCCATTTGTATGAATGAACCTTGGTCCACCCTATAAGACGGTTATTAATGCAAATACCTTTATCCATAAGACACTTTAACAAGTGTTTTTTTAAATATTGTTCAGATAAAGTGTATAATGCTAAATAAATAAGAAAGGGAATCCAAATTCTATGGCTTTTACTCAATAAATCAGTTATAGCAATGATAGTAAGGACCACTAAAAACATAACAAAGGTGCTTACTATTGAATTTTCGATTGATGTCTTCTT
>LOEW01000159.1 GCA_001516045.1 Desulfosporosinus sp. BRH_c37
TTATATAAAAGGAGACGTAGAATTAACATGAAAAAGAACACTATTTTCAAAGGTATCGCCACTGCTCTCATCACTCCTCTGGACCAAACAGGAATTAATTATGAGCAGTTTGGCAAATTGATCGATTGGCAAATTGCAGAAGAGATTGATGCTCTGGTGATTTGTGGAACCACAGGTGAAGCGTCGACCCTAACTGACGCCGAGCACAGAGCAGCAATTACATTTGCAGTTCAGCACGCAGAAGGCAGAGTGCCGATCATTGCTGGCACAGGTAGCAATGACACCGAATACGTGCATGACCTCACTCGTTGTGCCTGCGAAGCAGGTGCAGACGCAATGCTCGTAGTTACCCCTTATTACAACAAGGCTACGCAAAAAGGCCTGATTAAAATGTTTACTCAAATTGCCGACAAGAGTACAAAGCCTATCATTCTCTATAATGTACCTTCAAGGACAGGCATAAATATTGAGCCGGCAACCTACGAGGTATTAGCTGAACACGAAAATATAGTAGGGATTAAAGAAGCAAATGGCAACATTTCAAAAATCGTTGAAACGATGGCGCGTGTGCGTGGCAAGCTTGATTTGTATTCAGGCAATGACGATCAGATAGTTCCACTTTTGGCGCTTGGCGGAGTTGGCGGCATTTCTGTGCTTTCCAACATTATGCCGGCACAGACACGTGAGATTTGCACCCGTTTCTTTAATGGTGACATTGCCGGCAGTGCAGAGCAGCAATATAAACTTTATACCCTTATCGAAGCACTGTTTTGTGAAGTAAACCCTATTCCGGTCAAGGCTGCTATGGCAGCTATGGGTTTCTGTAAGGATTATCTCAGATTGCCTCTCACTACAATGGAGGATACAAACCGTGAAAAGTTGGTCTCTCTTATGAGAGCACATGGTTTAATCGTTTGAAAGTCTTGCATATTATTGCGGACCTGTTATTGTAATAGCAGTGCGCCTTTCTCATTCCATGAAATGAAAATAGGGTGATATTCATGACAGGTAAAAAGATAATTAATTTGGGAATTGTTGCTCATGTTGATGCAGGTAAAACAACATTAACAGAACAGCTCCTCTTTTTTTCAGGGGAGCTTCGTAAAAAAGGAAGAGTAGATGATGGAACCGCACAGACAGACTGGCTTTCTGTTGAGCGGGCCAGAGGCATATCCGTTAAATCATCATCCGTACGGATATCTAAAGGAAACTGCCACATCAACATAATTGATACTCCCGGCCACGTGGATTTCAGCAGCGAAGTGGAAAGGAGCCTCTCGGTTCTTGATTGCGCGGTACTTGTGATTTCTGCGGTTGAAGGAATACAGGCACAAACAGAGATCTTGCTTGAGGCTTTGAAGCAGACAAAAACCCCGACGATATTGCTCATCAACAAGATTGATAGGGCCGGAAGCGATGTCGGAAAAATTATAAAAGAAATAAAAACTCAATTTGATCCTGCAGTTATTCC
The DNA here is from genome assembly GCA_001516045.1 of Desulfosporosinus sp. BRH_c37. Lineage (GTDB taxonomy): Bacteria > Bacillota > Desulfitobacteriia > Desulfitobacteriales > Desulfitobacteriaceae > Desulfosporosinus. The sequence continues at coordinate 1,472 of LOEW01000159.1, forward strand.
TATCGACAATGTCTTAAAACAGGGCGGCAGGGATTGTGAAATTAAGAAAAGAGAATTTACCGATAAAGACTTTTTTGAGGAGTGCGTCCTGGGGCTTTCGGACTCCGCCCCGGCACTGCTTGAAGATTATCTTGCGGGTGTGCCTGTTTCGGCAGATTTTCTTGAAGAAAGGTTCAAATCTGCTCTGGGCAAAACGCAGATAATGCCGGTGCTGTGTGCCTGCGCATCGCTTGGTGTTGGAGTTGAAGATCTTCTTGAGTTTATTATAAGATTTATGGATGGGTCGAAATGTTTGTCAAATGATGAACTTTCCGCAATTGTTTATAAAATCGAGCACGATAAAAAAATGGGAAAGATCGCCCATGTCCGGATGTTTGGAGGAACGCTTAAAAACAGGGACAGTATCATAATACCCTCAAGCGGTGAAAGTCAAAAAGTAACTCAGATCAGGCGGGTCTTTGGAGGGAGGTTCACCGATATCGGGGAGGTAAAAGCCGGCGATATCGCGGCTTTGTGCGGGCTTTCCTCGATCAAAATAGGTGATGTGATTGGCAAACACGGAAATTGGAGCAGCTATAGAATGGCAGTTCCCTTCTTAAAAGTTCAGGTTTTTCCGCGGCAGAGCAGTGAATTGCCCGATTTATTAGCCGCGCTCCGCGAGCTTTGCGATGAAGATCCTTTGCTGGATATGGAGTATATCAGTGAAGGACAGGAAATTCAAATCAATATTACTGGTGCAATTCAGCTTGAAATACTTTCTTCCCTTTTAAAAGAACGCTACAATCTGGATGCCGGTTTCTCCTCTCCGTCGGTTATTTACAAGGAAAGTCCCCAAAAAGCAGCCGTAGGTTTTGCAGCTTATACCATGCCCAAACCTTGTTGGGCGGTAGTGCGCCTGAAAATTGAACCCGGCAAACGAGGCTCCGGCCTTGAATATCATTCTCTAGTTTCAAATAATGACATTTTACTGCGTTATCAGAATCACATAAAGACCTCAGTACAGGAAACGTTAAAGCAGGGATTATACGGCTGGGAGGTTACCGACCTCAAGGTAACGCTGATCGGAGGAGAACATCATATCTTACATACCCATCCGCTGGATTTTTTTGTTTCAACACCAATGGCGGTCATGAACGGGCTTGTAAATGCGGGGACAACTCTTCTTGAGCCGATGGTTAAAATAAAAATCAGCGCCCAGGAAGAATTTCTGGGTAAAATTATCGGCGATTTATTACTTATGAGAGGTGAATTTGAATCTCCGATAGTACGCGCGGGTACTTTTAAAATTGAGGCGATCGTTCCTGTGGCAACCTCACTGGAGTATCCCATAAAACTGAGGATTATTACCTCTGGCAGAGCGGTTATCAGCACACGTTTTTCAGGATACAAAGAATGTTCGACAGAACTTGGTACTATAACAAAAAGGCGAGGTTTCAACCCTCTCGACCGGTCAAAATGGATTCTATATAAAAGGAATGCCCTAACCTGAAAGTTAGTTTTCACTAATGGGATGATGTGTAATGGATAAGACCCTTTTTGGTGAGACATGTCACACCTTATCCGTTCAATAAGTAGTATAATGGTTAAGGGTGTTTTTTATGAAGATTGGAATTTTAGTAAGAGAAGAAGCCACGCAGATTTGCACGGGAATGGGCTGCCTTAACGCTTTTTTTCAAAGAAAGGATTCCTTTGCTAGATATACTGAGGAACTAGAATTACTAACGTTTACTCACGCTGGCGGTGATTTAAATCGTAAGATTAAAAACATGATTCAAACCGGGATAGAATATGTACACCTTTCTTCCTGCTTGAGAGCAAGGTCACCAGACTACGCCTCATTAGTTGAACGACTCTCTGAGCATTTTACTGTTGTGGGATACACACACGGTCCAGAGGTAAGGAAACGATAGATGTATAGAAAAAACTGGATAAGTCAATTAACCTTTGGTCATAATATAAGTAATTAACTTTGTAAAAGGAGAATTATTTGATGGATCACGATCAATTCGAGCAACTGGGTGATAAATTGAGAGAAATCGGTCACCAAAGGAGAGAACTGGCTGAACAGGTTTTTACTCAAGCCCATCATGGTGACGACATGAAAGCAAAAGATTTGTATGAACAGTTAAGCAGAGTTTCTGACCAAGCAATAAATATCATCTCTCAACAAAAAGAAATGTTGGATCAAGAAGTAAATACCTCTAGTCCCATTAAATGAACAAGCAATAAATTGGAGATGAACTTGCCCCATCCTGGTAAACGATCTAGAAAATATCACTTCTTGTTGAAACGTAATTTTCAAACTAACCAAACCAATCAAAAAATGGCCTCCCTTAGTTGATTAACTATGAAGGGAGGTCATTGTGTCTACAATCTGTTGAAATATTCCATTCTATAATATTACAATAAAATATTGGAGGTAGAGATATGACAGAATTCTGGGAATCAAGTTTTTTGGAAAAACAAACGATGTGGGGATTTGAACCTTCAGACTCCGCAATCTTGACAAAGGACTTTTTTCTTGAAATGAAAGTTAAGGACATATTGATACCGGGTATCGGATACGGCAGAAATGCAAAGATTTTCTATGACAATGGAATTAATGTAACAGGTATTGAGAACTCAAAAACAGCGATTGATTTGGCAAGACAAAACAGGCTTGATATTAGAATTTATCATGGTTCAGTAACTGACATGCCTTTTGATAGTCAAAAGAGAGAAGCTGCGGACACTCACCGACTGGGAAGCTTTTTATCATTTGAAGTTGTTCTAGGTGGAAAGATAGCTGATAGATGAGTAGGCAAAAAGGAATACTAAACTATCCTGAGTTCTCTTTGGAAGGTGTTTCTCCATTTGTGTCGAATTTAGTAAGTTGTTTGGACTGAAACTAATTCTTGTACTCGTTAAGGAAATAAGGAGATGATATTATGGGTTATCAAATTGAAGGTGCTATTGTAAAGGATCAGGGTATAACTTTTGCTATTGTTATAGTTAAAGATGAAACTATTCAGAATACTAGCAAAAGTAAGGAAGCCATGGATGCTTATCGTCACATTTTTCCGGATATGCCGATCATCTTATTGGGCCGAGACTCCCAAGGAAAATCTACTTACTGTGGGCCAAAGGATATGGTGAATTTTCTTGCGAATGTAGATCCTAACAGAATTCCATGGAGGCGTTATATCATCACAGATTAATTTGTAGTTAAGTGAGTCATGGCCAGCCAAGTTTTCTTTGGCTTTTTGGGTCTTTTGCGAAGGTTATTTTGATATACCATAGTTAAAAGGTTTAATAGAACTATTGAAGTTTATATACGATTAAGATAAACTTATTTAAAAGAACATTTACCAAACAGAGACGATGAATGAGAGGTACATTTGGACGCTTATCCCTCGCAGTGAGTTGGTAGCGTAACCGACCTTAATAGGTTGGTTTTTGTTTTTCACATAAAACCACCGTTTGATGATTCTTATTAGTATATAATAAAAAGATGAAAAGGAAAGGAGAGAACAACTCATAAACTGTTTAATATTCTGTAAAAGTATACAAACTAAATAAAAATATTAGGAGGAAATTAGTATGCCATTAGTAACTTCAACCGAAATGTTTAAAAAGGTCTATGGAAAATGTGCCGTCGGAGCGTTTAATGTCAACAATATGGAAATTATTCAAGGAATTGTAGATGCAGCCAAGGAAGAAAAAGCTCCGCTTATTCTGCAGGTTTCTGCGGGAGCTCGGAAGTATGCTAAGCACATTTACCTGATAAAGCTGGTAGAAGCTGCCCTTGAGGACTCTGGTTTACCGATCTGCCTACATCTGGACCACGGGGAAGATTTCGAGATTTGCAAGGCTTGTGTTGACGGTGGTTTTACCTCCGTGATGATCGATGGTTCAAAGCTGCCATTTGCTGAAAATATTGCCTTGACTAAAAAGGTCGTAGAGTATGCCCATGCGAAAGGCGTAGTGGTGGAAGCCGAATTAGGTAGACTAGCTGGCGTAGAAGATGCAGTGAATGTCAGTGCTAAGGATAGCAGCTATACAGATCCTGAGCAGGCCGGTGAATTTGTCCATCAAACGGGCTGTGATTCCCTGGCTATTGCGATCGGCACCAGTCACGGAGCCTACAAATTCAAGGGAGAAGCCAAGCTTGATTTCGCACGCCTTGAAGAAATCACCGCCCTGCTTCCCGGCTATCCGTTGGTTTTACACGGGGCTTCCACAGTATTACCGGATTTTGTGGCCAAATGCAACAAGTACGGAGGAGATCTCAAGGGAGCTCAGGGCGTTCCCGAAGAGTTACTCCGTAAGGCCGGAACCATGGGGGTATGCAAAATAAACATTGATACCGATCTCCGCCTTGCCATGACGGCTTCCATTCGGGAGTATTTGGCCGTCAACCCTTCTGACTTTGATCCTCGCCAGTATCTCAAACCAGCTAGAGAAGCCATTAAAAACATGGTGAAGCATAAGATCAGCGATGTCTTAAACTGCAGCAACCAGCTCTAAGTGGACGATGTACGTGGAGACGACGGTTGAAATATTTAATGCGTTGGTTGAGAAGATTGAAATTCTCACACCAGCGTATTTTGTTTTTGAGTTAATGCATCTGTTGGCATCACCACAAGGTTTTATGCTATGTGTTATGATAGAAAAAGTTCAAAAATTTACTATAGGTTGGTGAACATATGAAGTTTAAATACGGTCTAAATGAAATCCCCTCTTTGGGGCATCTTTTGTTATTTGGCTTACAGTGGCTGGCAATTATCATTCCCATCATTCTTATCATGGGGACTGCGGTGACAAGCCTTCATCCCAGCGGGATGGTCCTTCAAGTAGTCTATATCCAAAAGCTCTTCTTTGTAGTGGCCGTAGCCATATTTTTGCAGGTGATCTGGGGACACCGCCTTCCCATAATCATTGGACCGGCGACAGTATTTTTGGTAGGTATGGCGTCAGGAGGGGGGAGCAACCCTGAGGCGGTCTATACCTCGATCCTCTTAGGTGGTCTTATTTTGGCAGCTGTGAGTATTACTGGACTGTTTGCCTATCTGAAAAGGCTTTTTACAGCAACCGTTATAGCCGTAATTTTAATTCTTGTTGCCCTTACCCTTACGCCCATGATTCTGAATTTAGTAACTGCTCCAACCGCCCACGCCAGCTCCTTCGTAAACTTGTGCTTTTCTTTAGCGATGGTATTTTGCATGTTTATCTCAGCAAAGTATTTACGAGGCTTGTGGAAGTCGACACTCGTCTTTTGGGCAGTTATCGTAGGAACATTATCTTACCTTCTCCTGTTCCCCATGTCACCTCTTCCAACCAACGACCTTCCAATGGTTGATATATTTTGGAAAGGTTTTCAGCCTTTTTTTGTCTTCGATTCTGGTGTTTTCCTCTCTTTTCTGGTCTGTTATCTTGCGCTCTCTGTTAACGATCTAGGATCAATTCAAGCCGTCGATGAACTCCTCAAACCAGATAATATGCCAAAAAGGATCACTAGAGGGGTCGCAGCAACCGGATTAGTCAATGTATTGGCAGGTTTCCTTGGTGTTATCGGAGTTGTAAACTTTTCTTACAGTCCAGGAGTCATTATTTCTAGTGGGGTTGCTTCAAGATATACCCTGATTCCTACAAGCCTAATCCTTTTGGCATTATCCTTCCTACCAAAAACAACTGCAATTTTAGGTAGCGTCCCTTCTGTGGTCATAGGTAGTTCTATGATTTACATTATGTGTTCCCAGATCGCGGGGGGCCTTCAGATAGTTCAAAGCCGGAAATATAAATTTGAGTACGGGCTTATTATAGGACTTCCTATAATTCTGGGTGTTATCATATCCTACCTACCCCCAGCGGTTCTGAATACTTTCCCCCTTATTCTAAAACCAGTATTAGGGAACGGCTTTGTAGTCGGGGTTATAACAGTTCTAATTATGGAGCATATCGTGTTCCCCCAAAAAGACTAATTGAAAAGGACTACCTAGACTAGGCTTAAATTAGCGAGAATAGAAGCTTCATTACCCTCAACAGAACTCTTGGCTTACTCATTTGGCCCTCATCGTAACGGTGGGGGCCTCTTCTGTTGTTTGTATTACCCTCAATGGAGGACTACAGGATATGTCTGGTGTCGAAATGCGCCATGTCATGGCCAGCGTTGGCGCCGCCAAGTTTTCTTAATAAATAAATACTTAATAGTGGTATTGCTTGGCGGTAAATTTTAGAATAGACTTAATTTTAGCTTATTATGAATAAGGAAAGGTGATTGCTGTCGTGAAAAAAACAATCCGGTTAATAGTCCTAATTTTCATGCTATTGATTAATGTTGTTGGATGTGGAACTAAATCTACAACCACAACCCAGCCTACCCAGACAAATGCCAACGGACAGGGTCAGGCCCAGAGTGTTTCAGTTATCAAAGTAGACAAATCAGCTTTAACCAATACGATATCAGTCGTCGGGAAGGTTCTTCCCAGCGAAGAGATTAAAGTGTCGCCTAAATCTTCAGGCCGGATTGAACGGATTCAAAAGGATGTGGGACAGGAAGTCAGCGCCGGAGAAGTTCTGATGGAACTGGACAGCAGTGATTTAGCCCTACAGATAGAAAAAACGCGTCTTCAGCTTGATGACGCCAAGCGCAGCCTGGACCGGAAGAAAGCGCTTGTTGATTCCGGAGCTATATCACAATCTGAATATGATACAGCTTTAAATACTTATGATACATATCGTCTTACCATGCAGCAGAACGAAAACGACTTGGCCAACGCCCAGATTAAATCCTCTATCAATGGAATCATAACTGCAAAAACCGTCAGCTTGGGAGAAACCGTTTCAAGTAGTACGGCGGCCTATACTATAGTAAATATAGATAAAGTGCAAGTTAACGCCACCTTAATGGAAGACGAGGTTAATTACGTCAAGGTAGGACAGGCAGTCGATATTGTTATTCCTGCCATATCCACTCAAACCTATAAAGGAATCGTATCCAAGATAAGCCCCTACGCCAGTGATAAAGATAAATCCTATCCGTTGTGGGTGGAGGTGGAAAATCAGGAACGGGTATTGAAACCAGGAATGTTTGCCGAGGTAAAACTGAAATATAACAGGCTGGAGGGGGTAATAGCCGTACCAAAAGATTGTATAGTTGATAAGGGTGACAAGAAAGTTATTTATGTAGTTAACGTGGACAAAGCAGCGGAGCGCCCTGTCAAGATAGGTATAGTCTTGAATGGAACGGTGGAAGTCACTGAGGGTCTTAATCCGGGAGATATCCTAATTACCAGCGGGTTAAATACTCTAAAGGATGGTAAGTCTGTCAGTATAAAAGGTGAAGGGAAGTAGGCTGTAATACCATGAATATTACCGGATTTTCTATTAAACGTCCTGCTGGGATCACTATGATTATCATGTTCTTTGTGGTTTTGGGACTCTACAGCTATAACCGTATTGGGGTAGACTTGCTCCCCGCCATTAATACTCCCATTATTACTGTACAGGCTTCCTATCCGGGTGCTAGCGCCGAAGAGGTTGAGAAACAGGTGATCAAACCCTTGGAAGGAGCCGTTTCTTCGACCTCAAAATTGACAACGCTGACTTCTACGTGCAACCAAGGTTCGGGCTTCATTGTCCTGCAGTTTGATCTCAGTGCCAATGTTGACCAGGCTACCATGGATGTCAGCAAGAAAATTGATGCCATTAAAGACCGCTTGCCTGATAACGTCAAGGATATCCAGGTTGAAAAGCGGGACATTAATGACCGGCCTGTGATGTTTTTAGGGATGAGTTCGTCCTACTCCAAGGTCACGACGTACAATATGGCCAATGAGACAATCAAAGATCGTCTACAAACGATTTCCGGTGTGGCTAATGTCTCCATTTCCGGGGGCAGGCAGGAGGAAATCGCTGTAGAAGTCGACAAGGATAAGCTCGAATACTATGGGGTTTCCCTCAATAGCATCATAAGTAAAATTGGGGCTGAAAGTGCCGACTCTCCCGCCGGCAAATTGAATCTGGAAAAAGATTATGACCTGAAGGTTTCAGCAGAGTATAAGAGCGTCAATGAGATCGCCAACCTTGCTATTGCCACCTCCGGTGGCGGGACTGTCCCTTTAAAAAATATCGCTACAGTTAACCGGCAGATCCAAAAAGTCACATCCAGCAACCGCATTAACGGGGAGGATCAGGTTGGCATTCAGGTATCCAAGCAGAGTGATGCCAGCGTAGTTAAGGTCGGAGCAGGCCTAAGACAGGAAATCGAGCAGATTAAAAAGGATTACCCTGATTACAACTTTTATATTTCCTATGACTCTTCTGCCTATGTAAATAAATCCTTAAACAATACCATGGAAAGCATTTTTGAAGGCATGTTCACTGTGGCCTTGGCCCTGTACTTCTTCTTAAAAGAGCGGCGCTCCATGGTTACTGTTCTGATCGCCATCCCAACTTCCCTAGTGTCCACCCTTTTTGTGATCTACATGGCCGGATTTACCTTTAATATCATGTCCCTCATGGCCATGGGCCTATGTATCGGGATTTTGGTGGATGATTCCATAGTTGTCTTGGAAAACATCCACCGGCATATGCATATGGGGAAATCCTCGGAAAAAGCTGCCCTGGAAGGTCGGATGGAAATAGGAATGGCCGCCATTGCCATTACCCTGTGCGATGTGGTGGTTTTTTTACCAATCGCTTTCATGAGCGGCATGGTGGGTCAGTTTTTCCGCCAGTTTGGCTTAACGGTCGTTTTCGCCACTCTTTTTTCCCTTTTTGTTTCATTTACGGTCACTCCGATGTTATCCTCCAAGTTTTACAAGTCGGGATTAAGCAAAAAACACTTCAGTTTGTTCGATCGAGTAGACGCCTTGGGCTTTATGCTCAGAGATCTTTACGAAAAGACTTTGCGCGGGGCTCTGAAACACCCTAAAAAGATCCTGGCGGCAGCGTTACTTGTGTTTATGATGGCTATCAGTCTTATTCCTCTCCAGGTCGTGGGCATTGAATACATGCCCCAGTCGGATGAAGGAAGCTTTTCCATTAACCTAGAGCTGCCTGTAGGCACTCCTTTTGAACAGACGGATGCGAGTATGCTTAAGATTGAACAATATGTTAAAGATATTCTGGAACTCAATAATTATCGGTCCAGAGCTTCATCAAACTCAGGATCGATTAATGTAGAGCTGAAGGATAAAAGGCAAAGAAAACGCACAGTCTGGCAGGTTTCCGACGAAGCCCGCGCCTGGTCCACGAAACAATTCCCGCCCGGCACCGTAAGGATAAGTGTGGCTAGTTCCTCCATTGCAGGGATGCCCGGCATGGGTGGCGGCCCGGGCGGAGGCGGTGGCAACGTCCAGATTCAAGTACTCGGCCCAGATAATGATAAGCTTGTAGAAATCTCCAATCAAGTTCTAGGTATCCTGAATCAGACTCAGGGAGCTAAGGATGTAACCAGTAACTGGCGGGTTGGTCAGCCCCAAATTGAAGCTGTCATTAACCGGGATCGGGTTAAATACTTTGGAGTAGCCCTGGCTGATATCAGCAAGTCATTGCAGACGGGGATCACAGGCTCCACAGCCGGAACTTTTGTGGACCAGGGTCTGGATATCGATATCAACGTCCGCTTTAAAGATGGCAATAAGATCCCCATTGAGGATTTACGCCGGATTCCCATCAGCTCAGGAGGGCAGACCATCGCCCTTGGCAATCTGGTAGATTTTAAGCAAAGCGTAGGCCCCCGATCAATCCGGCGGGAGGATAAGCAACGATCCATTACGGTTTCTTGCAATCTTTCCGGGCGCCCCTTACAGGAGTTCATGAATGATGTCAATATGAAAATCAAGGCAGCAGGCATTGATCCCATGTATACCGTCCGGTTTTCTGGTCAGGCCAAGTCTATGAATGATACTTTCGGGCAAATGATTTCAGCTATGCTACTCGCCATTACCCTGGTTTATATGGTTTTGGTCGTTTTGTACGAATCATTTTTAACGCCTTTTATCCGCATGTTTTCTTTACCTTTAGGCTTTATTGGGGCTTTAGTAGCTCTGGCTCTCACCCATAATACCCTCAATCTCTATTCCATGATCGGATTTATCATGATGGATGGGTTGGTAGCTAAAAACGGGACCTTGCTTCTGGATTATACCTTGACGCTCGTTCAAAGGGGCAAGGCACCCCGGGAGGCAGTTATTGAAGCAGCCCTAACCCGTCTCCGGCCTATTACAATGACTTCTCTGACCATGATTTTCGGGATGTTGCCTACGGCCCTGGCCGTTAGTGAAGGGGCGGAACAACGGGTAGGCATGGCTTGGGTTTTAATAGGCGGCTTGATTTCATCGACCGTCTTTACTTTAGTAATTATTCCGATTCTCTTTCTAGCCTTTGACCGCCTGAAGGAAAGATTTAAACAATTTAAATGGCGAAAAGATAGCATGAAAAAACTTGATTTGCCAATTTAACTCTAGCTAATACGTAGTTATGGTCTGACGTTACGGGGAATTTTAATGATCACAATTTTTCTGTCGTGGATTTGGATAAGTGCACATCGCCTCCACCAATACATTGGCGAGTAGAGAGCCCTTCGGGGCTCTTTCTATTGGGGTTAAGAGGGGTTAGTTATGCAATTGTGCAATAAAACCATCAATAATCCTAAGGGTTTTTTCTTTGCTGTAAACTAAATCACTGTCATGCAAGCTTTCAAAGAAATCATGAAAGGCTTCACAAATGTTTTTTTCATCAATGAAGCAAGAAATGATTCCGTTATCATCAGCTGTAATAAATATGAGCCCGTTAATTCCATAAAGTTGGATGGTGGCTACTGAAGAAATTGAGAATTTAGAGCAATCTATCGCTCGGACAAGATAAATATCTTTCTCTATCTCATCTCTCAGCGACTGTAACAAATATTTTCGTTCCTTTACGGTAAAGGGCAAGGCGAAGCGCGGAGGCAAATCTGCCATCAACCCTGTGGTGACCAAATACTCCAAGCCCTCAATTGAAAATAGGCTCATAGGAATTGAACGATAATCCTTATAAACATCAAAGAGCTGATATAAAGACTTGAGCAACTCATCCCTATGTTCAATGCCCTGCCTCAGTTTCTCATCGACCATTTGGTGGGTATAGTACTTTGCGAAACAAGGCTGAGGTTCAATAGTATGAGTAAATTGTCCGGCGTCCTTATAGGCACTCAAATATGTTGAAAGCATCTCCCCACAATCGCTAAGTTTTTTGATAAAGGGATTCATCTGCAAAACTACTTTTTCAAATTCAGTTCGATACGTTTTAAGTATTTCTTCATTGTTATACAATATTGCTGTTGTAAAATCGGCACTAAGGGTCACAAGGCGTTTGTTTGTCAAAATATAGTACGGCATAATCATAGCAATATCTTTTGCTGCATCCGTATTACCATAATAATAATATGGTTGATAACCACTTCCCGCAGTGAAAGCAAAGGGTAGCACATTTAATAATATTTCAAGATTGAAATTTGAATTTTGTAAGGTCTTTGGATTTTTACTAAGTTTAACGATATGCCTTATGCTTATTTTTCCCTTGCGGCTGAAATAAAGTTGATTCAGGAAATCAAAGAGAAAAGTATATTCAAACGGCACGATAAGATTGATTTGAGATGAATTCTCATTATATACAACATCTTCTAATATATTGTGAATCAGATTGTTCACACAGTATTGTCCTGAAAAAACTTTGATATCATTGTTGATTTGGCTATCGAATACCACTGTTTTTTCTCCAATTATCATATTGTCCGTTTTCATATGGATGGTTGCAATTCGCTCAATCATGCCTTTTATATATTTCCGGCTAGCATAAACTTCCTCTCCTACCTTACTAATAGCATGAAATTCAAGGAGTTCCTTGCGTTCTATAGGTGAAACTCTCAAATAATCACACAGCTTTTCAACAAATATCACGTTGGGCAAACGTTTACCTGCTATAGAGCGCTGTATGGTAGTTCGGTCAAGCTCGGCGTTTTTAGCAAGCTGGTAGATATTTGTACCGCAATCTTCGATTAGCGATTTCAATTTATTGCTAAACTTCGACATGGTTTTCCTCCAATCAACATTATCAATTCCAATTGTATATTTGCATTGGCACAATTGATAGCACATATTGAAAAATAACCATTATTTCTTTATCCTGATAGAGTATTAATTACTTAAACAACGAGGAGTTCTCATGTACTGTTTGCCAGTAAAAGCATAAGGGGCTATATACCGATTTGCTAAATAGAGAAAAAAGGGAGAAAAGGTATGCGGTTTATTTACAAAAAATTACATAAAATTATAGTGTTTATTATGGTTGTTTCCTTGATCTTGACAAATACGCCTTTGGTACAGGCAGTAACTGTAAACGAAGTGAACAATGTTTTTAATAACTTAAAAAATAGTTATCCTACTGGGACAATATGGAAAGGAAATTATAAAAATATTGCTTGGGAATGCCACGGGTTTGCATTGCTGGTTTGTGATGCATTGTTTGGCGAAAATGCAAATAATTGGGGAATGGTATATGATGTAAACAATTTGTGTATTGGTGATCTTGTGCGTTATAGAAGTACGACAACATTTGATCATTCGATTGTTGTTACCAATATTTCAGGAGATACTATTTCATACGTTGATTGCAATGGTACTGCTAGTAACGGAACGTATGTTTACAATAGAATTGATTGGACTAAAACTATAACACGCTCTAATCTGCAGGCTTTAGTAAACAAAACTCTAACGGATGGTAGAAAAGGATTTATTCGCCATAAATCAGGGAATAACCTAATCTCACTCGTATCAGATACCACTGCTCCAGCCACCATCATTTATCCCGGCCTTGCTGGATTCACCACCGGTGGTGCGTATTGGTGGAACGCAGCGGGTTATGGCATTAATGGTACAATGAAGTATACTTACTGCAATGGAAATACACGGGATTCCTGGGGGAGATGGTCTTTCAATTTGGCGGCAGTTGGCGGCGATGGGAAATACAAGGTGGAAGCATATATTCCCAACAATCATGCCACAACCGGTAACGCACACTATCATATTTTACATGCAGGCAAAACTGATTATAAGTCAGTAAATCAAAATATTATTGCTAATGCTTGGGTGGATCTGGGTACGTATGATTTTACCTCACCCGGTGATGCAGCAGTGGAACTTGATGATGCAACCGGAGAGACGTATGTAAACACTGGGTCACCAAAGATAGGATTTGATGCTATACGTTTAACATATGTAAGCCCCATAGATACACAATCCGTCACAGGAGTAAGTTTAAATAAAAGCAATTCAGAGATCAATATCGGAGCTAATGATACATTAACTGCGACCATAGCTCCTACCAATGCCGCTAATAAAAATGTCACATGGAAGTCAAGCAATACTGCAGTAGCCACAGTAGACGCAAATGGTAAGGTAGTGGGAGTCAGTGCAGGAACATCAGTGATCACTGTAACGACGGTAGATGGGGGGAAAACAGCCACCTGTACAATAACAGTGAGCACACCCAGTTCTTCGACGAGCATCATTTATCCCGGTCTTGCTGGATTCACTACCGGTGGTGCGTATTGGTGGAACGCAGTGGGTTATGGTATTAATGGTACAATGAAGTATACTTACTGCAATGGAAATACACGGGATTCCTGGGGGAGATGGTCTTTCAATTTGGCGGCAGTTGGCGGCGATGGGAAATACAAGGTGGAAGCATATATTCCCAACAATCATGCCACAACCGGTAACGCACACTATCATATTTTACATGCAGGCAAAACTGATTATAAGTCAGTAAATCAAAATATTATTGCTAATGCTTGGGTGGATCTGGGTACGTATGATTTTACCTCACCCGGTGATGCAGCAGTGGAACTTGATGATGCAACCGGAGAGACGTATGTAAACACTGGGTCACCAAAGATAGGATTTGATGCTATACGTTTAACATATGTAAGCCCCATAGATACACAATCCGTCACAGGAGTAAGTTTAAATAAAAGCAATTCAGAGATCAATATCGGAGCTAATGATACATTAACTGCGACCATAGCTCCTACCAATGCCGCTAATAAAAATGTCACATGGAAGTCAAGCAATACTGCAGTAGCCACAGTAGACGCAAATGGTAAGGTAGTGGGAGTCAGTGCAGGAACATCAGTGATCACTGTAACGACGGTAGATGGGGGGAAAACAGCCACCTGTACAATAACAGTGAGCACACCCAGTTCTTCGACGAGCATCATTTATCCCGGTCTTGCTGGATTCACTACCGGTGGTGCGTATTGGTGGAACGCAGTGGGTTATGGTATTAATGGTACAATGAAGTATACTTACTGCAATGGAAATACACGGGATTC
>LOEW01000160.1 GCA_001516045.1 Desulfosporosinus sp. BRH_c37
GGAACCATTGACTCCGGCTCAATGATCGGTAAGGCCATTAACTATTCCTTGAACCAACAAGATTATCTCGAACGGTATCTTCTGGATGGCAGTATTTCCATCGATAATTCGGCCGCGGAACGATCCATACGCATTTTTGCTACAGGTCGTAAAAACTGGGAATTTTGCAATACCCCCAATGGGGCGAAAGCTAGTGCTATTATCTATTCGATCACCGAAAGTGCCAAAGCCAATGGATTGAAACCTTATGAATATATTGTTCATATATTAGAGACAATCCCCAAACACTATACGGGAACAAGTAAGGACTTTCTTCAAGATCTGTTGCCCTGGTCCGATAAACTCCCTGAAAACTGCAAATCTATGAAAAAGAATAGTTAACCCGACAGAGCCTACAGTACAATTGGAGGCTCTTTTCTTTTCACTGCACATTTAAAATGTATTGTCTCAAATTTTTTGGTTTATTGCTAGGTACGGTGGGTTTGACGCTTACCTTTCTTTATTAACTTTGCATAAGAAGTGATGGGCATCCTCCCAAAGCAATTTCTTTTGGAAAAACCCGAAATAATGCGGTCATAAGAGAATTGTCCTGATCAGTAACAAAACGCCAATTTTGAGCATTGATTAGCTCTTTAATTAACCAATTATGGGCCATTGCAGTATAGGTAGAATTTATATGAAGACCTCTTAAACCCTGATTTGCATTTCGAATCATTCTAAGCTCTTGCTGATATTCACTCTTCGTTTGATAGTTATTTGGACTAGGTGGTTGAGGAATGTAAGATGTTCTTAAACGCGCATTCTTTCGGGCAAACTCAACATAAATGGTCTTCCTTATATAAGAGCGTGTCTTCCTTATATAAGAGCGTGTCTTCCTCGACATTATTTAAATGAGAGTTTGCAGCATTTTTTCCGCGTGAGTGGAAGTAATGAGGATGTTTAAAAGGAGTTAGGCCCTGGCTTATACACCCGTCTCGATGAAAACAATAGTCAGCCTCAACGTCCATTACTTTATCGTTTTTAGCAAGACGGTTTATTTCCTCGGCTTCCGACCAGTTCGAAACAACTGATGTAGTACTACTTGTCACGAACCTAAATTTATTAACAGGGTAGGGATTACATACAATCTCCTTACGGTCAGTAGATTTAGTCCCGTATTTTCTTGTCATAGTAATGAAGTCAAGTTATCTGCTCATTACGAGTGAGATAATTGACTTAATGTATAATTCGGTTTTGTTTTGAATCCCCTTATTCCATGCTGTTTCCGAAGTTTTACTTTTGGGTCTATTTGGTAGATTTTGGGGACATTATGCAGTGGTTGTCCCCAAAATGTCCTCACGGGCCACTTTCATACTATCGTTATATAAAGGCAAAAATTTATACTTTTCAGGAGTAATATTTATTTGAGGCGCCGCCCATGGATCGAACCAGTGACCTACCGATTAAGAGTTTGAAGTAGTATAAAATACAGGAAATCACTTGAGCTCATAAACCCTTATGTAGCAAAGTCTACAGGGTTTCAATGACTCACTGAATTTCATCAATAATCAGATAAAATTTTCGGCGTAGTAGTACGGTAGTAGTACAAATTAATATTTTCAGAAAGCTCATCTGTAAAGAATAATCCGATACCATTAATTTTTGCTTTACCACCCTAAGGGGCAGGTGATGGCAACGGTTTATAATCCGTTTTTTTGAAATTAAAAGACTTTAATATTGTACTCTGTATAACTCGATGAGTGTAATCTTTATCGTTTTATCCCTCATTTTAATAAGTCATAATAAACTTAATAAATTCCAATCAGTTCGGACTAGAATAGTGACTACCGAATTTCTTTTAGCGGAAATTAACTAAAACGTCCTGCCCTGGTATATTTAAAATATCTGATGCATTATAAAATATAGTGTTTATTTGCTTTGTCACGATTCAAGCATGTTTAGTGATTTTATAAACAAATATTTTCCCGCAAACCTCTCCCGTACCATCTGGTACTGACGGACAAAAATATATTCTATCAGGTGCATTATCAGTCAGTCTTTTCATTTTGGTATGTAATTCACAATTTACGCTTTTTCCGTTAATATCCTTTTTCAATTTCTCATTTACCTTATCTCTATTGCGTTCAGGCGAGCAAACTATTGACATTTGTCTTCCAATATTTTCATATCCGACATAACCGTTACAGAGAATTTTTGGAATTTCATTGTAAATACAGTAGAGATGATAAATAATCTCACCTTTTCTTAAAATAAAGCCGTCACTGAGTTCTTCCATTGAAGCGGCAATATCTTCGTCAAAAACTAGTTCAGTTAGAATTATCTTCAATTCATTAACAAAACTAATGATATCATCTATCCTTTGACAGAATAATAGTAGGCTCTGTATCAATTCTTCGGTAGTAAATACATTCCTAAACCCTTTATTTAAATTAAACCGAAAACACATTGTATTAAAATTATGGTTAAAATTTGCACCGTTTTCTAAAATATCCTTAAAAGAACTCGATTCTTCCTTTATTAGATCATTAATCTCCTTCAAAATATTCTCATAATCCGAATTATTAATATAACTAGCTAATTTTTCAAGTATTCTACTAACAATTCTTACATCTTCATTACTTTTTGATCTGATATACAACTCATCAAAAATCTCTTCTAAGTTATATTCATTCGACATAACTAACTTAAATGATAAATCTCGTAGAAGTTCTACAATAGAAATGAATTCACTTAATTGGCCATCATCAGATTTTAAGAGTGCTAAAAATCCTTCATTATTTATAACTAAAGTCCCCATTATTTTTTTAGCCTCATTTTTCTAAGCTCGAACAAGTCATTTTCTTCTTGATCTAAAAAACCACAGGGCCAATGAGTGATTTCAGCTTTTTCATTCAACTCAACTTTTTGAATATGGCAAACTTCATTAACTTCGAAATAATTAATACTTAAATCTGAGGATTTTAACGGATTATTCTCGTTAAGAACAGCCTTTCTAAATCCGTTTACTACATGTTCACTATGTGTCTCAATTATAACTTGTACTCCAGAAGCCGCTACAACAGCTAAAAACGAAGCTAAATTTGACTGAGCTTTAGGATGTAAATGCAACTCAGGATTTTCAATAACTAATATTGAGTTCTTGTCAGCAATAAGTCCCGCAACAATTATTGGTAATACAAAAGATACACCATATCCCACATTTGTTTGATGCAAAGTAGCTTTATCCCCGAATAATAGAGAAACATAATTGTCCGATCCAGTATTTTTTGCAGTCACCCTATTATTCGGTAATACAAAATTCAGCCAATTGTTAACCTGAATATCTAATACTGTTGTATCACTGTATTTCCAATGATTACGCTCCATGTCAATTATTATAACATTCTTTTGGCGGCCCTTCTCAAGAATGTATCCTAAATACTCATTATAATCTCCTAATTTTAAATTATTTATATCTCCACTCTTTTGATATTTTGAAATACTTCTATCTGCACTCAAATAAAGTAATGGTATAGCCCTTTTATCCCCGATAACTTGTATTGCAACAACATTGTTATCATCTGTTTGAATATATTCAATTTTAGAGTTAAGTTCCTCACAATGTAGATCTATGCTAATGACATTCTCTTCAGCATCTTGGTATAAAATCTCATCGAAAAAATAAAGATTTAGTCCATATTTATTGGTTATGAGGTCCAAACTTTTAGCATTATATTTAGCAATACTATCTAGAGACATTTCAGCAAGTAAAATAGCTTGAATTAATGAAGACTTTCCACCTGAATTTGTACCTAATAGAAGACTTGCTTTATTTAAATTCACTTCATTATTTTTAAAACATTTAAAATTTTTTATTTCTATGCTTTTTATCATCCTTATCCCCCATACGTTGCCTTTAGAAATTCTTCGATACGTAAAAATGTAGTATCAATTCTCGCCTTATCATTGGTACCGTAGGTTATTGAACCGAAAAGATACTCATCAGTTTGTAACCAATCGACAAAGTCTTTAAGAACATTTCCTCGTTTTTTAATTAAACTTTGATTATAATTTGAAAGCAATACTGAAAAAGCTGTAAATAAAGACTTGTTAATCATATTCCTTGAAACTTTTTTATAATTTTCTTCGACCTTTCTAAATGCATAAATTCCAAACATTTTCCATGCATTATTCATAGATAAATTAAAATCGTTTTGGATAATATCAAGAGGAATATTCTTATAATGACTGTTTAATATTTCAACCACATTATCTAAAAACTCATCCATAATTCCATTATAAAATAATTGTGGGAACCAATTACTCTGTTTATATAAGAAGTAAAAGCCAATGAATCTTATTATTAACTCTTGATCCATCATTCTATTTGGCTTGATGCTATTGTTGGTTGCCAATTTAAAAACATCTGATGTTGCAAGTTTTCTAACAAAATCTCTAGGTTCTTTTTTTAAAATTGAATTTCTGATTTCTTGATTATTTAAACTTCTACCTCCCGTATTTAATCTCTTAAAAATATCTAGTTTAACTTTGTGGGGAGTATCCGGTTCAATAATATTACAGTCAATTTGATAAGATCTTAAATGCCTAACAAATTTGGGATGCAAAGAAGCTGCAGTACTTTTTTGAAAATATTTATTTTCACAGTCTTCCTTCAAATATTCCAAGTTTTTAAGTTTAAACCCATTTGAAAAGAATTCTTTAATTACAGAGAAACGTTGTACTCCATCCACAACTTGGTACTTTCCCTCTATATCTCTTGCAAGATAAAATACTGGAAGAGGTATCTTTAACAAAATAGATTCAATTAACCTAGATTTTCTAGTATTTTCCCATACATAGTTTCGTTGAAAATCTGGTGATAAATCTAGTATTTGCTCATCATCTTGTGTGCCGATAATCATTTCAAATATTTCTTTTAAAGAGAACCTTCCCTGTGTTACCCTTATGGAATTTGGGTCATATGGTATTATTATATTTGGATCATCTAAAGTGTGTTCTTGTGTAGATTCAATACCACTTACTGAATCCTCCATTTTTTTGTCCATAGATATATTATATTGATCAACAAAGAGTTGAATTATTAAATCATTATATTTTGAAAGATAATTTGATTTATCAATTCTTTTAGCATCAAAACAATACCCATTTTCGTTGATTACAGCTTTAATTTGTAATCCTTGTTCCGTAGTAAATACTGTATTTTCAAGAAGCTTAAAGTTTAAGATTTCCATTTCTCCATTCCAGGCAATCTCTACTTTTATGTTACTAATTGTCTTCACTTTATCTTACCTCACTTCTACAATTCATATAAAGTTTAACCAATTATAGTATTTCTTAGAGATATCATAAATTCCTTTTACATCTTTATTAACTCTATATATATTAGGCTAAAAAATCCTTCATGATCAAATTTTGAAATTTGTACATAGAACCATCTAACTATTTGATATATTTTAAATTAAAACCTTATCATGTTCCTTGCGTAATAACGTAACCAAAAAGTACTGACAAACCTTGCACAAAGATTACCTAAGCTTAAATTCTTAATTTCCTTCTCTTGAGCGCCTTAACGATACATAATTTCTTCCCCTTAAATAATAAAAATTCTTTATTCGATAGATGATAACAAAATATTTGTTGGCAATTTCTCCAAACGAAATATCTTCTATATTCCGGCACCATGTTATCTCTGTTCGGAACAGGTTATAATTATCCGAGTCTAGTTCATTACCCAAAGAATGCGCAATTGGGTTGGATTACTAAACCCATTTTTCTTATGTAAGTTCTCTCTTTACTTTCTGTGCTTGTTTAAAAATGTTAACTTCCGATTATTCACTCATATGAATTTTGATTTAATGTCCAGTTATAGACCTCCATGTGGCTCCTTGTGCCACACCATCAAATGAATGAAAACGGTGGAAAACGGTGGAATAAAAATGTTGCCCAAGTGAGATACTTTTGCTACGGAAAAGGTCGAAATGTCTTGGTGCGTTCGAGCCCGATGTTATAGACTGATTAAGGCTTCCTGCTTGCACCACAAATTGTTGCCATGAGCACG
>LOEW01000161.1 GCA_001516045.1 Desulfosporosinus sp. BRH_c37
GCCTCAGCGTATTCAAGTATGAACCGATGCCTGTTCTCCCGGCTTCCACCGTATTTGTCCGTCCTTTTATTGAACCTTGGATCACGGAACTGGTCCAAGATATAATGATGGCACAGATGCAGTTCAACTCCATCAAACCCGGCCAGGACAGCCAATTTGGCATTCTGAGCTGATTCCTTAATCAGTTGCTCCATTTCCGCGACGGTTATTTCCCTCGGTTTGGGATGTGACAGATATTTCTCTTTCAACCAGCGGCCTTTGATCCGGCTTTTTAGAATCGATTCCGCCTGACCATGCGATTGATCTGTAGAAAACACATACTCGACTCCTGCCGAAGGTGCTATCGGCTGTACATCATCTCGCATCGGGTTACCCCTGCTGCCGCTGGCTGGCAAGATCTGCGCAAAGGCCTTTGCCCCGGCCAAATGAATACTCTCGGCCAACATCGCCAACCCAGGTATATGTTCTATGCTCGTCATATAAGGCCAGGGAATATTCGCAACTTCCTTCCCCAACTCAGTACACAGGATCGCGCCAACAATGCAAACGCTTGCGCCTCCTTTTGCCCTTGCCACATAGTAGGCGATGTCCTCCTCAGTGATCAGTCCCGTCCAATCACTAAATATAAAATTGCACGGGGCCATCACATATCTGTTCTTGAGCTCTGTTGATCCGATTTTTATCGATTCAAATAATTTTTCGTAAGCCATTTCTGTTATCCTCCTTTGTTTTATAGCTTCTTCCTCATGATATTACTCTTGCACGTTTGGAACCTCACAAATCTTCTTCGCAATTATCAATAGATCAGTCTGATATATTGGAGTTTTCTGAATTTTCATCACTTGAAATCAACCCAAATAAATTCTTTGCGGCCTCCCTTAATTCAGGTTGAAAATCCGGATGGGCTATTGAGATTATTGCCTCTGCCCTCTCCCGAATGTTCTTACAATCCAAGTTGACGATACCATGCTCAGTGACCAAGTAGTCCACATAGAACATAGGAACCGTCACTACAGCTCCCGGGTCTAAGCGAGGAACTATTCGGGACACCTTCCCATGCAATGCCGTAGACTGTAAGGCAAATATGGCTCGACCGCCCTTTGAGTAATGCGCACCAATACAATACTCCAGCGAACCTCCAGGGCTACCAAAGGGAGCCGGACCAACATGAGTGACAACAACCTGACCGAGAAGGTCCACCGCCAAAGCGTTATTAATAGCGACCATATTGTTCTGCTGGGCAACCCTAGGCACATTGCACATATACGAAATATCATGAAATTCGAATTCTGGGTTATTGGTGATAAATTTTAAGGCCTCAGGAAGTTCAGCATCCACACCACCAAAGGTCCGAAAACTTGAACAAACACTTTTCCCGCGATCGACGTTCTTCTTATCGTCGGTGATAATGCCCCGCCTCTTTAGGTCAATTAACTGACGGAACGAAAGCTCACTATCAACACCAAGGTCCTTCTTGTCGTCAAGGAAGCCCATGACTGCTTCCGAAGCGGTACCGGTGCCAATCTCCAAAGTATCTCCATCATTGATCAGCGTAGCAATATTTACACCGATCACCTGGGATAACTCCCAGTCCTCCACAGAAGTGGCCGGTACATGATTCCCCTTCGCTACATCACCATCAACAGGGGCTTCGACGAGATAGTCTATCTCATCAATTTTTATATAGTCTCCAAAAACCCAAGGAATGCTCGGGTCTATTTCAGCAACCACTATCTTTGCCGTCTTACAAGCGCTCGGTGAAAACCAAGTTTGATGTCCAAAACTGCAATAGCCTGAGTCATTTGGTGGGGTTAGCTTAAGAAAAAAGATATCCTTAAAGTGATAAAGTCTGCCCCTATTTTCATCCAGCTGCCTCACGCCATCGCTAAGTCCAAACACCGTAGGCTTCCAATCAATCCTGTTCTCCTGTACCTCCTTCCGGGTATGTTTGAGAGGAAAGGCATCCTGAATAGAGAATGCCTTTGCCATCTCAGGGTTTTCCGTAGGATGGAGGAATGGATAATCCTCTACCCAATGAGAAGTGATCGTTACATTGCTCAGCTCCTTATAGCGCTTGGCCAACTCCAAACCGATATCCTTGGGCTGATTCATCATAGAAAACAACACCTCGGAATCGCTGGTAACCAGTTTGGCTGCCTGCTCAGCACTCAGCAGCTTATCCTTATACTTGTCTTGCCATTTCATATCCAGACCTCTCTTTCTCTAAGAATTGGACATGACCCAGGCTATTTCCGACAAACAGCGGGCAACATTTTCGCCCCTTTGAATCCCTCTGTCAACAGGTACTTCGGGTTATATTTCTCTCTGCCCAGCTCTGGATTTTGTGAACATCTTCCGGGCAAACACATGTCAAATCCCACCCAGCAAAGATTATCCTTTAAGCATTTGGTAATATCTCCTACCCTGTTTTCCTTAACTTTATTAGGAAGTTCCGGATCGGCTACCAGCGGCCTTCCCAGCCCTATCAGGTCTGTCCATCCCTTGGTAACGGCCTCCTCTGCCAGGTCAGGCGAATGTACGCTCGCTGTGAGAATGGGAACTTTTAAAACGTCTCTCAGTTTTCTCGACCACTGCAGGTAGCCACCATCCACTTTGCTATCCATCTTACACTCAGGTATTGGCGGAAAACCGATGCTGGTGCTCCAGTAATCTATGCCCAGTTCCTGGAGTTTTTCAGCCAGCCACATGGTGTCCTCAAGTGTATAGCCTCCCTCTTCGCCACACTCACTTCCCACTCGTACTCCGATCGTGAAATCTTCCCTTTCTTCCCTCAACGATTTAATAACGGCCTCAGCGTATTCAAGTATGAACCGATGCCTGTTCTCCCGGCTTCCACCGTATTTGTCCGTCCTTTTATTGAACCTTGGATCACGGAACTGGTCCAAGATATAATGATGGCACAGATGCAGTTCAACTCCATCAAACCCGGCCAGGACAGCCAATTTGGCATTCTGAGCTGATTCCTTAATCAGTTGCTCCATTTCCGCGACGGTTATTTCCCTCGGTTTGGGATGTGACAGATATTTCTCTTTCAACCAGCGGCCTTTGATCCGGCTTTTTAGAATCGATTCCGCCTGACCATGCGATTGATCTGTAGAAAACACATACTCGACTCCTGCCGAAGGTGCTATCGGCTGTACATCATCTCGCATCGGGTTACCCCTGCTGCCGCTGGCTGGCAAGATCTGCGCAAAGGCCTTTGCCCCGGCCAAATGAATACTCTCGGCCAACATCGCCAACCCAGGTATATGTTCTATGCTCGTCATATAAGGCCAGGGAATATTCGCAACTTCCTTCCCCAACTCAGTACACAGGATCGCGCCAACAATGCAAACGCTTGCACCTCCTTTTGCCCTTGCCACATAGTAGGCGATGTCCTCCTCATTGATCAGTCCCGTCCAATCACTAAATATAAAATTGCACGGGGCCATCACATATCTGTTCTTGAGCTCTGTTGATCCGATTTTTATCGATTCAAATAATTTTTCGTAAGCCATTTCTGTATCCTCCTTTGTTTTATAAACTCTGTCTCAATAATTAATTAAATTCCGAGACTCCCACTTCTATAAGTGGGTGTTCCTTGTTCTGCTTCGGTGGGGGTAGAGTCCATCCTTCGCCGCTAAGTGTCCCTTTTGGAACAGCGGCTTCGGCGATACTCTCCACAGGAGACTATCGTCACCGAAGTCTCGATGTCCAGCTTTAGCTGAACGAGTTCACTGAGACCTCCAAAGTCAGTTACACATCCTAATTTTTACCTTACTCTGCCATAAGTATAGGGTGAGCAATCATGATATCCTTAATGGGCTGTCTGTTGAGCACCTCAACACCATTGCTGGTCACAACAATCATTTCCTCCAGTTTCAATCTGCCGATCTCCGGATCAAGAGTATCCAAAGCCTCAACAGCCATAGTCATGCCTTCCTGGTAGGTTTGAGGATAATCTAATGACCAAAGCCTATTGGTTATCGGATATTCGTAGAGCCACAAGCCTATGCCGTGACCCATGTCATCACACCATACACTGTCCTCAGATGAATACCCTTTTTGTTGAGCAGATTCCCAAAGTTTTGCCACCTCTGCTGTGGTAACACCAGGCTTAATGGCATCCAAGACCCGATACAGTCGCTCATACATTCTTTTATACTTGTCCTTGATCTTATCAGTCGGGTTTTGTCCCACAACGGCATTACGGTAGAAACAGGTATTGTATCCCATGTATGTGCAGCGGACAAAGTCAACATTTATTAGATCTCCCTGCTGTACGATTTTGTCCGTGCCGTAACCAGAGGCTCCTGAACTTACAAGCGCTGACCATATGCTTTCCGCACCGGCTTTGAACATCGCTTCGTTGGCCACCGCAACTAAGTCACGATCACGAACACCAGGCTTTAAGGCTTCGTACAAAGCACTCCAACCCACTTCTGCTATAGCCACGGCCATTTTCAGACAATTAATCTCATCCCTCGTTTTAACCGCCCGTGCTTCCAGCATTGCCGGCATGGCATTGGTAATCTCCAATCCGGCCTCTTTCAAGGTCTGCCGACCGGGTTCGTCAAGGCTATCGATGCCTATTTTCTCTTTATCCAAGCCAAGTGCTTTTAATTCGTTTTTAATTTGCTCTGCAAATTTCTTTGCTGTATGCCAAGTAGCATCAGGGCCACAGGCCTGGTTCGCCCATTGAAAAGCCTGCCTGATATTTTCAGGTTTAATCCAGGGGTGCACTCCGGCAAGTGTACCGTGAGGTTCATAAAGGATAGGATCATGATCAAGACAGACTAAGGTGTATCTGGTCTGGTCGATGAAATCCAGAGCCTTGCCTCCTGTAGCATACCGAATATTTTCAGGTCGGGTAAGCAAACATACTGGCATACCGTGCTTCTTCAATGAGGCACGGGCTTTAGCGAGCCTCTCTTCCCTCATACGGCTAAAATCAATTCCTTCATTCCAATCATTCGCACTTCCTCCGAAAGTGAGCCTTGGTGCTAAATTTATCATTTGTATTCCTCCTTCAGCCGAAAAGTTATTCTCAAGAGTACAGCGGCTTCGGCAATATCCATCCTTCGCCGTAAAGCTATCTTAGTGGAATCGCAGCTTCGGCGAGAGTGTCCACCGGACACTCTCGTCACAGGAGGATATTGCCTTCTTGCCTTTCGCACAGATCACTGTTATCCATTGGAAACGTGAGCTTCTTATATCCCAGACAATTAGCTAGCAGTTTCCTGTTAAATCGAGCATCGCCAAAAGTGATTTCAGCAACTTTTGCACCATTAAAATATCGTGGCATCTCATGCTCCACTATGAGACCAGAACCTCCATTGATTTGAAGCCCAAGAAGAACAACTCGCCTGTAGGCGTCGCTTACCCAGGTTTTGGCCATAGCTGCCTCTATAGCGTAGGGTAACCCTTCGCTGATCCTCCACACGGCCTCATAGGTAATCATCTTTGAAGAATCAACATCCATCAGCATATTGGCGCAGTGATGTTGAATGGCTTGAAAGCTGCCGATGGAACGACCGAACTGTGTTCTTTCCTTAGCGTAGGCAACAGAAATCTCCAGGACCCGCTGGGCCCCGCCAACCATTTCACAGCATTTTGACACTGCAGCCCGATCCAGGATTCTTCGGACGTCATTCCACCCTTCATCTAATTTACCCAGGATGTTTTGCTTGGCTACTTTCACGTCCTTGAAGACAACCTCGCACACTCTGTCCTCGTTCAAGGCCTTCTGCACCGAACAGCTTATTCCCGGGATCTTCGCTTCAACGATAAAGATCGTAATCCCGTCTTCCGGCTTTGCCCCCTCGCTGGTCCTGGCGACACATATCAGATAATCAGCTACGTGAGCGTCGGGGACTAAGAGCTTAATACCATTCAGTATATAATCGTCCCCGGATGCGGTCGCTTTCATAGTAATTCCCTTGGCATCATATCTGGCGCTGGATTCAGTGAGTGCCAAGGTAAAGATGGACTCCCCGCTGGCTATCTTGGGTATTAAGTCCTGCTTCTGCTCCTCGTTCCCAAGCTCCATGATCGGCAAACCACCGAGAATAATCGTTGAGAAAAAAGGAGTGATCGGACGCACCCTGCCAATTTCCTCCAGCAACAATGCCAGATCCTGGAACACCATACCAGCACCGTCGTACTCTTCCGGGAATACCAATCCCATCCAACCCATCTCAGCCATTTCCTTCCAAATCTCAGGTGAATAGCCTAACTCCCCTTCATCTATCTGATCGAGCACTTCTCTGGGGAATTTCTCCGCCATAAAGGAACGAGCCGATTTCGTGAGCATTTCTTGCTCTTCTGTAAGAGTTAAATTCATTTGTATACCTCCTTTCCAATTATTTTGTCGGCAACTTCAATCCTCTGGTTGCCATGATATTTCGCTGAATCTCTGATGTCCCCGCAACTATACACCAGCGCGGACTGTCCAGAAACTCAGTCAACATACTCGTATCCATGGGAACATATTTTGACCAGTCACGTAGCTGTCCATGGAGTCCTATACTCTGTATCGCTACATTATATAAATGTAACCGTATCTCCGATGCATATAGCTTGCCAAGGGATGCTTCATAAGTGACGGGCTTCTCAGTATCCTGCATATAAGCCAACCTATAGATCAACCACCCTCCTATACGCAATTCTGTGGCGAGCTGGGCCAGTTCTTCTGAAAGCCAATCTTCGTCACAATACAACTTACCTTCACGCTTGGCCTCTGCCACATACTTAAGCAACTCATCAAATCCCGCCTGCAGGTCTCCTACTGTTCCTCCTCTTTCATAGTTCAGAGCACCCATCATGTAATCCCAGCCATGGTTAAGCTCACCCACTAAACATGACTTAGGTATTTCTACATCATCGAAAAAGACCTCGTTTGTTCTCACGCCGGCAAACGTGTACATTGGTCGGATTGTGATACCCGGTGTCTTCATATCTAGGATAAACAGGGAGATACCCTTGTGCTTAGACACGGTCAAGTCCGTTCTTACCGCAAGCCACATATAATCAGCACAATGGGCATGGCTGTTGAATACCTTTTGCCCGTTAATAATAAATTTGTCGCCACTGTCTACCGCGCGTACTTTTAGTGCTGCTACGTCAGAACCGGCATTAGGCTCCGTGTAAGCCGTCGCGAATTCGAGCTCACCGTTCGCAATCCTGCCTAAAAATTCCTTTTTCTGTTCCTCAGTTCCATAGTGCCGTATACCCGGTCCGGCAACCTCTACAAAGGTCAAAGGATAAGGCGCGGCATGATAAGACATTTCTTCACTGAGAATAAACCGTGTTACCGGTGATAATCCCCGGCCGCCATATTCCTTGGGCCAGGCTGAAGCCAGAAGGTCAGCTTCGCCCATTTTTCGAAGTAACGCACGTGAATGAGGTCCTAAGCTTTCCCCGGACTTATGTTCATGAATAACTTCTTTTGTCACTTCCTTATCTAAAAACTCGCGTACTTCTTTCTGAAAAGCTTCTTCTTCTGGTGTAAACCTGAAATCCATAGTAACTTCCTCCTCTCATTTAGTTCCTTCTTTTTTGGGGACATTATTGTCCTCAGTGGAATACCCAAGCATTTACTGGTGACATTCCTGTCCTCTGATGAATACTCAAGCTACGGCAGGTGTGTCCCCATACCTCTTTACTTTTTCAGGATGATAACTGTACAATTACCGCCGGCACCCGAAGCCATAGCCATACCCGCTTTTGCATTTGGGATTTGACGACGACCAGCCTCAC
This sequence comes from Desulfosporosinus sp. BRH_c37, assembly GCA_001516045.1. Taxonomy (GTDB): domain Bacteria; phylum Bacillota; class Desulfitobacteriia; order Desulfitobacteriales; family Desulfitobacteriaceae; genus Desulfosporosinus. The sequence continues at coordinate 7,759 of LOEW01000161.1, forward strand.
CACGAAGGTGCCAGGTAACCTCCGCTAATTGCCGCATGGCGGAAGCGCCGGTAGGTTCTGAGCAGGAGAGTAAACCTCCACTTGGATTGACAGGGATATCCCCCCCGAGTTCGGTTCTCCCTTCATCAATAAGACGACCGCCTTCACCTATCGGACAAAGTCCCAACTGCTCATAGAGTATAATCTCAGAGCTTGAATCTGTATCCTGAAGCTCCACTAAGCCCAGATCCTCAGGTCCAATACCAGATATCTGATATGCTTGCTTTGATAATTTCGTTGCTACTTCCTCGTTATGGATTTTTGCACTCTGCCCCATGCCGCCAATACCACCGCCACACCTTGACGTTCCGTATTGAGCAACACCCATGCATGCTGCAGCTACTTTAACAGCCCTGCTATGGTTATATTTTCTCGCGACTTCTTCGCTGCAGAGAATGGCTGCCCCCGCTCCTTCTCCAGGGGCAGCAAACTCCAGCACCCTTAAAGGATAACAAACCATTTTTGAATTAAGGATCTGATCCAGCGACATCTCCTTCTGATACATGGCATACGGGTTCAGAGCACCGTTTTTGTGACTTTTCACCGATACCTTGGCGAGTTGTTCCTCCGTGGTCCCATATTCCGCCATATGCCTGCTTGCCCGCAGGGAAAATTCAAGAGGATTTAATGCTAAACCGCTGAGCACTTGCCACTGAGGATAAGAGGTCATGCGCATAAAACCCCTAGGCATCTTCTCTACTCCAAGCGCGATAGCAATATCACAAAGGCCCGAGGCCACCTGCTGGTATGCCATTATAAAAGCACTACTACCAGAAGCACAGCCTGTTTCCATATTGATAATTGGTAATCCTGTCATCCCAACACGTGACAGCACTCTGTGCCCTGCGCCCGTCCCACCGTGCATCGTGCCGCAGAACGCCGCCTGAACATCCGTCCAGGGCATATCTCCAGCATCCTTTAAAGCTGCTTTAACGGCTTCCTGTCCTATATCCTCAAAGCTCTTGTCGTCAAACCTGCCAAACGGGTGTACTCCTACACCAAGCACCATTACATCTCTCATGACATTACACTCCTTCAATTGATTAGCTATTCTTTCATAGCGAGCAATTTCGGCAAAAGTCTAATCCCTCGGCGATAAGTATCTTTTTAAGTATCGCCTCGGGCGATAATCTCCACCACGATAGTCTCCAGTGGAGACTATCGCCTGAGACGATACTAGATAAAATTACGAAACGCCGAGGGATACAGTATCGTACCGGAGACTTTCGTCTTCTTTTTATGTAAATGGTATTTTGACGTTTAGGCATTCAATTTGAGACAGGCCTAAACATCAAACCAATTACCTTATTGCCGTCATCATCAACAAACAAGCTGTCTACCACCAGCTGCATCTCCATACCGATTTTCAACTTCCCTGGATCGTGTTCGGTTATGTTGCACATTACCCTCACCCCATCTACTTCCACCGAACCTACCCCATATGGTATCGGACCTTTGTACCCTTCCGGCGGTGCATTATTTACGTTACTGAAGGAATATAATTTTCCTATCGTACTAAGCAGTAGCTCTTCAGCTTCGCCGCCACAGTTTGCACACCAAGGTTGCTTTGGGAAAGTGACCTCAGCACAGTTTTTGCATTTGCTCCCTATAAGGTGAGGTTCTTCCGACGGTGACTTTGGGCGAACAAACAAACCTTCTCCTACAAGAATCTCTTTACCTGAATCTTTCTTTTCCATACCGGACTCCCCTTTCTCTAATCGATGTTCGAAACACATTAATCTCCAGTGACGAAAGTGTCCGGGGGACACTTTTGCCGAACCGCAAACTTCAAAAAATGCTAATGCGGTGAGGATGATTGATGCCTCAGGCCATACCTAAGATTATGCATTTGGACCGGCGGATCCGAGGCACAATGTTCGAGTACATGTGCCAAGTGTTTGCAGTAAGTAGGAGCGCATACTACAGCTGCTTAGTCAGCCTGAAACTTACGTGAAAAAAAGATAAGGAGCAGATTGGATGATAATGGGCTGATTTGTGTATCAAAGACCAAATATAATTCACCACAAATTCTAAACACAATTATCCAATAGCTCCTAACTTGTTAAACAAGGACTTAGCGCAGGACAAGCTAACCAAAAATGGATGGAGACATCAAATTGCTTAGGAATTCTCCATTGGTGTATTAGGCCTTTATGCCATATTTTTTCCAATTCTCCCTGACTATCTTCATGGTTTCATCATCCGGGTAGGCCAGAGGAGCAAATCGCTCACCGAACCACTCGTCTGTCCTCGGCCAATCCAGGGGCTTCGTGCAATCAAATAGCAACCGGTCACCCAACTTCACTGCCTCGTGCACCGCATCCTTAGGATGTATGGAAGGATCCAAGGGGGATATCCATCCTGGAAATTTAACGATGTCCCTATCTGGATTAAGCCGATACCCTATGGCCCACATCACTTTGTTCAGATCAAAAATGTCAATATCTTGGTCAAATACAAAGACATTCTTTCCCACCATCACCGACGACATTGAACTCCATATATTGGCCGCTACCTGTTGGACTTGCCCGACATAGCTGTTGTCGATCTGTACGAACACGTTCGACCATGCAGTGCTGGGGTCGACATTGACCGCAGTGACACCCTTCATTCTTTCGTCCAGAAGATCCCGGATAGAAGCTGAGTGACCAATGGCCTCAATGTGATGATCTTCATTGATAGGCACTCCCTCCAAGGTTCCCCTTAAAATTGGATCACTTCTATGGGTGATGCAGGTCACATTAAAGACAGGGCGGGTGTGAGGAACGCTGCAGTAGTAGCCGGTATATTCCCCAAATGGTCCTTCCATCATGAAACTGGCCTTATTAGTGTCGAGATACCCTTCATAGACGATCTCCGCTGAGGCCGGTACCAGAAGATCATTGGTCTCGCACTTGACCAATTCCACCGGCTCACCCATGAGGCCGCCCATTACATCATATTCGTTCGTACCGATGCCCTGGTGAGAACACGCCACGGCTGGGAGTATGGGATTCCAGCCGACCGCCACGGCGATCGGCACATTCTCGCCCTTCTTGGCATAGCTCCGCCAGTGCAACCAGGCATGCTGACCTACGACAAAGGTGATCCCCAATTGGTTCTTGTTGTGGATCGCCCGTCGATAGAGGCCGACGTTCATCCAGTCGGAGTCGCGATCTTTGGTGACAACGCCGTCGAAGGTCCCGATATAACGGTGACCGTCCAGTTTGTGCCAGAAGGGAGCAGGGAATTGAAACATATCAACATCCGCGCCCTTGATGATGTTCTCTTTCACAGGACCTGTCTTCACGATCTTCGGTTTGATGCGTTTCTTCGATCTTTCTCGCCAGATATCGATTAGCTCCCTGTAAGGGGTGTCTTTGGTAAGACCAAGCATTAAAGCAATTCGAGAAAAGCTGGCCAAGCCTCCGGTAAAAAACTTGCGGCCAACGGTATTCTCATGTCCTTTAATGTTCTCGAACAGCAGCGCTGGTCCTCCCCTATCAAAAGTCTCCTGGGTGATGCCACCAAGCTCGAGGTTCCAGTCGACCTTTTCCTTTATAATCGCCACTTCGTTTTGTTCTTCAAGCTGCTTAATCCATTCCCTTAAATCCTTAATTGCCATGGGCTCATCTCCTTTTATTCATTTCATATAGCCTTCTTTTACAAGCGCTCGATGAGCACTGCAAATCCCATTCCTCCACCGGCGCACAGGGAGGCTATGCCCAAATTGAGATTCTCTGCCATCATTTCATAGAGAAGGGTTACGATCAGTCGAGTCCCAGTTGCGCCCACTGGGTGACCCAGAGAAATTCCGTTTCCATAAACATTTACCTTGTTCCGATCAAGTCCCAATTCTTTTTCACAAGCCAAATACTGTGCCGCAAAGGCCTCGTTGATTTCGAATCGATCAATATCACCAAGGTTTAGTTTCACCTTTTTTAGAACCCCCTGAATGGCAGGCACAGGACCGATACCCATGTAATTAGGATCCACTCCAGCAACATGGTAGCCCTTTACCAACGCAAGAGGTTTCAGATCCAATTCTTTGGCCTTATCCCGGTCCATCAGAACGAGTGCTGAGGCACCATCGTTAAGTCCACAGGCATTTCCGGCAGTAACCGTTCCATCCTTTTTAAAGGCCGCAGGGAGTTTCGACATCATCTCTACATTCGCATCCGGCCTCACGTATTCGTCCGTATTGAAAATGACAGGAGCCTTTTTACGCTGCGGGATCGGAAAAGGCGTAATCTCGGCCTTGAATTTGCCCTCCTTTGTCGCTTTCGCCGCTCGTTGATGGCTCAGGACTGCGAACTCATCCTGCTCCAGCCTGGAGATCTTAAACTGTTCGGCAAGATTTTCGGCAGTCAGGCCCATCCCTACACCAATCGTTGGTTCCTGCATGCCTTTCCAAACCAGGTCTAAGGCCTGCAAATGTTGAAGACGTTGTCCCCAGCGAGCGGTATGCATGATGTAAGGCGCATTGCTCATGCTCTCCACGCCGCCAGTCAGAACAACCTCCGATTCCTCGCATAAAATGGACTGGGTGGCTGAAATGAGCGCCTGAAGGGAAGAGCCGCAGGTGCTGTTGATGGTGAATCCGGGCACCTCCTTCGGAATTCCAGCCTTTAAGGCTGCGCTGCGGGTGATGTTCTGCTCGACAGGTGCGAAGCAACATCCGAAGATGGTCTTGTTTATCTGATCGGGCTGAACGTTTGCTCGTGCCATAACTTCTTTCATGATGTGCTCCGCTAAGTCAATAGACTGAACATCCCTCAATGCTCCGCCAAAACCTCCAACGGCAGTCCTCGCTCCGCTGACAATAACGACCTCTTTCATAATATCCACCTCGATTATTTATCTTTGAAAATGGGTTTTCTTTTCTCCATAAAGGCTGTTGCCCCTTCCCGAGAATCTTCTGTATCCCAGGTCAAGCCGGCAAGAGATGCTTCTAATTTCAATCCCTGTTCCAAAGGGATTTCCAAGCTGTAATGGACGGCCTGCATTGCTGAACTTAGTGATATGGCTCCCTTTTGACTGAACTTCCGAGCAAATCGCATCGAATCCTGCATAAGCGATTCCTTTGGAAAGATCTTGTTCACAAGACCGATACGATAAGCCTCCTGGGCGTCAATTGGTTCAGACGAAAGGACGATCTCCATTGCCCGGCCCTCTCCCACCAATCTTGGCAGTCTCTGTGTTCCTCCATATCCCGGCATAATTCCCAGTCCAACCTCCGGAAGACCAAACTTCGCATCGGGTGATGCAACGCGCATGGTACAGGCAAGAGCAAGTTCCGTCCCTCCCCCTAAGCAAATTCCGTTCACGACGGCAATCGTGGGTTTACCTATGCTTTCCATCAGCAGTGTCAGAGCCTGGCCTTTTTCCGCCACCACCTTGCCCATCAAAGCAGATAAGAGCTTAAACTCTTTAAGGTCCATGCCTGCAATGAACGCTCTTTCCCCTGACCCCGTGAACAGAACCACTTTCGTCTCAGGGTCGTCCTTTGCCCTTAGGAAAGCATGCTTAAGCTCTTCCAAAGTTTCGTAGCTGAGAGTATTCAACTTGGGCCTGTTGACGGTAATCGTGGTGACTCTTTCAACAGTCTCATATAATAAAGTTTTGTACTCCATGTCCGCCTCCCAATATCTTGTTTTAGAATTCAACCGTTCAAATCCATGGGCCTTGGATTCTTGGATTCCGACCAATCATAAAAGCCCCTCTTAGTTTTAAGTCCGAGATACCCCATTGTGACCATCTTTTTCAAAATCGGGGGAGGTGCATATCTGCTCTCCCTGTATTCCTCGAACATCACGTTCCCGGCGTTGAAGATAAGGTCCAGCCCTATGTAGTCTGCCAGCATAAGTGGACCCATTGGGTGATTGAGCCCAAGCTTCATCCCGCGGTCAATGTCCTCTATGCTTGCCACTCCATTGGCTGCGGCACGCATGGCGTCCAACATAAAGGGGGTGAAGAGCAGGTTCACGATAAAGCCAGCCTGATCCTTGGCAAGGATAACAACCTTGCCAAGGGATTTGACGAAATCAAGTGAAGTTTTTAAGAGCTCTGGCCCCACAGAGATGGTTCTCACAACCTCCACCAAAGGCATGATAGGAGCTGGCTGGAAGAAATGCATCCCTATGAACTGCTCTTTCCTGGAGGTACCCGCCGCCATTTCGGTAATGGACAAGGAAGACGTATTGCTCGCGAAAACCGTCTCTTGCTTGCAGATCTTGTCCAAGGCCTTGAACTGATCCATCTTCGCCTCCAGGTTTTCGAATATGGCTTCGATGATCAGATCACAATCAGCTAGTGGCTCCAGCGAAACCGTGCCACTAAGCCTCTTCAATATTGTCTCCGCTGATTCACGCGTAAGAGCCTGCTTTGACACCAGCTTCTCAAAAGAAGCCTTCACCCTTTCAAGGCCTTTGCTCAAGAGAGTCTCGTTCATTTCCCGAACGATGACATCATATCCTCCTTGGAGCACCACCTGGGTGATTCCCGCTCCCATGGCTCCACACCCTATAACTCCTACTTTCCTAATTTCCATCTGACACCTCGCCTTTTTTAGAAAACTCGACAGCGTCTACTATTACCACTTGCTCCAATATTTACATCACTCCTGTTTTTGTCTTGAATTTTCTGAATTCTTAACTTATTATAGGTTTACGGATAAATTATTTGAATTACCAAAAAGGTTTAAAAAAAGGTTAGCTATCAACTAACCTCAATGGTTAATGGTTAATTTTTTTTAATCTACCAATCTGTCGAAAAGACAAGCAACGCTAAAATAATTGCAGTAATTGTAGTAAAAATATTATGATTGACTAAGTTTCTATTTTGATCTATGATGGTGTAAATTACTATAAGTACAGACTATTCTGAATAATATACAATACAACAATATCCACGAGGTAAGACCCTATAATAACCAAAAAGGGGATGAAGAAAACCATGCCAGTGCTGAACGTTTGTTTATCATTTTCACAACAGATGGCGTTTCCTGAAAATTTAAGCCAGGATATTTCTACATCTCTGGAACAAACATTACCCAAATCCGGTTTTTCTGAAACTAATTTGATCATTTTTGCCGAGAGAAGGCCGTTGTCCATGTGGACAGTTAAAAATAATAGTAAAACCCGACATGTGGAAACTCACTGCGGTAACCCCAGTGCCAATGACTTGGCATTTTTCTTAACCCTGGGAGATAATAAAAAAGTAATTTCCGTTTTCCCTCCATCGCAAGGTATAGAGGCCACCGCCGAAATTTCTATTAACCAGTGTTCCGATGAACTAAAAATTGATAAAATGCTGGACCGTGGTATTTTAATCGTTTATCGAATTATTAGCATCCTCAAAGGATATATAGAAAATGATACGAATCTTATTTCCAGGACACAACAAATGCGTTTATGTCTTGAGATAGTAAGTATTTTGGTTTCCCCCCTCCCCTTGAAGAGGGCAATGCATGCAATCATGCAATTATTGGTTGATACATTTCAAATTCGTTGTGCCCTGTTTCTTATTGATAACCAAGAAAGGACCCTTATTCCGTTTGTCGGTGCCGGAGAATTTAATTCTGAAGCCAGGCACAAGTTTAAGGAATTAAATGCTCACAAGCTTTTTCCAGGTCACCTTACAGCCCTCTCCAATAATAAACCGTTAATTGTATCACCTGAAACCGTAACAAAATATTTCCCAATAGAAGTTGATAAATTCTTTAAAACCCAATGGGCAATCATGGCTCCAATAATCGCCAATGACCGTGAACTTGGAATTCTGCAGGTAGATAGAGATAAAATCATCAATCCCGAAGTGACCGAAATGATTTTTTTGGTAGCTAAAATTTGTGCTCTGATCATTGATAACAAAAATTTAGAGGAAAAAGCCAATCGTAGCGACAGAATAATTAGGAATTTAATAGATGATATGATGAACAGAACTACTATACCTAATGAAAATGTGGCATTACAGTTTTTGTCGCACAGGGAAATTGAAGTACTAAGTTCACTGACCAAGGGCTTATCTAATAAAGAAATCGCTATTCATTTGCATATATCAAATGACACTGTCAAAGCCCATATTAATAATATCTATCGAAAGTTAGACGTAAAGAAAAGAACTCAGGCAATGCTAAAAGCGGCTGAGTTCGGCATAAAATAATCCATATTAATCTATTGTTGTACGCTGTAATATGAAATCTCAGTAAACGAAATGGTATATAGTTAGTTGATTATGCGCAAAAGGCTGCCCAAATAATTTTACGAATAATATTACAAATAATCCCAACTATTCTCTAAGTAGTGGGCTAGTCATACACAGAAAAAATCATGAACCCTTCTGTGTCAAGGGATTCATGATTTTTGTTTTATAAATGTGAGTAGCTTTACTTGAAGGCTTAATGGTAGATCTCCTATCTCATCCAGCAAAATGGTCCCTTTGTCAGCTACCTCGAGAAGACCCACTTTGCCTTCCCGACCAGCCCCAGTGAAAGCTCCTTTTTCATAAGCCAAAGAGTTCAGACTCTAACTCTCCAAGCCTATATTATTTTCGCCATTTCTTGCAATTGTATTGCATTTTGGGTTAAGGACTCAATTGAAGCCGAAATTTCTTGAATAGAAGCAGATACTTCCTGGGTGCTATTTCCTAATCTTCCCAGTTCCTTAGTCATTTTAGAAATAAGTCCACGAATTCCACCAATGATTTTCCGGATATCCTTAGCTGAAGTTGCACTTGATACCGCCATAGATCGGATTTCCTGAGCTACAACGCCAAAACCACGTCCGATTTCTCCGGCCCTGGCTGCCTCAATTGAAGCATTAAGTCCCAAAAGTTTAGTAGCGCTGGCAACAGAGTCGATGTATTGTACTACTTCTTCCATCTCTTCAGCCTTGCTTTGGACTTCTTGGGAAGAGTTAGACACTGATTGACCGCCATCTGCAACCCCCTGAGCCGAAGCAGCAATATTTTCAATAGCAGCGGAAATCTGCTCAATTGAGGATACTAACGCATGTGTTGTATTTTGTAATTTTTCACTGTTCTCTAGACTTTTGGCATATCCTACCGCCCCAATTACTTTACCATTTAAGTTTCTTATTGGATAAGTGACTCCTTTAAAGGGAAAACCATATACTTCTTTAGGAACTATAGCGGCAATAATTTCATTGATAAGTATCGTTTTAGCTAGTGGATCATTCTGCGGTATTTCAGTTCCAACTTCTAAATCAATTTTCAATTTATCTCCCGGAAAGTAACCTATAAAGTGTGTTCTATTTGTCACTGAAGTCATTACATCTTCGTTAAGAATATCTTTTAGATTCTTGAAAACAACTAAATATGCATTTAAGATTTGTGCATCAATTTCTTCTTGGTTATTCAGTTTTATCATCTCCTAATCAAATTTTTTGTTCTTTTAACTTAGATGAACTCACACCTTAAATCGAAATATACTCTATCAATGCTTTTGCCAGAGCCACATTCATCTGGAATCCATTAGTACGACTCAGATTTCTCGAAGATTCAATGAAATGTCGACCGATGTCGCAAATATTATCCATAACAGCTTGATGCAAACATTGAGATTCTGACTGGGTTTCAATGCTCTACGTCAATCGTTAGCTCGTCACTATTGAATTGATGCTTCAACCATTAATCTTTGTCTTTCTCAATACTTATGGGCAGACTTTAGAACGACAAAAGGTGGCGTGAAACTTCACCAACGAATTCAATTCGATGGCGACCCCACACCTGATGAAATAACGATCACAGTAGCTCGCAAGTCTGATAATAAAAGCCAACTTGAGGCCTTGATTGTAAAATCACACTAGTTCCTCTTGATGCATTAGTCTCCGACTATGTTATTGCGGCCCTAAAATAGAACCGCAATAACACCTTACTAATCAAAGTAAAACAAAACAAAACAGTTCAACAACAAATTAAACACTACTTCCTAACAACTTCAACTCATCAAGAGCTTTGAGTATTTTCTCAGGGGTAATCGGCAAGTCTGTCATTCGCACACCTACAGCATCATAAATTGCATTAGCAATGGCTGCTGCTGTAGGAACAAGTCCTGGTTCCCCTACACCTTTTGCACCATAAGGGCCCAACGGGTCAATGCTCTCTACTTCGATAACTTGAATCGGTGGCATATCCAAAGCTGTTAGAATTTTATAATCATGAAACTGAGCATTGGCTACTTTACCATTTTTAAAGATGGTTTCTTCATTTAAAGCATACCCAATACCCTGAGCAACACCACCATACGTTTGCCCTTGAACCCCTAAAGGATTAAGAGTACGACCGGTATCATGAGCCGCTACAAAATTGAGCACCTTTACTTGTCCTGTCTCTATGTCAACTTCGACTTCGGCCATGTGTGTACCAAAAGCATAGGCTGCAGCCATATTTCCCATTATAGTCTGAGGATCTGTTATTTCGTTGGGTGGTTCATAGACTGCTTTGCCTATAACCATTTGCCCATCCCCATCATTGGTAAAATTAAAATGTCCTTTCTGAACAACCTCTACCAAGTCCATTGAACGACTAGGTTCACTCTTTACAAATACATTGCCTTTTTTTATATCCAGTTCGCTTGGGGAAGCATTCATTAATTTGGCTGCAAGTTCTAGAACTTGATTTTTGGCATCCAACGCAGCTAAAAGTGCCGAATTTCCGGCAGTAAAAGTCGTACGGCTGGCATGGCAACCCAAATCAAAGGGGGTAGAGTTCGTATCCGGTTTGTGCAAAAATACAGTTTCATAATCTACGCCAAGGGTTTCTGCTACTATTTGGGCAATGACTGTATCTGATCCCTCTCCAATATCAGTTGCCCCGCAAAATACTACTACTTTACCGAAATCATCAACTTTGACAACCGTACCTGTCCCATCAGAAAAACCTACCCCGGGAAAGCCAAACACACGGGCACCGCCGCCAACATGAATTAAGGATGCCAGCCCAATTCCTCTCTTTTTATCTCCTTGTTTTCCACGTATTTCAGACCAATTAGCTTTTTCAGCTGATCTTGTTAGACATTCTTCTAAACCACAACTTGTAATTTTCAAGCCGTTAATTGATGTAGTATTAGGTTTATTAACGTTCTTTAGGCGGAATTCAAGCGGATCCATGCCCAGTTCTTTGGCAGCCATATCCATAGACTGCTCCACCGCGAAGGTTCCTTGAGGATTACCAAAGCCGCGCATAGCACTGCCAAAGGTTTTATTAGTATAAACAGTACTGGCTTCATATTTAAGATAGGGAACGTTGTAAAGCGCTACGAAAGGATGCATTGCAATAAGCGGCACTAGAGGACCCAAGGCATTGTAAGCGCCATTATCAACAATTACTCTAGCTTCGCGTCCTACTAAAGTTCCATCCTTTTTAACGCCAGTCTTTACGTAGAAGATAAACGGATGCCTGGGATGTCCGCAGCTAAATTCTTCTTCACGGGTATAAGCTATTCGAACGGGTCGCCCGGTCGCTTTGGCCAAGAGAGCACATACTCCATCAAAAGGTTGCAAGCTAATCTTACTGCCAAAACCGCCACCTATGGCTGTCCGAATAAGGTTAATTTTTTTAGCATCCATACCTAATACAGCAGCCAACTCCATCCTAAGTCCGAACGGAAACTGGGTATCCCGCCAAAAGGTTAGGTTACCTGCATGATCATATTGAGCTACCGAACAGCGCGGTCCCATTGTAGTCGAGTTCACCAGTTGTGTAGAAAATCGACCCTCAACTATATAATCAGCTTGTTTCCAGAGCTCTTGGTCGCCAAAAACTAGCGGGAAATGAATCGAAATATTGTTTTTTACTCCCTCATGGATTTCCGGGGCATTTTCTAGCATAGCCAATTCAGGATCGAAGACAGCTGCTAATTCTTCATATTCAACTTTAATTAAGGCTAGGGCCTCAAGCGCTGTTTCCTCATCAACTGCCGCAACTGCCGCGATCTCATCCCCGATATAGCGAACTTTGGTCGCCTGCAGAATTCGCTGGTCGCCCCATTGTGGATTGAAATCACGCTCAGCACCAAACCCTACTTGAGGTACATCACGACCTGTTAGGATTGCTTTTACCCCTGGCAAGCGGGCGGCCCTACGAATATCGACATTGCGAATAAGGGCATGTGGCAAAGTACTACGCAAAATCTTGCCATGGAGCATACCCGGCAAGTAAATATCAGTTGGATATTTGACCGTACCAGTAACCTTGCTAAGGGAATCATACTTCGGAACCTCATGACCAATGACATTAAATTCTTCCTTTCGCATGCTTATTTACCCCCTTCGACAGGTACTGACAAAACTGCTTCAACGATACTGATATAACCAGTGCACCGACATAGATTACCCGTCAAAGCTGTACGCACTTCTTCTTCCGTTGGCAAAGGGTTATTATCGAGAAGTGCTTTGGAGGCCATGATCATTCCCGAAGTACAGAATCCGCATTGCACAGCACCTTTTTCCATAAAAGCTTGTTGTAGAGGGTGAAGACCCTCTTGATTTCCTAAGCCTTCAATCGTGAGCAATTCTTTACCATCGGCATCAACTGCTAAAACTAAACAAGAATTCACAGATTTTCCATCCAATATAACGATACAAGCTCCACAATCCCCACTGTCACACCCTTTATTTGTACCTGTCAGGTGTAAATCTTCTCGTATAACATCAAGCAACATTTTATGAGAAGGGACAAAGAGCTCCTTTTTATCTCCATTGACATAAAGAGTAATATTTTTCATCATAATGTTTCCCTCCTTAAATACGCTAGAATTATAACCCTAATTACTGGCCTCTTTAACTACTTTTCTTAGAGCCCTCCGTACTTGAACGCCAATCATTCTACTTCTGTATTCTGCTGAACTACGGATATCCGTTATGGGCTTGGCCTCGTTCACTGCCATTACAGATGCCTCATGAATTAATTCTTCAGTTATTTTTTGCTTAAGGAGGATCTCTTCGGCTTTTCGTATCCGGATAGGTGTTGGAGCTACTGCGCCAAGGGCTATCCTACAGGCTTGACAGACTCCCGAAGAATCCAAGGTTATTGCTACGGCGACACCAACAATGGCAATTTCCATGGCCCGACGTACACCTTGTTTTATATATACTGTTGTTGAGGAAACAGGTGAATTTGGAACTTCTACACCGGTTAACAAATCTCCGGGAGCCAGTACAGTTTGTCCCGGACCAGTAAAAAATTCTTCTAAGGGTAAATCCCAATCACCACTGGGCCCTGTGATTTTAGCCTTCGCACCTAAAACTAAAAGAGCCGGAACCGTGTCTGCCGATGGTGAAGCATTACAAATATTACCACCTAAAGTAGCCAAGTTTCTAATACTTACAGAGGCGACTTGAGCAGCAGCTTCCTTTAGTAGGGGTAGCCGCTTGGCTATGATAGGGGAATCAATAATTTCGCTTAATGTAGTTAGAGCCCCAATCGATATGCTATCACCCTTATCTTGGATCCCACTCAGTCCTATGTTTTTTAGATTAACTAATGCCGATAGTTGAATAACTCCGTCCTTCATTCTAGGGACGAGATCAGTACCTCCTGCGAAAGCCCTCGCACTACCAGCATAATTTGCTAAAACAGAGCAAGCCTCAGAAATCGACTCAGGAACATAGTAAGTTAAGCCCTTCATTAACAACCCTCCTTAAAGATAGACAGAGGGCCTACCTCAAAACATAATATCCAGCATACTTTCCATCATATTTTCGAGGTAAGCCTTGTCATTAATAATCAACCCGTACACTGCTTCGGTGGGACTGGAGACTATCATCACCGGAAGCTTTCGTCACAAGTCTCGATGTTCAACTTTAGTTCAAGTACACTTGTATAATCAAGCCCTTAGTTTACTAGTAGCTTCTTTATCGACTTGAAAAGTCAACGGATCGATGATAACTCCATAATCTTCTTTAGCAGCTTTAATCGAAACTAAGCCATCACGCACGTCTTTTGCCACTTTATCAGTGGGCCTTTCTAAAGGATTACCGAAACCTCCACCACCTGTTTCATAAATTTCGAAGATATCTCCAGTTTCTAAGTTGTAAAAAGTTTCAGCATCAACTGTGATAACTTCACCACTGGCTTTCTTAATATAAAGGACATTTAAAGCGGCGTCTTTTCCTCCCTGTAAACCATAAGGAGCTGTACCCTCTCTTACACCGCCACCAAAATTTGCCGATCTAATTCCCGGAGCATCTACCCGCCAGCGATAGATCGTGCCCATTCCTCCACGCCATTTTCCAGCACCGCAACTATCGGGTAGGTATTCATAGTCTAAGATATAATAGGGGCTAGACATCTCATGAAGTTCAGGGTCAGGGGCTCGCAAACTTCCGGAGGTTACAACGACACCCATATGGTCCCAGCCATCAAAGCCATAGGTAGCACCGCCGCCGCCTTTACACATAAAATGCAATTCGGCAAAGGGTCGACCTGTATTTGGATTAAATCCTAAAGTTGCAGGGGCACACCAACGTGCCCAACAAGCTTGCACTTGTTCCGGAATAGCCTGTGCTAAGGCCAACCATACCGTTTCAATGATTGCAGTAGCCGTTGAAATCGTTGAACCAGTTGTTGGTGCCGGGAACGTACAATTTACAACTGATCCTAACGGAGCAATTACCGTCATTGGCCGTAAGGCACCCTCATTGAAATAAAAATCCGAGTCAATCGTGGTTAAAATTGCTAAAAAACAAGATGACGCAGTGTTGGCAATGGTACTATTGACATACCCTGCAACATGCTTTTCACTTTCAGATAAGTCAAAGATCAAGGAGTCATCATTAATGGTTACTTCCACCCCAACCTTAATCATCTTCTCTTTATTAACACCGTCATGATCCATGAAACGCTCGGCAGAATATTTACCATTGGGCATCTTGGCAATTTCTTTTCTCATATGTTTTTCCGAAGCATCAAAGAGCTCATCTATGGCTGTATATAATGTTTCAGCTCCATATTTATCCAGAAGTCCTAAAAGACCTTTTTCCCCGATTTTACACGCTCCGACCTGACAACTGAGATCCCCTTCAACTATGAAACTAAGAAACACATTCTTCAGAATCATGTTCCACATATCCTCTTGATAGACACCCTTGTAATAAAGGCGTGAGGGGAGAATGCGTATACATTCTTCAAAAATACTCGTACTTAAAGGGTTATACCCTGCTACTCCACCGCCGCCGATATCAGCCTGGTGTCCCTTGGCTATTGACCAGAATTGCAATTTACCTTGCCAAAACACCGGTTTGGCAATTGTTACATCTGGCGGATGATTATTCCCTGAGTAGGGATCATTGACGATATAAACATCACCATCATTAATATCGTCCTTAAAATGCTCGGCAATTGCTTTTACTGTATAGGGCAGAGTGCCCATAAGGATAGGAATATAAGCTGTTTGAGCTACCAAACGACTTTGATTATCAAAAATTCCGGTCACAAAATCACGGGCTTCACTAAAAATAGGTGAACGTGATGTTCTCAACATTGTTTGACCAATTTCTTTGGTGATCGCATCAAAGCGATTACCTATGACAGCTACTAAGATTGGATCAATAACAGGGTGTGTCATTACACTTTCCTCCTTTACCTCTTAAGCTTTGGGTACATAACATAGTTATTGAAGTCGTCACACTTAATATTAAAATCAGGTGTCACTATGATCGTTGTTGTGGGCTGTTCAATGATCGCAGGGCCAATCACAATATTACCATTATTAAGTTTTAAACCATCGTACACCTGAACTTCTTGATATCCGCCTTCAAAATAAGCCTTGCGTTTTGTTTTTAGAGCATGGTCAGATTCGGTTCCCTGATAAGCAAATTTATTAAAATTAGGCTTGTCAACAATTCCAATAGCGGTTAAACGCAAGTTGACAACCTCCAAGGCAGCACCAGGCATTGCATATCCGTATAATTCATTATGAGTGCGATGGAAGGCCTCACCTATATGAGTCAATTCCTCTTCCAGTTTATTAGAACTCATTACTACTTCCACTTCGCTAGATTGACCAATATAACGGATGTCTGCAGCGTATTTTAGCTGGATACGATCAGAAGATACCCCTTCTTGTCCTAAAACTGCTAGAGCCTCCTTAGCCATATCGTCAAAGAACTCGGTAATTTTATCCAAGCTAGCACTCTCCATCGGAGCATGGTAAGTACGAACGTAATCGTGTTTAAGATCGGAGATAAGCATCCCCGCTGCACAGAATACTGATGATTCACGTGGCACAATAATCGAACTAATACCCAGTTCTGTAGCGATTTCCGCGGCATGAATGGGTCCTGCTCCTCCGGCAACGACTAAGGCAAATTCGCGTGGATCATGACCACGTCGTACAGAAACTTCTCGTACTCCGTCTGCCATACCCATATTAACTATCTTATAAACACCAGCTGCCGTCGCAACCGGATCCATACCGAGTTTTTGAGCTAATTCAGCCAAGACATCCTTTGTCGCCTGTACATCTAAATCTAACGTACCACCGTGGAAAAACTTGGGATCCAAGTAACCTAAGATTAAGTTAGCATCAGTAGTTGTAATGTTTTTGCCACCACGTCCATAACAAACCGGACCTGGTTCCGAACTGGCACTCTTTGGTCCTACACGTAACATACCTCCGGCATCAACCCAGGCAATACTACCTCCACCAGCTCCAATGGTATGAATATCCAACATTGGGGAAGCAATCCGGTAACCCCCGACCTGTCCTTCATTTGTTATACCAGGTTGTTTGTTTTTAATCAGGCAGATATCAAAACTAGTACCACCCATATCAACAGTGATAATGTTATCGGCCTCTTGAGATTCAGAATAAAAGATTCCCGCTGCTGGACCCGCTGCCGGACCTGATAACAGGGTATTGGAAGCGAAGCGCTTAGCGACTTCCGGTGACATTACCCCACCATTAGACTGCATTATTAATAAGGTGCCTTTGAAACCCTCATCGTTAAACCTTGCCAGAAGATTCGTCAAATACTTAAATAACGGGGGCCCAACATAAGCATTTAAAGCCGTAGTACTATTTCTTTCATAAAGCCGAACTTGAGGCAGTATCTCACTTGATAACGAAACATAAACGTCCGGCATTTCTTCCTGCAGAATCTCTTTAATACGTTGTTCATGTTCAGGATTAAAGAAAGAAAACAACAAACTTACTGCTATTGCTTCTACACCTTGCTCTATAAACAATTTGGCAGCTTGTCGTACCTCAACTTCATTCAAGGGAGTAACTTCTTGCCCAGCAAAATTCACTCTTTCTTCGACGGCCTGGACTAAGTACCTTGGCACTAACTCAGCCGGCGGAGACTGTTTAGGGCTATATTGCTTCGCCCTTAAACCGCGACGCATATTTAAGGCATCTCGAAAACCCTTTGTGGTAATAAAACCCGTATTTGCTCCATCGCCTGTCAGTGTCGCGTTAGTCGTGATCGTTGTACCATGAACGATAGTAGTTACTTGTTGTAAAAAGTCTCTAAAAGATATTTTGAGATCTTTGGCCATCAATTCTAAGCCGTTCACTACTCCTTCGGTAGGACTTTTCGGAGTGGTTAACGTTTTATACACCTTGCTTTGACCAACCTCATCAATCAGAAGAAAATCTGTAAATGTTCCACCGACATCAATCCCTACTCTATACACGAAGGTCACCTCCTGAATATTTTATTGACTCTCGGCATTCGCCGAGGAAAAACGGTTAATTACATTTTTCCGGCAGAATCCTTGTCTTTGCCAACTAATAAACCATAGGTAAATATCCAGCCTTGATAAAGGTTGCAATAATTGGCCCCACATACTCTACTTCATATCCTTGGCCTACTAAATTTTCACTAAGTCCATTGTTCTCTGCTATAAACCTACAGGCAAAAGGACTTTCATACTTAAAAATATCTGAAGTTAATTCTTGTAATTCTTGATTATTTGCCATTAAATTTTCACTTGGTCCCATCAATACAACCTTTACACTTTCAAACCACTCATTTTTTAATGAGTTTATTGCAAAAAAGAAACCTGTCAAAGCTTTTTCTTTTTCACCAGTAGCAATAATTATCAAAACTTTATTGCTCAATGAGATACCTCCTTATTTTATACTCCTTCTTCAAATAATTAAGGTAATTAGCTGGCTACTAAACCACCTCCGGAATGTAAATATATTCAAAATATTATGAATATTAATAATTAATTAGTTACATGTTAAATTTTTACATGATGTTTTCTCATAACAAATTAGTCAGAAATTCACTATGACCTTGGTTTTTTATAAATAATAGCTTTACAAGGTTCATTAACCGGGTTACCAGCTTCATCAAATTGCCTTCCAAAGGTAGATTCAAAGACATCCCAGCCCCATTCACGCGGTAAAATATCCATCCATAAGGGAGTATGAATACAATAATAAGAAATTTCTTTTTGATTAAAACTCCAAGAATGAGCTTCTTTTGTTGTGCCAATATTCATGGGATGACGTGAACAGTTGTCATTCTTTCCTTCTTTAATCATGCGTCCCCCGCTTGCGCAATAATTCATGACAAAAACAGTTTTTTCTTCATCCTGTTCTACGTAAAAATCATGACCGTGGGCACGTAAAAAAGCAGCGTAAATCTGGACTAATACGTCCGTACCTTGTTCTTTAACGGACATCAAAACAGGTTTCCAAGCTTGTTCTCCTACATATCTCCAAGCATCATCAACAGCTTCTTCACCTAATTTGTCTGCAATATAGGTTACGAGTAATCCACACATGTCTCCAACGAGATCATGTAACGGTCGACCCTCATCCCAAATTTCTTGGGCACAACGAATGGCTGTTTCCTGATCACCAGCTTTAATAGCTTCAATCGTTTTGGCCAAAGGATGTTTAGATAAATCCTCACGCAGCATAAAACCCCTCCCTTTTACTTACCTCAAAGTGCCAGGTTCTAACTTAACCTCCTTTCCTAGCCTATGAGTTGTTCTATTCTATCTAGCAATGATTAAACTGACTATTCAGACTAATATGCAATTTTTATACCAAGTCTGTAAAATATGCATTTTGTCCCTAAACAATAACTAATTCCAATTAATGTGATCCCTACCAAGGCTCATACACTCCAAGAATCCTACATAACCCCAAGAAACTTGCTGTTATTAATCATTTATTACAGTGATACATTGGAGTATCCTTTAACAAGACGTCTCAAGTGCCAGATATGACAATTTGAGGTCAAACTTTTTTCAATTAATTAGGTAAGACACTCTTAACCGTTTTTATCCAACGTACCTTTGACATATTTGGCATAATTCAAGAAACTAAAAACCCTGAAATATACAATTCCATCTTTCGATTTCTTAATATAAATAGAGAAAATAATGCTGCTCTATTGGATAAATGGTCTCTATTATCTGTTTTCGGCAGATAACATCATCCGTAAATTCCAATCACTTATCAAGGTTTACCGATAAGTAAATAGCTTAAGACTTGGATTTTCAATTGCCAATATTGGCAGAATTAATGTAATCCGCTTTATTCTGTACGAATCCTTTTGACACAAATGACAGTCTTAGTACAATCCCATTGAACAATCTCAAAATAAGAATAATTGTTAACGAATGGATTAATGAAGCTTCCGTAATAATATTTTTAAAATTTTGCCGCTTGGATTTTTGGGTAACTCAGATACAATCTCTATTACTTTTGGTTTTTTATAACTTGCAAGGCGATCCTTGCAAAAATTGATCAGTTCATCTGCCCCAACCTTTTGTTCATTTCTTAAAACAACCACGGCTTTAACCGACTCACCCCATAGTTCATCAGGTATGCCAATGACAGCTACTTCCAAGACCGCAGGGTGAGTATATAATATACTTTCAATTTCTTTAGGATAAATGTTAACTCCACCGCTAATAATTAAGTCCTTTTTACGGTCTATCACAAAAAGATATCTATCTTCATCTAAATAGCCTACATCTCCAGTAAAAAACCAGCCGTTTTTCATAACATCTTTGTTTAATTCCGGCATTTGCCAGTAACCAGAGATCACTGAATCACTTTTGATAAGTATTTCTCCTGCTTTACCGCACGGTAAATCATTCCCTAAATCATCCACTATCCTGATTTCTGCCCCTATAGCTTCCCGACCTGCGGATAATAAACGTTTTTGCTGAACTTCATTACCCTCCAGGATATGATCATTACTAACCAAAAAGGTTGCCTCTAAAGTCTCTGTTAAGCCATAGCCCTGGGTAAAACCACAACCAATTTGACGGATGGCCTTTTCTAAAATGGTACCGGGCATAGGCCCGCCTCCATAAAAGATTAGGCGCAAACTACTTAGGTCATAATCAGAAAACCTTGGAAAGTTAAGAACCATATTTAACATGGTTGGAATTAATAAGCAAACACTTATTTTTTCCTTAATAATTGTAGTTAAAAATTCTTCAACCCTAAAATGTTTTTGAATAACTTGGGTACACCCCATTAGAGTATAAGTAACACTCATGAAAACCGCTCCCATATGATAAAGCGGAGTAACAATATAGTTTTTATCTTGCAGACTACTCTGATCGGCATACATTTGGTTAAAACTATTGCTTATTAAATTACGATGGGAAACCAAAGCTCCTTTTGGTAAGCCAGTTGTTCCGCTAGTATAAAAAATCGCAAAGGGATCTGTTTCCGCTACCTCAACTTGAGGTTCGTTTGCTGGAAACTGTTTTATTAATTTTTCATAATTAATTCCTTCAATAGAAATAGTAGAGTCTTCAATTTGGATAATCTCTTGAGGCCAACCACATTGTTCTTTGACTTCATGCAATAAAGGAATATAGTCACTAGCGGCAAAAATTAACTTTGGCTGTGCATTCTCTAGTAAGATTCTTAATTCTTCTGCCCGCAATTTATAGTTAAGCGGGACGTTAATCACGCCAATTTTGGCACAAGCCCAATAAATCTCCCAATTCTGTAAACCGTTTTCCATCAAGATTCCTACTCGGTCACCACGGCCCAAGTTCTTACTCAACATGGCCTGTGCCAAAGAGTTCACTCGATCATTGACCTCACACCAAGTCCGCCCCTGTCCGTTGAACACTAATGCCTGTTTATTAGGAAAACGCAAACTATTTTTCCTTGGTATATCTCCTATGTTCATAGTTAACTGACCTCCTCTAATTTTTCATTTTTCCCCTAATCTGAATAGTCAGATTTATCAGGTTGAATGTAGCCAATTCAAATAATTAAAAGTTAACAACTCCAACTCTTTCTATGAATTTTATTATATCTCAGAATAGCATATAGCTCCATTAGAGGCTTACGGCTCTAATATATGCTTTCAGCAGATACCAGCAGCCGTAATTCCAATAACTTGCCAAAATTTACAGTTATGTTTATACTCGCGTAGTCAATTTTCAATTGCCAATATTGGCAAAACTAATGTAACAATTCTTTAGCAATAACAATCCGTTGAATCTGGTTAGTACCTTCATAAATTTGCATGATCTTAGCATCACGCATATACTTTTCTACTGGATAATCCCTTGTATAGCCATAACCCCCGAAGATCTGAACTGCATCTGTGGTTACTTCCATGGCAATATCGGCGGCATAACACTTACTCATGGCTGATTCTTTTGTATAAGGTAACCCTTTGGCCATCAGATAGCCTGCCTTGTACACGAGCAGGCGCGCTGTTTCTACCTTCATTGCCATATCAGCCAACATCATCTGTACCGCCTGCTGCTGTCCAATCGGTTTCCCAAATTGAATACGTTCTTTAGCATATTTCACGGCGGCTTCTAAGGCTGCTTGAGCTATACCTAAGGCCATCGCCCCAGTGGTTGGACGGGCTTTATTTAAGGTTTCCATCGCTAGCTTGAAGCCGAGGCCTTCACCACCCAACAAGTTTTCTACCGGTACCTCTACATCTTCGAAGATGACTTCACAAGT
>LOEW01000162.1 GCA_001516045.1 Desulfosporosinus sp. BRH_c37
GAGATAAGATCGCGATAGGTTCCGGGATAGACTCCCCATTTTTTACTGGTACCGGCTGCTACTACAGCTACACGTCTAGTCATGACTTTCCTCCTCTTAGTTTTCAATCTCGGAGTTGTCAGTAGTTTTGCGCAAATCGTTTAAACCTTGTAATACCTTGGCAGGTGTTATCGGTAGTTCCTTAATTCGCACCCCTGTGGCTGCATAGATGGCATTAGCTACTGCAGCGGCTGTTGGAATACAGCAAGCCTCCCCAACACCCTTGGCACCAAACGGTCCTTGCTGTTCGTCGCTTTCCACGATTTTCCCCCTAATTTCCGGAGCGTCCACACACGTTAGTAGTCGATAGTCAAGGAAATTAGCATTAATTACTCGTCCTTCCCGGACTTTCATTTCTTCTGATAGTGCATATCCCAGACCCATAACACACCCACCCTCAATCTGACCTTGAATACCTAAAGGGTTAATGGCCTTGCCTACGTCGTGCGCAGCGTCAACTTGCAGAACTTTAACTACACCAGTGCCGGTGTCCACCTCCACCTCTACCCCATGGGCACCGAAGGAGTAGGCAGCTGAAACATTTCCCATGAATTTGTTATCCTGCATCTCGGTCGGAGGATCATAAAAAGCCATCCCAACTAATAACTTGCCATCCTGCCTAAAATGCATGGCACGTATTAATTTTGTGAGTTCAATAAAAAGCTCAGGATCATTAGTTACCACGACGCGATTATCCTTTAATATCAATTGATCTGGTCCAACTTTTAAGATTTCTGCTGCGGCATTTACTATTTGAGTCCGAACCTCTTCTGCGGCAAGCTTAGCGGCATTACCAGCAACAAATGTTGTACGACTGGCATGGGAACCCACATCCCAATAGGTTAAATCCGAATCGTTATTAATAACCCTAACATCTTTTAGATCAACCCCCAGCACCTCAGCTACTATTTGGCTGAGAACTGTATCTGAACCCTGCCCAATGTCCGTTGCCCCAGTAAGCAAAACAACTCTTCCCATATCGTCAATTTTGACCACTGCACCGCAGCCGTCTGAACGGTAAACCCTAGCACCACCACCTACATGAATCATACCTGCCAGACCTTTACCACGTAATTTTCCTGCTTCTGATGGTAGCGATCCCAAATTCTTCCCTGCTTCGCTCAAAGTCTCACTGAAAGCACAACTAGTGATCTTCATGTTTTGAGGCGTAATATCCCCGCTTTGGTTAGCATTGATCAATCGGACAGTTAGAGGATCCATGCCTAATTTCGTGGCTAACATATCCATGTGACTTTCGACAGCAAAGGTATGTTGAGGATTACCGTAACCCCGCATTGCGCTACTATAGGGGTTATTGGTATAAACAATCTGGGCATCATAACGTATGTTAGGTACTCGGTACAAGGAAGATATTGTTTGCATTCCAACAAAGGGTGTAGTGGCACCCCAAGAATTATAAGCTCCGTTATCACAGATAACCTTGGCAGTACGAGCAAGTAAATGCCCTTCACCATCGGCCGCCGTAACTAGGTCAATTAGCATCGGCTGACGTGGACGCGAGGCTTGAAACTCTTCCTCTCGAGTAAACACTATTTTTACCGGTTGCCCCGTTACCATAGATAGATGGGCACACGAAGCCTCATAAGGATACATATCAAGTTTAGCCCCAAATCCGCCGCCAATAGCAGGCTGAATAACGCGGATTCGTTTGCCTGGTATACCTAAGGCCATCATTAATTCATGTTGGTACAAAAAAGGCACCTGGGTTGGTGTCCACATGGTCAATTCGCCGTTTCTGAACATAGCCATACAACCATGGGTGCCCATTGAAGCAGAGGTAACAAAAGGTAGAGTAAAACGATCTTTCAAGATTACGGCCGCCTGCTCCATCGCAGCATCCAAAGCTGCAATATTAGTTTCAAAATGATAATCCATGGACAGATTAGTACCTTTACCTTCATGTACCAATACACTGCTGTCAGACAGAGCCAGGATCGGATCAAACACCCCAGGTAAAGGCTCGTATTCGACTTTAATTAAAGAGATGGCCTCAAGGGCAGTAGCTTCATCTACTGCAGCGACTGCGGCAATCTCGTCGCCCACACAGCGCACTTTAGTCCCTTTTAGAATCTCATTATCATTCCCAAAACCGATCGGACGACCGGATAAATCCTTAGCTGTCAATACAGCTTTAACGCCCAGCAGCTTTTCGGCTCGCGAGGTATCAATATTGAGTATCCTGGCGTGGGGTAAGGAACTACGCAAAATTTTCCCCCACAACATTCTTGGCTGGGTTAGGTCTTGGATATATTGGGCTTCGCCAGTCACTTTGGCAAAAGCGTCATACTTTGTGGCCGATTTACCTATTATCGTTCTTGTCAAGGTCGTCACCACCCATCTCTGCCGCCTTTTCTACTGCGGCTACTATCCTTCCATACCCTGTGCACCGGCATAGATTACCGGCTAATCCCTGACAAATCTCCTGGTTTGAGGGGTGCGGATTGCTGTCCAACAAGGCCTTTGTGGACATAATCATTCCCGGAGTACAAAAACCGCATTGAACTGCTCCCTCGCTAATAAAAGCCTCTTGAATGGAGTGCAACTCTTGACCGCGTGCTAATCCTTCGATCGTTAGGATTTCTTTTCCCCCGACTTCGATGGCCGGAACTATACAAGAGTTAACGCTCTGGCCGTCTAAAATAACCGTGCAGGCTCCACATTCCCCGCTGTCGCAACCTTTTTTGGTACCCGTTAAGCCTACTTTTTCGCGAATGATATCGAGTAGCATTTCATTAGGTTCTACCTGTCCCTTCCAGGGTTGGCCATTAATGACAAAACTAATTTGCGTCAACTATTTATCACTCCCTTCATCCAATCGTGAGACTCCCACTTCTACAAGTGGGAGTGGTTCCCCGTACTCTGAAGCCTGCATAACACATTGTTGTATCCCTTTGGCTACTAAAGCCGCAACCAGTTCGGATCGATAATCAGCTGTTGCACGTACATCTGAAATAGGATTGGCCGCTAGCCTAGCTAAATCAGCGGCTTTAGCAATACTTTGCGTATCAATTCTTCGCCCTCGTAGCCAATCTTCAGCAGCTTCTACTCGGATAGGAGTAGGTGCTACCGCACCCAAGGCTATAGCAGCCTCCTGACACAGATCCCCTGACAAGGTCAGCTTTACAGCCGCACATACCATGGCTATATCAAGTGCCTGACGTAACCCCTGCTTAAGGTAAATAACTTTGGTCCCCGGTTCAGAAGCAGGCACGATCACTTCTGCCATGACTTCACCAGGTTGTAAAGCGATCTGGCCTGGTCCAGTAAAAAGGCTCTTAAGTGCTAATTCGCGTGCACCCTTACCCGACACAACCTTCACCACGGCGTCCAATACCAATAATGGTGGTGCTAAATCAGCCGAAGGAGCCGCGTTGCAAAGATTACCTCCGATAGTAGCCCGGTTGCGGACTTGAACAGAAGCCATTTTGCGGGCTGTGGCAACCAGAACCGGAGAATGTTTCATAACTAGTGGATGGGTACTAAGTTCTGTTAGAGTGGTCAATGCTCCGATGTGCAGTCTCAGGTTTTCATCTAACCAGATTCCTTTCAAGTCCTCGATGGTTTTTAAATCAATAAGTCTGATCAAATCAAGTTGCTTGCGTTTTAATTTTACTAACAAGTCGGTACCCCCAGCCAAAAAGCCGATGTTTTCCAGGTCATCTTCCAGCAATGACCACAATTCTGCTAATGAATGAGGAGCTTCGTATTTTAACGATTTCCCAGCCATACTTATACCTCCTACAATGCCTACTTCTTTTTAAATATAAAACGACAATACTCGTCCCCTTTAGCCAAACACTCCTCTTCAATAGCTTCTATTTGACCACTAAGAATAGTTTCAGCTACACCAGCAAAGACTCCCCGGATAAGATGACAAACGCCATGCTTAGCCGGGCTATGAGCTTCAGCAAATGGAGAATTGAAAGCTTTTACTACAAGCCTGTCTTCATTGAGCTCTTCGAGGGCGAAGCGACCCCAGCCAATCTGACAACCCATCTCTAACATGAAATCCACCATTTGACGGGGCGTCAAACCCATTTGTTGAGCAAACCCCCGCCCGGACAGCCTACCTCCGGCTAAACCACCGCTAAAGATCTTCTCCCCTGCCAAAGCATCTTGTTGTTCTACAGCTTCCTGCCAGTTAGCTAAAGTTTCAGGCCGAATTAAAAGGTAACGAACACCCTTAAAGGTTATGGCGCCTGAATTACTATCCCAGGCCAGTTTGTCAAGAATACTAGCCATTATCAATCCACTCCAATTTAGATGACTCAGTTCTCAGGCTGCCATCCATATATCTCCTTGGCATTTGTCAAACTAACCTTACCGTTGATTACATCTTGTTTAATCATTTCGGGGTCACGTTCCTTAGGGTTTCCGTAACCACCACCGCCAGGCAAGCGTGCACTTACCACATCGTTCAGCTTCAACTTACTTAAAGCTTTAGATTTTAAGCGCGTTTCTTCTGGTGTATCAGGATTTAGGTAGAAGGCACCTTTGCTTCCTGGTAACCCCCCAAAGAAACCATGGGGAGCAAACTTCTGTCGATCGCCGTAACGGGCAAAAGAAACATTATCCACCAACATACGCACATCCTTGCGTAGGCCCATACTCCCTCGGAACTTTCCAGCCCCGCAACTATCTGGAATCAGTTCATATCTTTCTGCTAAGACCGGATATTCTAACTCCACCGCTTCAATTGGACTATTCATAAAACGAGCCAAATGGGAATCTTGAGCTTCTCGAGCATCCTTACCCGGTCGTGCCCCTGCCCCGCCACCTTGGACCTCGGTATAGACAAAACGCTTTCCACCATGACGGGGATCATTGCCACTAAAAGCAAACGTAGACATTTGGGCGTGACTGCCTGCCATAACCTTTTCCGGAAGGGCAATTGATAATGCCTTAAGCATAGCTTCTAAAACCTTCTGCGAAGTATTAGTCCGTGCAGCAACCCCTGCCGGCAATATCGGATTGACTAGCGTTCCGAGTTCAGCTTTAATGTTAACCGGGCGGTAACAGCCGGAATTTGGTGGAATATGAGGATCAACTACTCCGATGATCGTATAATAAACAGCCGCCATAGCTGTGGCATAAGGACAATTAATATTACCTTGGACCTGTGGGCTAGTACCATCAAAGTTGACATCAATAACATCATCGTGCTTGAAAACGTTTACTCGAATTGGTATTGCATCGTCAGTGATACCATCATCGTCAAGAAAATCCTCGCCGAAATAAGTTCCATCAGGCAAGTTGCGAATGCTTTCCCTCATTCGCTTTTCCGAATAGTCAAGCAGCATATTAGTTGCTTGTTGAACAACCTCTAGGCCAAACTTCGTAAAAACTTCCTGTAATCTACGAACTCCCACAAAATTACAAGCTGCTTGAGCCCTAATATCTCCCAACGTCTTATCGGGTACCCGGATATTGCTTTCTAGGATTTGAAACACCTCATGGTTTTCCTGGAAATTCTTATAAAGCATAACCATCGGAAGGCGCAGACCTTCTTGATAAATTTCCGTCAATCCACCTGCTACCCCACCCGGAGCCGCTCCACCCATATCAGACTGATGGGCAATGGCCCCAACATAGCCGACTAAATCCCCTCCAAAAAAGACTGGAGCCATCGTTTGAATATCCATTATATGTTGACCGCCTAGATATGGGTCATTGGAAATCACCACGTCCCCTTCTTTTAAAGTACCTGGTGGAAAACGTTTAATTAATTCTACCATCGTGATTTCAAAGCCTGTCAATAACATTGGAGCATGGTGTGCTTGCGCGATAGTACGTCCTTGAGCATCAAAGATGGCACAAGTGATATCCATAACCTCTTTGATGATAGTTGAACGTGAAGTGCGGACCAAGGTATAACCCATTTCGTCAGCAATTTGCTCCAAGGCATAACGAACCACTTGCATGGTCACCTGATCAATAACTGCTCCCATTATAATCCCTCCCCGACCGTAATGATGAGATTCTGCCACTGGTCTACGATTAACTTATTACCAGGCGGCAACACCGTTGCTGAGATCTTTTCCTCAATCACAGCAGGACCATAAATTATGCTCCCCTGTGACAGACGAACTCTTTCATAGACTTGCGTGTTGACAAAACCGCTTTCGGCAAAGTACACAAGTCTTTCACCCTTGAGCGCATCCGTTAGAGTAGTAGCCTCTTCGTTGACTTCTGAGATTTGAATGGGTGGAGTTTTACCTAGTGCTGTAACCCTTACGTTCATAAGCTGCACCTTTTCTGCCGGATCACTAAACGCATACAAGCGATTATGAAGATCATGAAAACTGTTTGCTACAAGTTTGATGTCATCAAACTCTATAATGCTCCGACGCTCTAAGGGAACGTTTAACTCATATGATTGGCCCATATACCTAAGATCCATCGACCAAGACAATTCTTGGTTTTCTTTGCCAAAGCCCTCGTCAGCTAACTGAATCTCGGCCTTGCTTTCCATCTCTCGATAAAATTCGTTCATCTTCAAATAGTCAATCTCTGCCAATTCTTTTGCTACAGTCCGAACAAAATCATGGCGGGCATCGGCCACCAGTAAACCTAACGCCGAAAGATTCCCAGCCAGTGCCGGAATAATAACTTTCTTAATTCCTAAGTCTTGAGCTAATTCCAAAACATGCAAGGCGCCAGCTCCACCAAAGGCGACAAGTGCAAACTCCCGCACATCATAGCCCTTCTCCACGGAATTTACACCAATCCCTTTGGCCATATTAGCATTGACAATTTTTATTAACCCGGCAGCAGCCTGTTCAACGCTTAATCCAAGGGGCACCGCCAAATGTTCCTCGATAGCTTGCCTTGCCTTGGCTGTATCCAAGGTTATTTCTCCGCCTAAAAAGTAATCTGGGTTGAGACGACCTAAAACTAAGTTAGCATCAGTCACTGTAGGCTTAACCCCGCCCCTGCCATAACAAGCCGGTCCAGGATTAGCCCCTGCACTTTGAGGTCCGACGTTAATCGCCCCACCGCGATCCAACCATGCAATACTTCCGCCACCCGCGCCTATCGCATCAATGGCTATAATGGGGATCTTTACCGGGTAGCCTTCAAATTTAGTATCCGAACTGATTTTCGGTACTCCATCATCTATTAGGCTGATATCAAAACTTGTTCCACCCATATCTACATTAATAATTTTCTGTGTTCCCGTTAGATTACCAATAAAAGCACCAGCTATGGCTCCACCGGCAGGACCAGAATTAACCGTAGCAATTGCTAGTTTTTCAGCAGCATCTGCCGTCACCGTGCCACCGCTGGCCTGCATAATGCGCAGATCAACGTCGCCGTATTTAACTTTAAGTTTGTTGCGCAGTATGGAAATATATCTGTTCATAATCGGTTGCAGGTAGGCATTCATCACAGTAGTTGAAGTACGTTCATATTCGCGAAACTCAGGGGCAATTTCTGAAGACAGGGATATATAAGCCTCTGGAAATAATTCATGACACAAAACACCGATCCGCTGCTCATGCACAGGATTCAAAAATGAAAATAAAGTCGAGACAGCTATAGCTTCAACACCCTCTTTTTTTAGAGCCAAGATAGCTTTAACCACGTCTTCTTCAATTAAGGGTCTTAAGATCTGACCTTGGGCATCTACTCTTTCCTGAACCTCTAAGCGAAGATAACGAGGTACTAAGGGCAAGGGATTATCGACCCAAAAATCATATAAGCCACTGCCTGGTCGCTGAATTCGTCCGATTTCTAACACGTCTGCAAAGCCCTTAGTGGTAATCAGTCCTGTTTTGGCCCCTTTGTGTTCAATAATCGCATTAGTTCCAATCGTTGTCCCGTGAACTATGTAGTCCACCTGATCCATACTAACCTTAGCAAGGTTCAAGATTTTCTCCAAACCTTCCAGAACACCTTCCCAAAGGACGCCCGGTGTAGTAGATGCCTTAGCGTATACTGTCTTTCCGTTCGCATCATCGACTAAGACAAAATCTGTAAAGGTTCCCCCAACATCAATTCCAATTCTCATCTACATTCCCCCCCATCAATTTATAAAACATTTCTTAAAGTCAATGAAGCTTCACTTCACTTCACACTTGTCAGCAATTTTATCCTTAGAGTCAATAGATTGATTTATATAGTCGATTACTTCTTGAGGTGTACTACCTGAAAACACCCTCTCCACACCCATTTCCATTAAAAGGGGTATATCTTGGCCTGGGATATTACCACCAACTAGAACCTTGATATCTTGTGAACCAGCTTGCCGTAAGCCAGCGATGATTTTTTGGGTGTATCCAAGATGAGCACCAGATAAAATGCTAAGTCCCAAAATGTCCACATCTTCATCACATGCGGCAGTCACGATGGATTCCACTCTTTGATGCAAACCAGTATAAATCACCTCCATGCCGGCATCCATTAGAGCCTTAGCCATAACCTTTGCTCCTCGGTCGTGTCCGTCAAGGCCGGGCTTAGCAATTAGCACCCGGAGTGTCTTTTTTCCATCAAGCATCTTTAGCCCTCCCTAAAAAACTTGCGTGGGTTCTTGGAATTCACCAAAAACTTCCCGCAGAACACTGCACATCTCTCCAACAGTACAATAGTTTTTTACTGCCTCCAAAGTTGCAGGCATTATGTTCTCGCCACTTTGAGCTGTCAAACGTAATTGTTGCAGAGACTTAGTTACCTTATCAGCATTTCGCTGGGCCTTAAGCTGGTGTAAATGCTCCTTTTGCTCCTCAACCTGCTCATGATTCCAAGCATGTAGTCCCTCTGGGATTTCTTCTTTAATGACATATTTGTTAACCCCGACGACTACTTTTTGTCCTTTTTCTATGGCACGCGCTGTCTCCACTGCCTTATGCAGAATTTTCCTCTGAATCATACCCTCTTCAATGGCCTTAACTATTCCTCCATACGACTGGATTTCCTCCATAGCTGCCAGGATGTTTTCTTCCATAGCATCAGTTAAACCTTCAATATAATATGAACCCCCTAAAGGATCAGCTGTATCCGTCACCCCTGACTCATCGGCGACAATCTGTTGTGTACGTAATGCTGTTAACGTTGCCTTCTCTGAGGGAATGGCATGGCCTTCATCCTTGGTATTTACAGTTAAGGCCTGCCCTCCTCCTAAAACAATAGCCAGAGTTTCAATGGTGCCACGCACAATATTGTTCTCCGGTTGTTGGGCAGTATAAGTACTGCCACCAGTACCGGCAAAGAACAACATCTTCCAGGATTTTGGTTCCTTAGCCTCGTAGTGTTCGCGCAGCAACCTAGCCCAAATACGCCTGGCAGCCCTAAATTTAGCTACTTCTTCAAACAAATTCATATGTGCTGCAAAATTGAAACTAATTCGTGAAGCAAAATCATCAATCTTTAACCCTCTAGCCAAAGCCTCATCAATATAAGCCATTGCATTAAGGAAGGCATAGGCTATTTCCTGTACTGCGTCCGCCCCTGTTTCTCTGATGTGGTAACCACATACACTGACTGGTACAAACTTGGGCATCATTTGGGTACAATAGACAAATGTGTCGGCAATCATGCGTAAGGCTGGACGGGGCGGGAAAATAAAGGCCCCACGGGAAAAATACTCTTTTAAGATGTCATTCTGTACGGTACCTGTCAGTTTAAGTCGCGGCACACCTTGTTTCTCACCGACCGCGAGATACATTGCTAAAATGATTGGGGTTATGCCATTAATTGTAAAGGAGGTGCTGATTTGATCCAATGGGATATCCTTGAACAACAATTCCATGTCCGCTAAGGAGTCGATGGCCACACCAACTCTGCCAACCTCGTCCTCAATTTCCGAATCGTCTGAATCGTAACCCATTTGAGTCGGCAAATCAAAAGCTACACTTAAACCAGTTACTCCCTGCTGATAAAGATATTTATTACGTTCGTTGCTTTCTTTGGCTGTAGCATATCCCGAATACTGGCGCATGGTCCAAACCTTGCTGCGATACATTAAAGGATAAACCCCTCTGGTAAACGGATACTCCCCTGGCAAACCAATTTTATCCATATATTCCCTTGCTGATTGTTCCAGCGGTGTATATAATGGTTTAATGGGTATTCCGCTAGCGGTCTCTATGATTGGATGATGGTCTACTCCATTTTTCAGGTACCATTGATGTACACAATCTGTTAAATCCTTAGGTGCATCCCCCATTAACAACTACTCCTTCCTCTAGGTAAGGTGTACTACCTTACATTTAATCTACAAATTTGATTACTCTTGGCTATCCCGCAGATAACCCCACAATTCCAACCGAATCCCATCATTTATCATTGCTGCCGCTTCAGGGAGGGATATAACCAGCTTTTGACGCGACATAACCACTCTCCTCTCTACTTTTGTCGTAATTTTCTGCTTATTAATATTTTAGCCTGTGACAGCTTTAGTTGTATATGGATTAATCAACGAATAATACCTGGTTACTTGTGTTAAATCTACGAATGCAAGGCTGAACGGTTAATTCATTACTATAGAAGCAGGTCATTGGTTATCTCGTCTTTTGCTTTTCTAAAGGAAAAGGGCTGCTCAAAATAAAAGTTCATTTCTATTTTGAGACAACCCAATAATTGATTTACCAAGAGAAAATCAGGAACTTCTGGGATCATTTTTTATCGTTCAATCTCTTCATCTTGTCGCTAGTTCTTCATTTCTTTGATCAAACACCCTTTTTACCTTTTTTTCGCTACGTGGCAACTCATAATGATTGACTATTTCGACCATAGGGGTTACACCGATTCGAGTTTTATAAAGTTGCTGTACTTTCGCCCCAAGCTTTTCAAATTCTGCAGGATCAACCGCTTCTTCCGCTTCTACACGTATGGTCATTATGTCCTTTCCTTGCTGCCGCTCAATGACAATTTGGTACTCACAGCCCACGCCTTCAACCTTGTTTAATACATCATCGACCTGACCTGGGAACATATTTACCCCTCTAAATTTAATCATGTCATCAGAACGACCCAAAATTCTATCAATCCTTGGGAAAGGTGAATTACATTGGCAAGGACCTGGAATTAACCTGGTGATATCCCTAGTACGATAACGAATGAGTGGCATTGCTTCTTTGCTTAATGTAGTTACCACCAATTCACCCTGTACACCAGGTTGACATGGTTGCAGCGTAATCGGGTCAACTATTTCAAAGAGTAAATGATCTGCCCAATAATGAATTCCCTGATGATAATGACAATCTAATCCGATGCCAGGTCCGTAAAGTTCAGTCATTCCGATAATATCAAAGCTTTCAATTCCTAAAAGGTTATTGATTTTATCTCTCATCTTATCGCTCCAACGCTCAGAACCAATTATCGCGACACGCAACTTGATTTGGTCTCTTAGACCACGTCGCTGAACCTCTTCCGCTAGAAGCAAAGCAGCAGAAGAAGTACTAGCAAGCACAGTAGTTCCAAAATCTACCATCAGCTCAATATGCTGGTCCATTGGTGCCGGACCCACCGGTACTGCCATTGCACCTAAAGCCTCAATCCCAAGTTGAAAACCAACACCTGCTGTCCATAGTCCATAGCCAGTTGTGTTATGCACTCGATCTTGGGGTCCAACTCCGGCCATATGAAAACAACGCGCCATCATTTGACCCCAATCTTTTATATCTTTCTTGGTATAAAAACTTACGGTTTTTTTGCCAGTAGTACCAGAAGAAGCATGAAGCCTTACTACATCACGTTCAGGGGCAATCATCAGCTTATCTGGATAGTTGTCTCGTAATTCTTCTTTAGTGGTAAAAGGTAACCTTGTAACATCCTCTAGTGCCTGAATTTCCTCAGGCCTAACCCCTGCAGCATCCAGTTTTTTGCGGTAAAAAGGAGACATAGCATACACATAGGCTACCGTTTTTTGCAGTTTACTCAATTGCATATTAGATAGGTCGTTACCGTCAAACATTGATACCTCTACTGCCAAAATATTATCCCTGCCTTTCTTGAGCTTTGAATACATTCAAAGCATGTCTAATTCCGATCTTGTTTACTTTGATTTCTTCCCAGGTGCTGTGGGAAGGATAAGTTTCCAAGATAATACTCCTTAGAATTCTTTACGGTTTATCCCTCCCGCTTTCTGAATCTTCCCATAATTGATTCTATTTGGATATAGATGATTTAAACAAACATTGTATATTCGTTCGTTGAAATTCTCCCAAACCTAGACCCAATTGTCGCTTAGATAATCCCTGTGGCATCTAGAGAGGTTGAATAGTCTGCACCTATTACATTGTGTAAAATTGCAAAACTCTTAAAGCAATTTGTAAATTCAACCGATCTTCGGAATCATTTAAATCAAATCCTGTTATCTCCTGGATTCTTTTTAGACGGTAAAGTAAAGTATTTGGATGCAAATATGATTTTTTAGCAGTTTTTTGGATACTGCAATTAGCATCCAAATACAACTTAAGCGATGGAAGCAGAAAAGTATTGTTCTCATTATCATAATTAATTAATGGTTGCAGAAGTTCTTGGGCGAAATTAATCAGTTCATCTTGTTCTCTAGCCTTAGAAAGAAGGCGAAAAATACCCATATCCTCAAAACTCAAAATGCTCTGCTTATCTGAAAATTGAGGTAAGGCTCGCAAAGCCGCTAACGCTTCTAGGTAGGATTGTTTAATTAATTTAGGTTCATAAGCAACCCGACCAACGCCAATATATACTTTCGTTCCCAACAATTCTTCCGAGTTATGGATAACTGCATCAGCCAAGGATAAGGGAGGAAGAAATTGTCTGTTAGATGTAGCCTGAGTATAGGCTAAAATTAAAACTGCACCATCTAACGAAAGTACCATTATGTGTGGATTATGAGCATTCACAAAACCACAAACCACCTCATAAAGCTTCCTGAGTAGCACTCCAGTTGGATTCCGTCCTAAGCTTACTACCATAACTTGACAGGAGAGACTCATATCGTAGCCCATAATTGAAGCTCTTTCTAAAATATCACTAATTAAGAGGCGATTACTTAATAAATCTCTAATCAGATCTCCTTTCACGCCGTTCTCTGCTTTCAAAGCAATTAGTTGTTTAAGGAATTCCACTGAGCAAATCGTTGTAGCGTGCGTAATAGCCGCTCTTTCAAAACTCTCGAGTCCGTCACGAATGCAGCCCACTGAAAGGTAGCCAAAAATTTCCTCTTCCACAACTATGGGTGCAACCAGACGCGGATATAGGCTACCGACATCCTTTAAAACCGGTAGCTCGATTGATTTCTTTTTATGTGTCATTTCCCTATAATAAGTTCGTCCCGGTCCAGTCATCCAGAATTCTTGTGAGAGAGTAGGCATAATAAAATCTTCATCATGTTCAGACCCTGCTAAAGGTTTGGCAAAATGTAAAGGTTGAAAAAACCGATCCTCCAACAATACCGTTAGTTGTAAAACTTTGCTCAAGGTATTCACAACTGCCTTTAATCCCTGACCTTGTACGACCTGCTCCGTTAAAGCATTTTGAATCTGCACTAAACGTTTCAGGGTATTCTGCTGACAAGTCATTTCTAAAATCATAGCGATAGAGGTACCTAATGTATTCAGAAACAAGACATCTTCTTGGGTAAAATCTCCACTTCTTTTATTTATAGCGTGCAAAACCCCCAGGCCCTTGTCTTTTATTGTTAAAGGTATCGTAGCAAAATTATAAATTCCCAGTCGGGCGATTATATCTTGTCGAGCATTTTTATCATTGAAAGGATTATTACACACATAGGGTATGCGACTCAGAAATACCTCTACCGCCGTTCCTACTTTATACTCCTTATCAGTCATGACACGTAGGCGATAGGCTTCGATGCTAGTACCTTGTTGACCAAAAGAAGGTTCCTGCAAAACCAATTCTTGATTATATTCATCATATAGCAAGATTCCACCACTTTCACAGCCCATGAATTGGTCAACCTTTTCTATGATCTTGGCAATTATATCTTGGAAATCTGTACTATGGTTTATAATCCCCGCAATATCACCCAAGACTTCTAAATAATAATCTGAAGATATTGAATCGTTTTTCCGAACATAATTTTCTATAAGAAACACTCCTCTTACCTAGAATTTTGAATATGTTTTTTTGCTAATCCTGTGTTCTATTATGACAATCCTTATTCTTTGGTAAGTATATCATTTATTATCTAAATATTCTCTTAATTCAATCTGTTTTTGGACATATTCCAAGGATAAACGGTATTAATGTACGATAAAGAAAACTTGGCTAACGCCCGAAGACACTGTCTTCGCACGTGTTAACCTTCTTGCAGCCTTCAGGCGTCGGCGTTAGCCTTAGTTGCACTTATGCTTCCAGACGAAGACACTGTCTTCGCACGTATTAGCCTTCTTGCAGTTATCATTTCTGACTGGTACGGTCAGTTTATACTTTCTGACTAGTAAGAAAAAGGACCGAAACGCGGTCCAAAGCCCATAAGAAAAAAGCTTATGTATTCTACTTGACTACAGATAAAACAATCTGAGGAAATACTAATAAAAGAGCAACGATCAAAACATAGGGTACGAGGAAATACGCAGCTCCACGAAAGGCCGTGGACATTGATATCCCCCCCCCAGACAAGCCCTGTACTATATAGACATTGACACCTACGGGAGGAGTAATTGCACCCATGCTAGTGACAATTGTAAGCACGATGGCAAACCAAACAGGGTCATACCCCAAAGCCATCACTGTTGGATAAAAAATAGGGATGGCAATAATCAAAAATCCCAAGGCATCCATCAATGACCCCCCCAATACAAAAATCAGGAGGATTATGATCAAGACTGCAGAAGGCGGAATCGCAAGTTGAACAACCCAATCAGCCACAGCAAACGGAAGCCGGGTTAAGGTTAGGAAACGGCCAAAAACCATAGCACCAACAATTAATAAGATAACCATAGCTGAGGAACGTAGAGTACTGGCTACGGACAAACGAAAGCTTTCCCAAGTCAATTTTCTCATACTCAACGCTAAAATAATTGCACCAAAAGAGCCAAAGGCCCCTGACTCAGTGGGGGTAAACCATCCCCGGAAGAGCCCACCAACAACAAAGCCAAACAGTAAAAAAACCGGAATTACACCTTTCAGAGAGAGCAGCTTTTCCTTAAGCGGAGTTTTGGGCCCAGCCGGACCTAATTCAGGATTACGCATACACAAATAGGAAATAGTCGCAAAGAAAAGCAAAGTTAACAATACACCGGGAATAATAGTGGCAGCAAACAACTGACGGACAGACTGTTGTGTCTGAATCGCAATAACAATCAAGACGGTGCTAGGGGGAATGATTACCCCGAGTGTGCCACCTGCAGCAACAGAACCAGCGCTTAATGCTTCATTATATTTGTATTTCTTGAGTTCAGGTAATGCAATAGTAGACATCGTAGCCGCCGTAGCCGAGTTGGAACCGCAAATCGCAGCAAACCCTGCACTGGCCAACACTGTAGTACCCGCCATACCACCTTTCAAATGGCCGACCCATTTATAGGCTGCGACAAATAGTTTTTCGGTTATTCCCGAGCGAAAGATAATTTCACCCATAAGAATGTACAGGGGAATTATACTTAAAGAATAGCTAGAAAACTGGGTCCACAGTTCCGCCTGCAGCAAGTTGAAGGCTGCACCCGGGGAGGCCATTAGAAAAACTCCAGCAAAACCTACCACGAACATGGTAAAACTAATCGGCATCTTCAGAAACATCAACAGTAGCATAACTACAAGCCCAATCAAGGCAATGATATTAGGATCCACCCTTTACATCCCCTTCCACTAATTTAATAAATTCCAGAAGTAACGTCAGGGTTAACCCTAAAAAGCCTAAAGAAATGACAAATAAAAAGGGGTAATATGCCAAGCGAAGAGTTTCCGAGAGGTAAACACTGTTTTTTAAGGTAAAACCGTAGCCCACAATCTTCCACCCAGCCATAGCGAAAAATAATCCAGAACAAAGTGCAAAAATACCTTCAAGAACTTTCTGTGTGCGCCGGGACAATTTTTTAGTAACCATATCCAAAGCTACATTCCCTTTATTCATCTGGGTATAACCCAACGCGAAGGAAGTCGTAATAGCAGCTAACCATCCAACTATTTCTGGCGTTCCGGGAAATGGGAGATACACAATCCGAATTAGAGCATTACCAACCACAATAATTAGCATGAGAATTAATGCAAGTCCAGCTAACCAAGCTAAACCTTGATTAAATAAGGCTACAACTTTATTTACTTGCAAATTGTTTCCATTCTGCATTAAGAACTCCCCCAATCTCCCTTACAAACAATTTACTTGTGAACAAATATCAATAATTTCTAAAAGTGGGCACCTTTGCACTCCAAAGGAACAAAAGTGCCCTTTAGTTCTTACTTGCTGTATTTAGCGATCAACTCATAGAGCTTAGCCTTATAGTTCTCAGCTGGCAAGCCTTTATCTGCGGCTGTTTTTACAGCCTGAGCTTGAAGGGGCTGGATAATGTCGTCCCATTTCTTCTTTTCTTCGGGTGCTAAGGTTATCACTTTTAATCCCTGTTCTTTTTGACTCCACTCCAAGGCTTCTTTAACGTGATTATCGAGATAGTTCCCAGTAAAGAGTGCCATCTCAGCATTAAGCTCATCGATTACTTTCTGAACATCGGGTGGTAGGGACTTCCATGTTTCGATGTTCATTACGGCAATAAAGGTATTTAAGGCTAAGGGGTAATCGGTAACGAATTTTTCAGTTTCAGACAATTTAAGATCTTTAAGTACCTCGCGAGAAGATACACTCCCCACGATAATCCCGGTTTGTAGGGCCTCAGGCACTTCCGCTTGGGACAAACCGACAGGTGCTGCACCTAGCGCCTTCATAATAGGAGTTAAGGACCCGGCAATACGCAGTTGCTTTCCTTTAAGCTCTTCCAAATTAGAGATTTTTGTTTTGCTCTGAATATAAGCTGGTTCAGTAGCAAAAGAAGTAATAATTTTAAAGTCTTTAAGTGCATCCGGTGGATAAGCTTTTACCAGGTCGTTCACAACTTGACAAGCTACCGTAGCATTGGGATATCCTGATGGCATGTCGGAAATATCAAACAAAGGATAGCGCCCTGGTTCATAGGTTGTTGAGGATAACCCTATATCGGCCACCTTTTTGCCCACACCTTCATACATATTATTAGCATTTAACAAGGACCCCCCCGGGAACACCTGGACCTCTACCTTCCCATTGGTTCGCTTTTCTAGCTCTTCTTTCCATTTATTCATCTGAATAGCCGGAAAAGTGTTGGCCGGTGCAAAAAAAGCATAAGTTAATTTTATTTTCTCTTTACTAGTATCGCTGGAATTTTTCTTATCAACTCCGGTAGTACTGGTAGTACTACCACAACCGCTCAGAGAAATCATAAGCATAAAAACCAATACAGAGTAAATAATTTTTTTCAAGTTTTCCACCTCTTTCTAAAATCTTGGGAACCTTAATAAGTAAGTACGTTGACTTTTGACAACTAGTGAACTCGTTCAACTAAAGTTGAACATCGAGTCTTCGGTGGGGGACTCTACCCCCACCGAAGCAGAATAAGGTGTATCACTCCCACTTGTAGAAGTGGGAGTCTTACGATTTGGATAAATTCACCTCCAAAATCCTTTAATCTTGACTTAGATTGTATTGCACTGAATTTTCCGAATATTATTATCATAAACCAATACTATCTTCTATTGATTCATCTGTATATGTACATTCTCACGAATCATAGTCCTGATTTTAGTGGAAACTCTCTGAATAATCTGATAAATAGTCTCAACTGTTCTCTGACCGGTCGTCTTGTCTTTTCTTGTCTTGTCTTGTCTTGTCTAAATAAATAGAGAACCCGTTTGTCATACCTAACTGATCAATAGGACAAACGGGTCTTCACCTAAGGACATATTTTCAATGCAATAACTCTTATTCAATATGAATATTTTAGTTAGATTTACCATTTATCATCCCTAAAATGCTCTGTCCATAACACCTCAGCTACTTCATAGGGATCTCCTTTTTCTAGATCTCCCCATTTTTCTTGGGCTGCTTTCCAAACTTCTTCAAACGTTGTTCGCAATTTGTCTTCCCATTGGTGCCAGACTTCCTGGCGAACACATTCCTTACGGTGCTCATCCCTTAGCCCAGATTCCAGCATATACGATTGATGAGCCTCGATCTTTTCACATAAAGCCTCCACCCCGTTTTGGTTAATAACGCTTGTTAAAACTACCGGTGGACGCCAAGTCTTCCCATTACAACTCAAGTTTAACATCATCTCGATGTCAGCTTTCATACGATCAGCCCCTGGCAAATCTGATTTATTAATGACAAAAACATCTGCAACTTCCATAATCCCTGCTTTAATAGCCTGAATTCCATCCCCCGCCCCTGGGTTAAGTACCACAACAACGGTATCGGAGATTTGCATAATTTCTATTTCAGACTGACCCACTCCAACCGTTTCTAAAATGAGTCTTTCGAACCCTCCACCTTCTAAAATGCGTAAGACATCGGAGGTTGAACGCGTGACTCCCCCTAAATGCCCACGGGTCCCCATGCTACGGATAAACACGTCTCGGTCAGTTCCATGGGCCTGCATACGAATACGGTCCCCCAAGATAGCCCCGCCAGAATAAGGACTACTTGGATCTACAGCGACAATCCCTACCCTTTCGTTTTTATCGCGATAGAGCTTCGTCAAAGCCTCAACCAACGAGCTTTTTCCTGCTCCCGGCGGCCCCGTAATTCCTATAACCATCCGATGTTCAGTTTGTTTCAGGATAGAACGCATTATATAGGTTCGCTCTATGTCGTCTTCGACCCAAGAAATTAGTTTGGCAGCAGCCCTTCGATCTTGTTCAAAGAGGCGTGCTATCCATTGATCCAGTGTTTCTTTGTTCAAAATACAATTCCTCCTTTGCCACGACCCCTCTTTGGTATGCCTACAGATGCTCAGTTATTTCAGTGACAGTATATGCATGAGAAAGCTGGGTGATCTATTAATCACTCCAGCCTTCTTCACTACGAAAAAAATATTGGGCAAATAAATTTTTAGATTAATCTTGTGAATAGTTCTATGCAAAGATTATGCCAACTCAAAAGTTGCCATAACTATGCGTTCCTTATGACATCTGGTGCTAAAATGCGACGCAAAACAGTGGGCATCTTCTTAATTTTAGAGAGGAATGTGCTGCATACTAGACATCGAATCTACTGTAAGCCTGTCGCAAGAATACTACAGTCGGTGCGTTTTGGCGACATATCTTGTAGAATCAACCATAGCAACAATTGGGCCAATTCCCATACTCGCCTCATAGCAGGACTATCCCTCCTCCACATCCAACAACTGCGTTCGAAGCTCCAATAGTTCGGAATGATACCTTGTAACCAAATCTTTGAGAGCCAATACTTCGGCGCTTATTGTTTTACCCTCCGTCAACCGGAGGTAAATTGCTATGCTGTCTCCATCTGAGAGTATTTCCAAAAGTTCTTGCCGGCAGCCATTTGGCAAGGGTCTTAACTACAGCCTATCGTACTTGTAAGGGGCCAACCCAATGGGCAGCCCCTTATTTTTTTCATATCATCAACTAATTACAAGGGAATGTTGCCATGCTTACGCAACGGTCTTTCCTCCACCTTATGCAGCAGCATGTTTAACGACTTAATCAATGCCGAACGGGTATGCCTTGGTTCGATAACGGCGTCAACGAGCATTCTGGCTGCCGGAGCAAACGTGTTGGAAAAAGCAGTATCATATTCAGCTATCATTTTTTGTCTGAATTCTTCCGGATTCTCGTCCTGCTTAATTTCCTTCCGGTAAATTATATCAACAGCTGCGGATGTATCAAGAACAAC
>LOEW01000163.1 GCA_001516045.1 Desulfosporosinus sp. BRH_c37
TGTCACCGAAGACTCGATGTTCAACTTTAGTTGAACGAGTTCACTAGCTTTCTTCACCATTGCACTTCAGTTCACCTGGACTTCTTATTGGATGAGGTTCTTCTTTTTTCGAACGATGAGACCTTAAATAATTTCTAAATACCTCATATAATCAACCTTTCAACAATTACCTCTGATACTATATAACTGGGAACGTCAAGAGAGTGATCACAAATTTATCTCACCACTGTAGAAGATGAGAATTCTTTATGAAGGGACGTTAAAAAAAATTGTCCAATCAAACATTAAAACACCACCGAGTTTCTTAGCCGTTTCAACACCAGGGTTTTTGTTGCCTGATTCTAATTCTGCATAATACGATCTGCTTATTCCTGCTTTATTTGCCACTTGTTGCTGCGTTAAATCCCCGCGGTATTTTATCAACCACAGCCTCGTTTTGCCAAATTCAGCCACAATTCCCCCCCTTTATTATGTTGCGTAATGCAACTCATATTCAAATTAATAATACAGTCGCGCTTCGCGACTGTCAATGCTTTTGTTGAGATTCGCGACATATATTTTAATTGTCGCTTATTGCGACTATACTGTATAGTAAAGGAGGTATGTCCTTAATGTTAGGGAAAAGGTTACTATATTTAAGAAATCTGCGCAAACTCACACAAGAGGAACTAGCAAAAATATT
This sequence comes from Desulfosporosinus sp. BRH_c37, assembly GCA_001516045.1. Taxonomy (GTDB): domain Bacteria; phylum Bacillota; class Desulfitobacteriia; order Desulfitobacteriales; family Desulfitobacteriaceae; genus Desulfosporosinus. Next base: position 683 of record LOEW01000163.1, read on the forward strand.
TTGTATGTCCCGAAGTACATATGCACAATATGAAGTAGATAGACGCAAACCTGATTATGATACTCTACATAGAATTGCGGATTATTTTAATGTTTCTACTGATTTCTTATTAGGACGGACAGAAGATCCTGTAATTGAAGAATTTAATTTCCCAAATAGGCTAAAGATGATACGTGAACTTAATGGGATCTCACTAGAACAATTAGCCGAAAATCTTAACGTATTTCCAACCGATGTAGCACAGTTTGAAACAGGCGGAAAATATCCCGACCCATCAGCTTTAAAAATTTTAGCAGACAGCCTGAATTGTTCTGTTGACTATCTACTCGGACGAATCACTGATCCTAGACCTTATTTACTCGAAAGCCAACAAGGTTACAATACTCTAGCCGCCCACCGTTCAGACGATCCGATGGACGAGCTACCAGAAGAAGCGAGAAAAACCCTCGAAGAATTCAAAGAATTTATTTTAAGAAAATACCGTAAAGGTAATTAGAGGGCGACCATCCTAAGTCCTTTTTCTTTTTCCAACTCGCTAACCGAAAGGAATCACTGTCAAACACTTGTTCCTGATGCCCCAAAACAAGTTAGCGAAAGTAATTTCGAATGGTCTTGCATGAAATTTTACATCAGAAATTATTATAAATCCAACCAAAAGTCTTAGACTATTTTAGTCGTCCACTCCTCTAGATTCCATACATGGGTAACCCAATCTTCATAGAATTCAGGTTCGTGCGAAACTACGATCACTGTCCCTCGATAGGCCTTAATGGCTCTCTTAAGCTCTTCCTTAGCATCCACGTCCAAATGATTAGTCGGCTCATCGAGCACTAACCAGTTGACATCCTTCAGCATGAGCTTGCAAAGTCGGACTTTAGCGTTTTCTCCGCCGCTTAATACCATCATCTTACTTGAGATGTGTTCCTTGGTCAAACCGCACCTTGCTAGAGCTCCGCGCACTTCAGAATTCGATAGACCCGGAAATTCACTCCAGACTTCATCTAAAGCAGTGTTATAATTCTTGAGACTGGATTCTTGCTCAAAATAACCTGGGTAGAGAAAATCTCCGAGTTCGACTTCTCCCGATACCGGCGGAATAAAACCGAGCAAGGTCTTTAATAAGGTGGATTTACCCAACCCGTTGACCCCACGAATGGCCACCTTTTGTCCACGTTCTAACGTCAAATTCAAGGGGCGTGTCAAAGGTTCGTCATAACCCAGCACGATATCCCGAGCCTCAAAAATCATCTTACTCGGCGTCCGCGCTTCTCGAAATTTAAACGTGGGTTGGATTTTCTCTCTTGGTTTTTCAAGTAGATCCATTTTTTCTAACTGTTTCTGCCGGCTCTTGGCGCGCCCAGTCGTTGAAAACCGCGCCTTGTTCTTAGCGATAAATTCTTCCATACGGTCCACTTCTTTTTGCTGCTTATCATAGGCTTTAATCTCCTGAACCTTTTGAGTCTCAAAAAGTGCCATAAACTCTTCATAGTTACCGGTATAGCGAGTCAAACCCGCATTTTCCACATGATAAATGAGGTTCACAACAGAATTTAGAAAGGGCACATCGTGGGAAACGAGAATAAACGCATTTTCATACTGATTGAGGTAACGCTTCAACCACTCAATATGCTCCATATCCAAAAAGTTTGTGGGCTCATCTAAGATTAAAATGCTAGGATTTTGGAGCAAGAGTTTCGTGAGTAAAACCTTCGTACGTTGCCCCCCGCTTAAATCCTCGACATCTTTGTCCAGCCCTACTTCTCCTAGTCCCAGTCCATTCGCAATTTCTTCGACTTTCGCATCGATCATGTAAAATCCATTGTTCTCCAGAATGCTTTGAATCTCTCCCACGTCTTCCAAGAGCTTGTTCATTTCGCCTTCCGAGACGCTACCCATTCGGTCATAGATCTGTAACGTTTCCGCTTCCAGATCAAACATCCCTTGAAACGCCTCTTTAAGAACGTCACGGATCGTTTTCCCTTTAGTCAAAACTGTGTGTTGATCTAAATATCCAACTGTCACTCGGTTTGACCATTCAATCTTTCCTTTGTCGGGCATAAGTTTTCCTGTAATAATATCCAGAAAGGTTGATTTTCCTTCCCCGTTCGCCCCCACTAAGCCAACGTGTTCCCCTTTTAATAAGCGAAAGGTAACATCCTCTAAAATCTTTCGTCCACCAAACCCATGGCTAACGTTTTGTACATTTAAAATGCTCATCTGACTTTATTTCTCCCCTTAATTGTATCTACTTGTCAAACATTCCGCCGACTTTACGCCGTTTAATGCCTTTTCTTCTCTCCCCGATTTTCTGCATCGCTTTAGACGGTCCTCCTTGTTGGGAACTCTTTAGCTTCTTCTCTTCTACTACTCTTTTCATCGCTTCAAGCATCTTGTCATTCATTTTAATTATCCCTCCATTCGCGAGACAGGTAGGAAGCAAGGGGACGGTTCTCTTGCTTCCAAGGGAAGCAGAAGAACCGTCCCCTTGCTTCCCCCGTGCATTCATGCTTCGCTCTACCTCTTATTTTGTGCTATTTTATCTGCCAGTTCATTTAATAGCGCCCAACGTTCCAGCATGACATCGAGTTTTTCTTCTAGAGCTTTTTGAATCTCAACCAGCTCTGTTAGTTTTCCAAAATCACTACCCATATCATTCATAAGTTGATTATTTTTCTGAAGTTCCTCTTCGACCTGTGCAATTTGAGCATCGATCTTCTCATAGTCTTGCTGCTCTTTAAAGGTCATTTTCAACGGGCGCTCTTTCTTCCTTTCAGGAGACTTTTCCGTTCCCGACGGCACGTTCGTAGTCCGGAAAGTTTTTGCCAAAGAGGCTAAACTCATGGACTGCTCTTCCGCTTGTTTTGCCGCATATACCTGTTCCTGATAGTCTGAGTAATTTCCCACATACGACCGGATTTTCCCCTCCCCTTCGAAGGAGAAAATCTTATCCGTAATTCTATCGAGAAAATACCGATCATGAGAAACCGCAATGACTGCGCCCGGGAATTCATCCAGATAGCCTTCTAAAATTGTCAAAGTCTGAATATCCAAATCATTGGTCGGCTCATCTAACAAAAGGACATTTGGAGCGGCCATCAAGATCCGTAAAAGATAAAGTCTTCGTTTTTCCCCACCAGAGAGTTTAGCAATCTGTGTCCATTGAGCAGCCGCAGGAAATAAGAAGCGCTCTAACATTTGGGATGCGGAAATATTGCCGCCATCGGCCGTGGGAATCACTTCAGCCACCGCTTTAATCTCATCAATCACCCGAATCTCCGGATTCAAATACGTATTTTCCTGCGCAAAATATCCCATGTTGACTGTAGCGCCCATTTCAATGCTCCCGCTATCTGGGATCATTAAACCAGCAATCATGTTTAATAAAGTTGACTTGCCACTCCCATTAGGCCCGATAATCCCGATCCGGTCATTTCTAAGGAGAATGTAACTGAAATCTTCGATCAGAATCCCTCGGTCAGGAAATCCCTTTTGTACATGATTACATTCTAAGATTTTCTTTCCTAAGCGGGACGCCCCTGCCGGCATCTCAATCCGGTCTAGATATTCCGTCGGCTTATCGGCCTGAATCTTTTCAAAACGCTCAATCCTAGCCTTTTGCTTGGTCGTACGTGCTCTGGCACCCCTGCGCATCCAGGCGAGTTCATTGCGAAAGAGATTTTGGCGTTTTCTCTCGGTCGCCTCGACTTGCTCCTCCCGCTCCACTTTCAATTCCAAGAAACGGCTATAATTTCCAGGGTAAGGATAAAGCTTCCCCTTATCTAACTCAAATACCCGACCAACAACTCGGTCAAGAAAATACCGATCGTGCGTAATCATGACCAAGGCGCCCTTACGTTTATTCAAGTACTGTTCTAGCCAATCCACGGTATCATTATCAATATGGTTCGTGGGCTCATCAAGTGTCAGTATATCTGTGGGGTTGATGAGCGCACTCGCCAAAGCCACTCGTTTTCTCTGCCCACCCGACAAGGTCCCTATTAGAGTATCAAATTTCGAAATTCCAAGTTTAGTCAGGATAACCTTAGCCTCGTTTTCGAGTTGCCAAGCCTCCAGTTCATCCATCTGTTGCCCAAGTGCGATCAAAGCTTGTTGAAGCAGCGGTTGATCTGGGGCACACTCCAGCTTTTCCACGGCCAGTTCATACTCCCTGAGCAACTTCATCACCGGGGAATTTCCCTTAAAGACCTGCTGTAAAACCGTAGCTTCATCTTCAAACTCTGGATTTTGAGGAAGATGCTCGAGACGCACGTTATTTCCCATTGTGACTTTGCCCTTATCCGGCCATTCTAGACCCGCTAAAATTTTAAGCAAGGTAGACTTGCCCGTCCCATTAACCCCAATGATCCCTATTTTCTCTCCATCATCAATCCCAAACGAAATATCATCGAAAAGTACTTTTTCCCCGTAACCTTTCGTAAGATTCTCAGCTGTTAAGATGTTCATGTTTTCTTCCCCTTAATAAAAAGATGTAGAACATCTTATTATATCATATTTGAACAAATGATGCCGTTCTTCTCTCCCATACCTCATTTTTGCCGATACTGATGAATCGTTACATTAGTTAGTCAGATCATTTTCGCTTTTTAACTAAGTACAGCGTTATAGCCCAATGAATATATCACTTGTAATGAATGCATTCATTGGAATCTCGAACATCCTTGTTCGAGTCCTTAGCCTACGGCTTGGATTTGCCAAATTTCAAGCGGCTGTGGGCACAGTTTTGCTGCTCGACGCACATCTCACACGTTATTGCGCAGGACAAGTTCGGCTTACTCATCTAAGATCATCCCATCGAGCATCTCACCGTCTTGAAACAAACGGGTTGACTCTTCTTCGAGGCGGAAGCCGATGGTTTGGATAGCTATTAACACTTCTTGTGCCCCCTCAAAGAAGGAGGTGGCAGCGTTGACCGGATACTGGTTTGCCAGAAGAATTTCCCCTGAACCCGAGACCTTCACCGGTACATAGTCATAGATACAGCGAGCTTCAATAAGTCCGAAAGCTTTGAGTCGCATCTGTTCAATCACTGGCTTAAAATTCTGACTCCGTGTAGAGTCCGCATCAGGCATACCAATACGCCGAAAAATCTCAGAAGTATCTAAATTTAAGTTGTTCCACTCAATTTTCTGCATCGAATACCTCCCAAATTTGAGGACTTGTGTGACACAGCTCTCAGTACTTACGACGCAGAGCAAACTAGCCGTGTAGGCTCTTGTTTCTGGGAAGCGGGGTTCATCCTTCGGCGGTAGTATTCTTTTAAAGAACCCGCCTACGGCGATAATCTATCCTACGCTGGTATGTATTCCTTTAGGGATCACGGCTTCGGCGATACTAATCCTACAGCGCTTAGTATTCATCAAGGGTGGTGCGCTTTCGGCATAAGTCTCCACTGGAGACTTATGTCACCGGAGACTATCGTGCCATAAGCGCCATCCTTGGCGCTATGGCGGCAGCGCACGTCCTTGCGCGCTGCCTCGTGTTTGGGGTCGCTTACACGAAGTTTGCTAGTCTGCTTACGTAAAGACATCGCGCTCGTGTCACACTGCGTCCTGGGCTTGGAGTAGAGAACGTGCTTTGGAGAAAGTTGAGAATTCGTGTGGGTGACGAGGTTTTGGGAGACGGCACATTTCATGTGCGCCGTCTTTTGAATTTATGACCCCTACTGCATTATTAATATCTTGTATTTCTGCCAAATAAAGTCCCCAACTGACACATGGTCAAGCCATGGATCTATTAGGGACAGTTAGAAAACTACTCCTATGGTAAAACAATCTCGGGCTTGTTCTTTGACGGTCGAAACAATAAGAAATTCCGACCAATAACTTGAACAAGGTCAGCCTGAACGTGTTCAGCCAGTTCATCTGCCACGGTTTTCGGTTCTTCTAAACAATTCTGTAAAACTCGGCACTTGATAAGTTCTCGAGCTTCCAAGGCCTCGGCGGCTTGGGCGATCACTGTTTCCGCAATTCCACCCTTACCCACTTGCAGAATTGGAGCCATTTCATTTCCCATGGCCCTTAAATAACGTTTTTGCTTACCTGTTAACACTAAACTTCCCCCTAAGTCGTTAATCCTACACCCAATCAAATCTCACGCCAGCGATCTCAACTTTATCCCCTTCCTTGATGCCTTGTTCACGGAGAGCTTCATCGATCCCCATGACTTTTAAGATATTCTGGAAACGGTAGACACTCGCTTCCCGATCAAAGAAGGTCATCTTCACATGCTTTTCAATTTCTTTACCGACGACAATAAACAGATCTTCTTCTTTAAGGATTTCAAACCGCTTATCAGAGTGTGCTTTGGTAACCAGATGATCAACTGGAAGCTTAAGAATCTCTGGAACAGGGGTATCCGGTAAGAGCTGCGCAATTCGATACATCAAGGCTTGTAACCCTTCCCCAGTTGCTGCAGACACTGGGAAAATTTCGTGACAGTCCTCTACTGCTTCCTTCAAGCGCGATAAATGTTCCTCAGCACCTGGAATATCCATTTTGTTGGCCACAATAATCACTGGTCTGAGAGCAAGCTCTGGACTATAGAGGCGTAGTTCGTCCTGAATAATCCTCAAATCTTCGAGAGGATCCCGTTCTTCCGACCCCGAGATATCTAAGACGTGCAAAATCAAGCGTGTTCGCTCAGTATGACGCAAGAATTCATGTCCTAAACCCGCCCCCGAATGAGCCCCTTCGATCAGCCCTGGGATATCGGCCATGACAAAGCTCTCTCCATCCTCGAGCTCGACTACGCCCAAATTGGGAATCAGGGTGGTAAAATGATAATCTGCGATCTTCGGCCTAGCAGCGGATACTTGCGAAATGATCGTTGATTTCCCTACATTAGGAAAACCAACCAATCCAACGTCTGCCAAGAGTTTTAACTCCAGACGCAGCCAGTTCTCGACGCCAGGTTCTCCGTTTTCAGCCAAGGTTGGGGCTTTATTGGTATTACTCATAAAACGAGCATTCCCTCTTCCTCCCCGTCCGCCAGCTGCTACCACGACGCGCTGTCCATGCTCGGTTATATCCGCAATGGTTTCCCCAGTACCATCATCGAGCACGACGGTACCGACCGGAATGCGTAGAATAATGTCTTCCCCACTTCTACCGCTCATATTTTTCGCTTGACCATGGTCTCCCCGATTCCCCTTATAATGCCGCTGATAGCGAAAATCCACAAGGGTCCTTAAGCCCTCATCTCCCATAAAAATAATTGCCCCCCCGCGTCCGCCGTCTCCACCGCTCGGCCCGCCTTCAGGAACGTATTTCTCCCGTCGAAAAGCGACCGCTCCTGCCCCGCCATCGCCGCCTTTAACATAGATCTTGGCCTGATCATAAAACTTAAACATAATTGATTCTCCTTAACTGTTAGATCTCTTGGATCGGACCGTTATTCGGGGCTTGGGCTTATCGCAAACCTAACCATTTTATCAAAGAGAACAGTATCCTCATCCTCTAAGATAACTTGGCAAGATAATCCACCCGGCTCATCGAACAAATACACTTCGGCTGTAACATTTAATAACGGCCGCGACTGTGAAGACACTTCCAAACATTCTCTAGTGTACCCGTATAAGCCTTCCAGATATTCTTCTCGCCAATGATCTCGCCAAAAGCCTTCCTTTTTCATCCCCTCAGGAAAGTCAATCGTCGCAGAGATTCCTTCCTGCCGAAGACCGATCATTAAACCCAAAAGAATAGCCGCTAGTGTTGGTTCCTGAATATGCGCTATCTTTTGCTCTTGCTCCTGAACTGCTACCGTTTCCCTCATGTAGGCCAGGGCCTTCTCCGGTTGATGGAGTTGTAAATTACCCATGATCACTTGCCAGTGATTCATAAAATCATGTCTCTGGAGACTATACCACTGCAAAAGTTCGGACAGAAGAACTTGTTCAACTTCTGGCATCATCATCATTTTCCTCTCAACCTCACAACTTTATTGTGTCGGGATATTCTCGCCTCAGAAAAAGGATTTATCATATGTAAATATAAAGAAAAACCCCTGGGAAAACCCAGGGGTGAATAAATACAGCTTATTGGGCTACTGCCACCGGTATTGTTGTACGCTCAGGATAAATACTAACTTGTTTGCGCATCCGGTCTTTATGCTCGAATTTGACATAACCGCTAATCAGAGCATATAAGGTGTCATCTTTACCCAAACCACAGTTTTTAGCGGGATGAAACTTCGTTCCGCGTTGACGTACGATAATCGTACCTGCGTTTACGAATTGACCATCGCCACGTTTTACACCGAGACGTTGAGCGTTGCTATCACGACCATTTCGTGAGCTACCAACCCCTTTTTTATGCGCGAATAGTTGAAGATTCATTTTTAGCATGGAGTCCACCTCCTTCGATCTATGAATATATAGTCTTGACCGTAAGTCGAATGTATCTGTTCTATGCCTAACACCATGGTTTGCAAAATCCACTGAGCCCTTTCCAATTCTTGCTCAGGTATTCCAACAAGCTGACAGGTCAGATGTCCATCTGCCTCCTGCACTTTAGGAGCTACCGACAGGAAATGTTCTAAGCCGTTGTAGGCCGCAATGCTCAGTGCGGAAACCCCTGCGCAGACAATGTCTTGGCCGGAATCTGCATACCCGGCATGTCCGAACAGCTCAAAGGCGCGTATTCGTGCTTGATCATCCGCCCATATTATGAGTCGAATGCCACTTTGCCTCTTACGCTTGGAGTGCTTCGACAACAACTTTTGTGTAAGGTTGACGATGCCCTTGTTTGCGTCGATAGTTCTTCTTGGACTTGAATTTGAAGACAATTATCTTCTCCCCTTTGCCGTGCTCCATAACTTTTAGCACTGCTGTAGCACCAGCAACAACTGGGGTTCCAATACTAAACACACCATCTTTTTCCACGAGGAGAACCTTATCAATCGATACGGCATCTCCAACGTTAGCATCCAATTTCTCAACGTAAATCACGTCGCCTTCTTGAACGCGGAATTGTTTACCACCGGTTTCAATCACTGCGTACATTTTTTTACACCTCCCATACCCTAGACTCGCCATTGCAGGTCGGTTTTTATTAGATCATAAAAACCCGTTATAACCTGATTCGAGCGGTTGCGGTGAGAAGTCACCACGTTTAAATATTTTAGCATCTCATCGCCTCATTGTCAAGCAAAAAGCTCATTAAGAAACTATTTTAGCCGACTCATTTTCAATTGATCCCTAACCGTAGAGGAAATAGAGTTTTTCCCATCAAACGATTTGATCTGCTGTCGACTCTCATTTAAACCTCTATTCAACAGATTCGTCCCTTCTTGCCGAGAATTAATATTGTATATATCCTGTTTTATTACTTTAATATCTTTCTTGATGATTTCAAGTAGGCCGAGAATATTGCCTAACAGCTCCCGAACTTCATGATCCATGCCATCAATCCTCTCCAGTTGAACATTATTTATGCTGCTTCCACTTTCACTTAAGACTATTATACCATTTAGTAAACATTGCGTCACTCCCTCGCAAAACCGCTCCCGCCAGTGCACCATGGAAACGAAAGAAAATATAAAAAGGCCCAGATGAGTTTTCTCCTCTGAGCCTTTCGCTATGGACGTATGTATTTATCCAAATCGTAAGACTCCCACTTCTACAAGTGGGAGTGATACACCTTATTCTGCTTCGGTGGGGGTAGAGTCCCCCACCGAAGACTCGATGTTCAACTTTAGTTGAACGAGTTCACTAACAAGTTGCCAATATTACATTTTTGGTGTATCTACACTCAATTGACTTTTTCCTTGTTTACTTTAAAGTTTATTTGCCAAATCGTTTAGACGTCGGGACACATCAATAAGTGAGGAAATAAAAGCTCCTATTTCACGATCGTTGAGCAGAGGAGACCTCTAATCCAATAAGTTAGGTAAAAAAGTTACAATTTCAGGAAAGGCAATCAGAACAATAGTACAAAGTACGCCTGCAATCAAAAAAGGCCAGACCCCTTTGAAAACGGTTTGCAGAGGAACACCTTTTGCTACCCCTTTAACAACATAGACGTTGATGCCGACAGGAGGGGTTATTACTCCAATGGCTACTATCATACAGATGATTACCCCAAACCAGATGGGGTCGTAACCTAGACCATCCACCATGATTGGATAAAAAATCGGGATTGTCAGTAAGATAAGCGGTATCATCTCGATCAGACAGCCTAAGAATAAATAAATTAATAGCACAATTAGCATGATAAAAAATGGTGGAAGTGCTAAGCCACCAACCCATTCAGCAATTTCAGTCGGAATTCGACTAATACCTAAAAAACGGGTGAAGATAATAGCTCCGGCTACCATAAATAAAATCATGGCTGTTGTCTTGGTGGTATCCGCTAAAGCCTTGTTAAATCCTTTCCAAGTCATTGTCCGGCTAATTGTAGTGACTAGTAACACCCCTGCCGCTCCGACAGCCCCGGCTTCTGTTGGCGTGAAAAACCCCATAAAAAGACCACCGATAGAAATAATAAAGACTGCGATAGTCTCTATTAAACCATCGCGCAGGGCATGTAGTACCTCTCGAGCACTGGCTCTTTTCTCCACCCGAGGGCACAAAGCAGGATTTCGTTTAGTCATTACGTAAATGGCAAGCATATAAGAAATCATTAGTAGGATACCGGGAACAATACCAGCCACGAACAGCCTAGCAATCGATTGTTCAGTAGATACTCCGTAGATCACAAAGATAGTACTTGGAGGGATTAAAATACCCAATGCCCCTCCAGCAGCCACACTGGCAGTAGCAAGTGAATCATCGTAATGGTACTTCTTCATTTCTGGAAGTGCGATAGAACCGATCGTCGCCGTTGTCGCAGTACTGGAACCGCAAACTGCTCCGAAAATAGCACAGGCTACCTGGCTGGCCATAGCTAACCCACCACTAAAATGTCCCACTGCCTTATAGGCAAATGTAAAAAGTCGGCTGCCTATGCCTGATTGGTAGGCTAAATAACCCATTAAGGTAAACATCGGAATAACGCTCAACGAGTAGGAGGCAAAGGAGGTATAAATATCGGAAGCCAGCATCCGGTAGGCAGCCTCAGGAGATACCAAATAACTAAAACCAGCTAAGCCTACGATACCCATGGAGATTGCGATCGGCATCCTAAAGGCCATCAAAACTAAAAAGGCGAAAAGGCCGACAAATCCTGTCATGGTTGGAGTCATCTCAGCACCCCCTTTCTTAGGCTATCAATCATTGACCCTAAAACTACGAGGCCGTAGGCCAAGAAACCAAACGCAATCACATAGATAAATAGATAATAAGGCGTTTTAGTGGTCAGGGATACCTGTCCGCTCAGCTTCAGATCGTTGGCGTAGAGAATAATTCTCCAAAAAGATAGACTTAAAAAAACCACAACAAAGAAATCGATTACTACCTGAAGCACAGCTTGTACCTTAGTACTAAACTTTTCGACCAAAAATTCTAAAGCAATATGACCGCCTTGTGCTCCACAATAGGCTAGAGAAAGACCTATGAGCATCGCTGCCAGAAATTCTGCCCATTCAATTGTACCCTGTATCGGACTTCCAAACAGGCGTAAAAGGACATTGCCAACGATCAATACCATTAATGCGACTACAATCCACCTTGCCATATGGTCAAGGAAACTACTTAACCTTCTTGCAAATCTGCTTAGGATGCCCATTTCATCTCCTCCTTGAGTATTAAAAAAAGCATAGGATACTTTTGTGAAAACATGACTTGCTTTGATAAAAATTAAGCGAGGGCCGAGTACTAAGGTTGCATCAAAACACCTCAGAGACTTGAGGCCCTCGTAATAGTACATTTTTACAACTTATTATTTTTGTCAGTTACATCTTTTACAGTACTTAAAATCTTTGCTCCATCTAAGCCTTTACTGTTTAAAAAGGTAACATAATCAGTCTGAAGCGGTTTAATAAGATCTAGCCATTTTGCAGTTTCAGCTTCAGTGATGTTTATTATTTCTACTTTCTTTTTGTCTTGGGTCCATTTTAAGCCAGCTCCATTAATTCTATCAAACATACTTGGAACATTTTCAGCATAGAACTTTTCGGTAGCTTCTGTAATTTGTTTCTGAACATCAGCGGGGATAGAATTCCACTTATCCAGATTCATAGTCAAGAAGAAGGCTTGATTATAAAGGAAAGGCGTCATGGTAATATAATTAGCAGTTACTTCACCTAATCTAAAGCCTTGCAATGTTTCTAGCGGACCAACTCCGCCTTTCATGATGCCTTTTTGCAGTGCCTCATACCATTCGGGCATCGGCATAGTGATTGGTGTAGCTCCTAATAATTTAATCGCATCCCCTCTGGGGCCTGCAGTTGCACCAATCTCAAGTCCTTTGATATCATTCAATTCCCGAAACGGTGTCTTGGACACTAAAGCACCTGGGCCAGTAGCCCAACTAAAGAGGTGGTGAGTATCCTGCAACTCTTTTGGATTCAAGGTTTTGATACCATCCATAATTGAAAGACTCGCAGTTATTGAATTTTTATTGCTAATACCTGGCAATAAATAGGTTTCAACAACTGGGAAACGCCCTCGAGTGTAGGCATAAGCAGACATTCCAACATCAGCGACTCCCTTAACAACACCCTCATAGGTTTCTGCGGATTTCAAAAGCGTTTCAGCAGGATAGCTGGTTATTTTAACCCGACCATTTGTAGCCTTTTCTACAGCTTTTATCCAGCCTTGGGCAATGTCTTTTTCAGCAGTATGGGTAGCAGGCCAAAAGTGAGCCAGCTTTAATTCTATCGGCTTAGGTGCTTCAGCAGAAGGACTAGAAGTACTATTAGAACTTGTAGTTTTTGCTCCGCATCCTGCTAGGCTTAACACCAAACTTATTGCTAGTAAGATACTCCCTAATCTTCTCTTTTTCGCGATCATATGATACATCTCCCTTTAATATTATTTCTACCGATGTGGACAACTTTAAACATAGATTCGACTTCGGGGTTATGAAATTTTTCTTAACCGCAGATCTTGCACTCGGCGGGCCTTCATCTCAAACCTTGGCAAGCTACCGTTTTCCACTAATTCAACCTCAATCCGCAAACCCAATCTTTCCCGCAATAAACTTCTTAATTTTTGTAGAATATCGGTGTCTGATTCGATTTTTACTTTAACTTGATTCATTTCTTCTACAGTGTAAAAAACAATACTGAATTCAACTACTTCCGGAAACTCACGGACAATTGCCTCGATGGATTGGGGAAAGATATTGATCCCCCGGACAATAACCATGTCATCTACTCTCCCGATAATTCCACCTGGTAAGAGTTTGAAGTCACTGCCGCAAGAACATGTTTGACCAAGATTAATTACCGCGTCCCCGGTTCGATAACGAATTAATGGAAAGCCGTATCGTCCCAAATTCGTTAGGACTAATTCTCCTCTTTCACCTGTATTAACTGGTTTAAGAGTTTCTGGATTGATGATTTCGGCAATAAACTGAGCTTCATTGATGTGAATACCAGTTTGTTCTTTACACGAGTAACCATATGCCCCCATCTCCGTCATACCTACGTGATCGAATACCTTTGCTCCCCAAAGTGTTTCAATCTGTTGGCGCACAGAAGGAATGGATCCGCCCGGTTCGCCAGCTAAAACAAGTAACCGAACGGAAGAACCTATTATGTCCACATTTTTTTTAGCAGCAACCTCAGGAAGATGCAAAGCATAGCTAGGAGTACACAGTATGACACTCACTTTGTTTTCTATGATGCTAGCCAAGCGTTCTTCTGATGATTGGCCCCCGCCAGTAATCACCAAAGCTCCCGCCTTTTTAGCTGCCTCATAGGCAGACCAAAAGCCGATAAATGGGCCAAACGAAAATGCTAAAAATAGACGATCATCGTGGTTCAACTCGGCAGATTTTAACACCTCCAACCAACAATCTTGCCACCAGTCCCAACTTTCAACTGTGTCCAAGACCTTCAGTGGACGACCTGAAGTTCCCGACGTCTGGTGATAACGGATATAACTTGACTCTGGGTAGGAGTGGTTACTCCCAAAGGGAAAATTATGAAGTTGGTCTAAAGCCAATTCCTGCTTAGTGGTAAATGGAATTTTATGCAGGTCCTCAAGTGTCCTCAGCGGCAAATTCACTGCATTGAGTTTATCCTTATAAAATTTGTTAAAGTGAGAGACAAATACGATTAACTCATTAAGCTTTTGAAACTGATAAGTAGGAAGATCTACGAGACTTTCCCTTAGCTGATAAAGAGTAGTTGGCATTTAATGTACCTCCTAAATAATTAAAGTCCAGCTAAAAACTAAAATTTTTCTCATCCATCCTTTCTCTTTATTAAATATTTTTTAATTTTTTGCCTATTCCGAATCTTATGTAAATGGAGTATAGCATATCATTTTAGGGAATTACTAACGTAAAACGGCTTAAAATTCAGATAATAGTCAGTCTATTATGACTAATCAAAATATAGAAGGATTTCAATCTTTTTTGACGAATATTTAATGGTTAGATACAATATTTAGATATAGAAAATAATCAGAAGGATGTGTAAAGATGCGGGCTTCAGAATTGCGTATGGAAGAACTGCTCCAATTCCAGCCCGAGCAAGGAAAAATTCTTTTAAAGGGCTCACGTGTAATAATCTTTGATACAACTGCCCTTGGAAAGCTGCGTAAAGATTTAATTGATACTTTAGGGATGGATAGAGCTAAAGGTTTTCTCATCCGCTACGGCTGGTCATGTGGTTTTCAAGCAGCCTTAAGAATTAAAGAGCAATTTCAATTGGACAATGATTTGGAGTGGACATATGCCGGTCCTACCATACACACTCTGGAAGGCTTCGTCCATGTTAATCCTGACGTTATTGATATTGATCGACCAGCGGGTACCTGGTCGCTTAAAGGGATCTGGACTAACTCTTTTGAGGCCGAACAACACATCCTCCATTATGGTCACCACAATGAACCAGTATGCTGGATGCTGGTGGGATACGCTGGTGGCTATCGCTCTGCTTGTATTGGAAAAAAAGTCATTTATAAAGAGGAAAAATGTGTTGGCAAGGGTGATAAGCATTGTACTTTTATCGGTAAGACAATTGAAGAGTGGGGTGAAGAAATAGTCCCGGAACTAGCTTATTATGAAGTTAGTAAAATCAGCGAAGAACTAGAAGCAGCTCATCACAGGATAACGATTCAGAACGGTATTCTGGAGCGAATAATCTCAACTCATGAAAGGCTGACTCAATGCATTTTGAAAGGCGATGGTGTAGAAGCAATCACAGCCAGTCTTGCAGAGTTAATGAAATGTACTGTAATTCTGGAAGATCGTCATTTAGTTCCACAATCCAGCTGTTACCCGGAGCAACCTGCCACAAAAGATCTCCTGACCCCATATCATTCAATTTGGACCAACCCTTCCTTCAAAAAAGCCTCCGCTTTTTACCTTCAACAAAAGCGCCCCTTCCAAATAACTGGTCAATATTCACATATTCAAGTTTACCGCTTGGTATCCCCAATCCTAGTAGGCAGTGAATTGCTAGGTTTTGTTTCATTACTTCGCTCGGAGCAATCCTTTTCAGAATTAGAGAATATCACTTTAGAACAAGCTGCTAGTATCTTTGCTCTGAAAATCTTAGAAGAGAAAAAAATCAACGCGGTGGAAAGGCGCTTAATGGGTGACTTTGTTGATGATTTACTATCGGGAAATTTTCCCGACCCCAGTTCCATCATCAAACGGGCACTCGGACTGAATTATGATATCACTCTTCCTCATCGGGTTTTGATGTTAGACATAGATAACTTAGCCCAATTGGTAAGCTCATCTCCACGAAATGGCAAGAAAATTTTACAGTTTAAAACAGACTTCTTTAACACCGTTCAATCCTGCCTGGAACGCTCAGGCAAAGGAATGGTTGCCAAGAAAAGTGATAATTTAATCATGCTAGTCCAACTAGATAAGCCGGATAGTCCTGAAAAAGACTGTAGGCAAATTGCAGAAAATATTATTGATCAAATCTCTAACAAGTTTCCAAAAGTTACGCTTACTATTGGCATTGGGAGTAACTGTAAGGAGTTGTCAGATTTTCACCATTCCTATTTATCCGCTCAAAAGGCCATAGAAATAGGAAAAGCCTTGAAAAGACAAGGCCAAGTTATCTCTCTTGAGCAATTTGGTACACATGCTCTGCTTTTTAGCGCTTTAAATCCATCAGACTTGTTACACTTTGCTACCAGCCAAATAGGATCCCTGATAACCTATGATGAAACCTACCAAGCCCAACTCATACCTACGTTGCAACAATTTCTCAGCCACCGTGGCAGCGTAGAGGAAACCTCCAAAACCATGAATTTGTCGTTAAGTGGATTAAAGTATCGCTTACATCGCATTGAAGAAATTACTGGACAGGATCCTAAAGACTTTCAAGCCTGCCTTAACTTCCAATTGGCCTTAAACATTCTCCAGTTAGCGGGACAGGACAAATTAATGTCTTAACTAAAGCCCATTCCTTGGATGAAGAGGAGCAGTTAAGCAATTCCATTCATTAATATGGCGAGATAATCAAAGGAGGCTGTCTCAAAATGATGTTTTAGTGTGCCATTCTGAGGCAGCTACTTTCGAAAATTCAGGGAAAAGTTAAAAAAGTAGTGTAAAATCAGCCCACAGCTTCGTTGATTTTACACTACTTTTAATTTTAGGAACATCAAAAAAGAGGATTTTTCAATCTCTCAAAATTCCTTTAAAGAAGGGTCGGCAAATTTATGCAACTTTTATTTCATGCAACGAACAGCCGCACCTGTCTTGTTGTATTTTATTGTGCAATTTATTGATGTTAAAACCAAAACCCAATAGCAAAAATTCAGTTTTAACGTTCTTTTTACCACGCATTACAAATCGACGAAAGCTATGATCTTCCTTCAGTACTCCAAAAGCCCCTTCAACCTGGATGGATCGATTCATTCTTAGTAAAATACCCTCAGCTGTTGTGATATTATGTAATGATTCTGCTCGTTTTTCCAAAAATAGTTT
>LOEW01000164.1 GCA_001516045.1 Desulfosporosinus sp. BRH_c37
CTTTCCTCCGGAGCCCTATGAAGTCGAAACCAGTTCGGTTGGCGGCTGCTTTGCGATTGGAGATTCCGATTCAAAGTCCTTTGAATATGGTCCTACCCGGACGTTCCTTTTGGGATTTGAAATGGTTCTCCCAACCGGAGAAATCTTGGATATCGGAAATAAATGTATTAAAAACGTTTCCGGTTTAGATTTTATCCACTTCGCTGTCGGAAGCCAAGGAACATTTGGGATTTTCACCAAACTTCTGGTGAAGCTCTTACCTGCACCGGAAGCTAAAAAAGCTGTGCTTGGAACGTTCGCCTCCCTGCATAAGGCGAATGCAACTTTCAATACCCTGATTAAGCGGAATGTGCTTTCGACCCGGATGAATCTCATCAATGCATCCCTTGCGAAAAAAGCCAAACCCGGAACGGAAGGGCAACTTGTGATCATTGATTTACAGGGATTTAAAGAGTCGGGTAAAAACATCGCTAATGAAGTTGCTGCAGTTCTTACCTTGGGTGGAGGCTCTGATGTAAAGATCATTGAGGACGAGGTTGAGTATGATCAAGTGATCAATGGTTGGCTTAAAGTTCGCGCCGACCTCAATGCCAAACCGGAGCAAACCGTAGAGTTTGCGGTGGGCCCGATGAAAATGCCTCAAGCCCTAGCGCAGCTCGAAGCACTTACGGGAGATCTGGGGGCTTATCCTGGCGTAATTGTCGAAGGACTTCTCGGATATGTTTGTTTGGCTCTGCCTGAGGGAACCGATAAGCTCGCTTTAGCAACGAAAGTAAATAAACTGGCGATGTCCTTAGGTGGGAATGTGAGGGGCCTCTTGGGTCATAAGCTGAAAGCTGAAGCTTATAATGATGCGGAAATGTGGAATGAAACCACAAGCTTGCTTAGTGAACTGCGTCACCGATTTGACCCTAAAGGGATTCTAAACCCTGGGGTTAGCCTGTAGGCTTAAGAAAAAGGAGGGCTGAACATGTTAGCCAAAACGGTTGTTAAGCGGTTGAAGGAAATTGTTGGGGAGAAAAACGTGGTTACAGACAAAGTTGGCCTGTTCTCCTATGGTTATGACGGCACGTTATTAGCTGGTCAAGCGTTAGGAGTCGTTTCTCCGCACACAACGGAACAAGTGGTAGAAATCGTTAAATTGATGAACGAGCATAATATTAAACTTGTTCCTCGGGGTGCCGGTACGAATGAGAGTGGTGGAACCATTCCTTCTGAAAATTCTGTGGTGATTAGCTTTACTAAAATGACTAAAATTCATGAAATAGACACTGAAAACTTTGTAGCAGTCGTTGAGCCTGGAGTGATCAATTTCGACCTTCAAGTTGAACTGGAAAAGAAAAAATTCTATTTTCCTCCTGATCCATCCTCCTTTAAGGCCTCAACAATTGGTGGGAATGTTGGTGAATGCTCCGGTGGACCGAAATGTTTTAAATATGGGGTTACCCGCGATTATATCTTGGGTCTAGAAGTCGTACTTCCGAATGGCAAAGTCATTCAAACGGGGGGGCGTAATTTCCAAAGTGAGCCGGGATATGATTTAACTCGAATTATTGTTGGCTCAGAAGGAATCCTAGGATTGGTCACTAAAGTTTTTGTCCGTATCCTACCGATACCCAGAACCAAGAAAACAATGCTCGCTATTTACGACAAAGTTGAAGATGCTTCTCAAACTGTTGCCGATATTGTTGCTGCCGGGATTATTCCGACAACTCTAGAATTGATGGATAATTTGCTTATCAATACGACTGAGGATTTTACCCATGCCGGAATTCCCCGTGACGCTGGAGCTGTTTTGATTATTGAGGTTGACGGATATCCAGAAGATATGGACGGGCAAGTTAAGACTATTGGTGACATCGCCAAAACAATTGCCAAAGAATTTAAAGTGGCGCAATCGGCTGTTGAAGTGGATCAAATTTGGACCTCAAGGCGTAGTGCTTTCGGATCGGTTGCTCGCGTTAGACCATCGTATGGTGTAAATGATATTACGGTTCCGAGGAGTAATTTCCCAAAAGCGATTGAAGGAGTCCTTAAAGTAGCCAAAGATTTTGGTGTAACGATCGGAGTTGTGGCCCATGCCGGTGACGGAAATCTTCATCCGCTAATTCTTTTCGATCAACGGAATAAAGAGGAAACTGAAACCGTCCATGCTGCTGAACAGGCGCTTTGTATGATGGCTCTTGATCTCGAGGGTACAATAAGTGGTGAGCACGGAATCGGGCTCGTCAAGAAGAAGTATCTTGATAAGGAGTTTACACCCGCTGCTATGGAAGCTTTTAGAAAGGTTAAGTTAAGTTTCGATCCGACAAATCGATTTAACCCTGGCAAGATCATCGACATTTAAGCTAGTTTATATATCCTTGTTTCTGGTTAACTTGAAACAATGCTCTGGTCTAGCGCTTGCGCTAGCCGAGTATTCTTTAAAATTCCAAAAGCGTAGTATACACGATACGACTAATTTAGGCAGGGAGGGTTACCATGGAAGACAGAGTATTTACACTCCAAGAATTGGTTCAGTTTGATGCCAAGGAGCCTCAGAAAGTGATAGTTTACCAGACGGAAAAGACCTTAGGTGCCATGTGGTGCTTGGAACCAGGCCAAGAGGTGTTTCTCCATCAACATCCTAATGCAGATGATGTATGGATTTGTCTTGAGGGAGAGTCGGGTCAATATTTCGCAGGAGAAGGACAAGAAGTAGAAATCAAAAAAGGCATGGCCATTCTTGCTAAAGCGGGTCAAACTCACGGTATGCGCAATACGGGTAAGGATCGCTTTGTGTTTATTGGGATTGCTGGTCCAGTTCCAGTTGAGACAGTGAAACTATAAATATTTTTTGTTGACTAATGAGAGAATTAGATAGATAATAGTATTACCAAAGAATGAAACCATGTTTCACATGATAAAACATGGAAACAAGTGAACCAGGTTTCTGATATATTAAAAACCCATAAATACTCAGTTCGAAAGCTGAGGAGAAGGGAGGGAAAATTCTCATTTTACTTGATATTTGGTTCCGTTCAGAATGATTTCCTAAACAAATGTAAATTATGAATGTATAGCACAGTGGGATTAACTGAATATAATTAGATATCGAAAAGGATGGAAGATTTTACCTTCTAGAACGAATCAAATTATGATGTGGGCTAATTTCTAAGGACCTAACTAGTTGAAGAAAATCTCATTATGGAAGTGATAACGTATGGCAAAATTTCTAGAGTACCAGGGAAAAGAATGGCTTAGAAAAGCGGGACTGCCAGTGCCCCTGGGCCGCGTAGCTTCTACTCCTGAAGAAGCCAAAAAAATTGCTGAGGAGATTGGCAAGGCGGTAGCGGTGAAAGGTCAAGTCCAGGCCGGGGGGCGCGGCAAGGCAGGGATTGTTAAACTGGTTAACTCGCCTGACGAGGCAGCAGCGGCTGCAAGCGAAATTTTCGCTAAAAATGTAATGGGAGTACCTGTAAAACAGGTTCTTGTCGAGGAAAAACTGGACATTAAAAAAGAGTATTATTGTTCATTTGTCATTAACGGTGCAAGAGAAGCCCGTTCTCCAATGCTCATGTTTAGCACTGAGGGTGGAATGGACATCGAAAGTGTCCCAGAAGACTTAATTTTCAAAGTAAACATTGATCCTATTAACGGTTTACAAGTTTATGATGCGGTTGATGTGTGTGCTCGAGCTGGAATCCCGGCCCCAGACCTCAGCAAGTTTGCAAGTTTCCTTTCTAAACTTGCACAGGCTTACAAAAAATACGATTGCCAAACCTTAGAGATCAATCCATTTATCATGACTAATAGCGGCAACTTAGTTTGTGCGGACTGTAAAATGGAAATTGATAATAGTTCCGTGGGTCGCCATCCGGAATTTGGAATCTCAATTGCACGAGATCTGCCCGGCGCGCCCACAGAATTGGATATCATCGGATGGAGTATCGAAGAAACAGATGCTCGCGGTACAGGGTTCCTGATGAATATGGGTTATGATGAAGTAAGTCCAGGCTTCATTGGCTATCATCCTATTGGCGGCGGTTCTGCGATGATGGGTTTAGATGCTCTTAACCAAGTAGGTCTTAAGCCTGCTAATTATGCTGACACCAGTGGTAATCCGGTTGGGTCAAAGATTTACCGGGTAGCAAAGTGTGTTCTTACCCAGCCAAATATTGACGGCTATTTGCTCGGCGGATTTATGATGGCAAACCAGGAGCAATGGCATCATGCACATGCCATCGTTAAGGTTCTAAGGGAAGTACTCCCAACTCAGAAGCCTGGATTGCCTTGTGTCCTGCTACTCTGTGGCAACAGGGAAGTCGAATCTCTGGAAATTCTTCGCTGTGGTCTTGCAGACCTAATGACTCCTGACGGTTCGGGCAAGAGAATTGAGATTTATGGCAAAGAGTATGTAACGGATACCAAATTTATTGGACAAAGACTTTTAGCTCTTAGTAAAAATTACAGAGCTGAGAAAGAATCTCAAGGAAAGTAGGGGAAACCTGTGCTGGAATTCGCAGAAAAAACTCTGACAGTCAAAATCGATACCAGCAAGTGTGATACATGCGAGACAAAAGCATGTGCCGATGCGTGCAAAAAATATGCTAGAGGTTTGCTTGGGATTGATGACCAAGGTAGAGCTTCAGTTGCACATCGCGATGCGGAAGAGGTTTTGCGTCTCGGAACTGAGTGTTTAGCATGTGAACTCGCTTGTCAAACCAAAGGTAACAACGCCATAACCATTGAGATTCCGATTAAAGGTTTGGATGAATACCTTCAAAAGCGCAAAATAGTATCAAAGTATTAAGCCATGGTGTATAGATCCAAAACGAAGCAAAATGTTAAATGAGGGATAATAATGGGCATTTTGATCAATAAGAATACTAAGGTCATCGTCCAAGGAATAACGGGTCGTGAAGGATCCGTTCGGACAAAGTACATGAAAGAATACGGTACTAATGTTATCGGTGGAACCAGCCCGGGAAAAGCCGGAGAACAGGTTCAAGAAGTGCCAGTTTTTAACACCGTCAAAGAGATTGTACGTGAGCATGGTGAAATCGATTTTAGTGTCATATTTGTTCCTGGTCGAGTCTTAAAGACTGCTGTATATGAAGCAGTCGACTCAGGGGTTAAGAATATCATTCCTTGCGTAGAGGGCACTCCGATCCACGATATCATGGATATGATCGCCTACGCGAAATTAAAAGGGTCAAGACTTTTTGGACCAGGGTCGATCGGCATTATTACTCCAGGTGAGGCCGTTGTGGGCTGGCTCGGTGGTAATAAAGAATGGGCCAATAAATTCTTCCAAAGAGGGAGCATTGGGGTCTTTTCTCGCAGTGGCGGACAGTCGGGAACCATTCCTTGGCTGTTAAGAGAAGGCGGATTTGGTGTAAGTACCGTAATTCATACAGGGACTGAACCCGTTCTGGGTACTTCGATGGCCGATCTACTCCCTTTATTTGAAGCGGATCCGGAGACCAAGGGAGTAGCGGTCTATGCAGAAATTGGTGGTACTCAAGAAGAGGAGTGCGCCGAGGTTATCGCAGCCGGTCAATTTACTAAGCCGTTCGTGGTCTATGTTGCAGGGGCATGGGCACCAGTAGGTATGAGATTTTCCCATGCGTCAAATATTGTTGAACGTGGTCGCGGCTCGGCAAAGAGCAAGATGGAAGCTATCACTCTGGCTGGAGGATTTGTCGCTGAAACACCAACCGATATCCCAATTATCCTAAAAGAGAAGATCAAAAATTAAGCAAGTTAAGCATGTTTCTAGTGTTTTTCCAAGGTAAAACCTTAGGAATAAATTAAATTATTGTAGGGGGTAAATTTAATGACAATTATGAGATCGGTTATGTATATTCCTGGAAACAATCCAAAAATGGTCGCTAAGGCTCCTGAATTTCCGGCAGACATCGTTACACTTGACCTTGAGGATTCCGTTCCACCGGCTGAAAAAGAAGCTGCTCGTCAAATAGTACGTGAAAACCTCAAATATGCAGGTACTGGTGGCGCAGAAGTGTACGTTCGTATTAATAACTGGGAAACTGAATTAACCAATGATGATCTCGAAGCAGTTGTCTATGAAGGTCTCAATGGAGTAACCTTGGCTAAAACCGGTTGTGCTGCTGACGTTCAGCGCCTTGATTGGAAACTTGAAGAACTCGAGCGTCGTCGTGGTTTAGAAGTAGGGAGCGTTAAGATTTCCATGCTTCTGGAAACTGCTAAAGGAATTATCAACGCTGCAGAGTGCTGTTTAGCCAGTAAACGAAACGTTAACGCTATTTTCGGCGCAGTAGACTATTGTCGTGACATGCGCGTTAAATTGACTAATGAAGGTGTTGAACAACAATATGGACGTGCTCATGTGGCAGTAGCATGCCGTGCGGCCAGAATTATAGCCATTGATGCTCCTTTTGTTGACTTCAAAAATATTGAAGCCTTCGAGAAAAACGTGGCCGAAGGACGTCAAATGGGCTATGAGGGTCGTATGATTATCCATCCGGGACAAATTGAGCCATCAAATCGTATGTACTCTCCGGATCCCGCTGACGTTGAGTGGGCCAATGGCGTAGTGAAGGTGTTTGAAGAAGAGGGTATTGCTAAGGGTAAAGCTTCAGTTTCTTACAATGGCAAAATGGTGGATACTCCAGTCTATCTCAATGCTAAAGATATCATTGCTGCACAAGCCGAAATAGATGCAAAAAAAGCCTAATTAATTATGGGGCCTGGTCACTATTAAAATAAGTGAAGCCTAGTCAAATTAGGGACCAGGCTACCTAATACTTAGGCGGTATAAGTGCAACTAAGCGATGGCTGAGGACGTGTCTAGTGTGTAGTTTAATTAAGAGGAAGGAACGGTGTACTCATGGGTCTTCGTAATGATGCGCTTAAACTCCATCAAGATAATAAAGGTAAAATTGCAGTAGTTAGTAAAGTGCCCGTTCGTAACGGTAATGATTTAAGTCTGGCATATTCTCCAGGCGTCGCAGAACCTTGCCTAGAAATTGCCGGTGATCCTGGCTTGGTGAATGTGTATACGAACAGAGAAAACTTAGTGGCTGTCGTGTCTACAGGTTCTGCAGTTCTGGGACTGGGAAATATCGGTGCGCGTGCTGCAATGCCAGTAATGGAAGGAAAAGGTATTCTCTTCAAAACATTCGGTGACGTTGATGCTTTTCCGATTTGTTTAGAAACTCAGGACAGTGACAAAGTGATCGAAGTCGTTAAACTTTTGGAACCCACGTTTGGTGGAATTAATCTGGAAGACATTAAGGCCCCAGAGTGCTTCTACATCGAAGAAAAACTTAAAAAGATTTATGATGGACCGATCTTTCATGATGATCAACACGGCACAGCGGTTGTTACGATGGCTGGTCTGGTTAATGCTCTCAAAGTTGTGAAAAAGGATCTTAAAGACGTTAAAATCGTGGTTAACGGTGCTGGAGCAGCCGGAATGGCTATTGTTAAACTCTTGATGAGTATGGGACTTCAAAATGTCATCATGTGTGATACTAAAGGGATGATCTATGAAGGTCGTACCGAAGGTATGAATAAATACAAAGAGGAGATAGCCCTTAAAACAAACCGTGAACTACTTAAGGGAAATTTGGCAGATGCTTTAATTGGCGCTGACGTATTTATTGGAGTCTCTGGGGCGAATCTCGTTTCCCCCGAAATGGTTAAATCAATGGCCAAGGAGCCGATCGTTTTCGCACAGGCTAATCCTGAACCGGAGATCTGGCCGGAGATTGCTAAAGAAGCTGGGGCGGCTGTAATTGGAACCGGACGTTCCGACTATCCGAACCAGGTAAACAATGTTCTGGCATTCCCGGGGATTTTTCGTGGAACAATCGATGCCGGAGCGAGAGAAATTAATGAAGAAATGAAAATTGCCGCTGCCTACGCTATTGCAAATATAGTAAGTAGTGATGAACTGAATGCGGATTATGTCATACCAAAGGCTTTTGACTTACGTGTGGGTCCGGCTGTCGCTGCTGCGGTTGCT
The DNA here is from genome assembly GCA_001516045.1 of Desulfosporosinus sp. BRH_c37. Lineage (GTDB taxonomy): Bacteria > Bacillota > Desulfitobacteriia > Desulfitobacteriales > Desulfitobacteriaceae > Desulfosporosinus. Next base: position 7,994 of record LOEW01000164.1, read on the forward strand.
AAAGCTGCTATGGATTCAGGGGTTGCTACTCGTAAAGTTGACCCTGAGCAAGTCGCCGAAAACCTGCGCAAATTTTACGAAGGAAAATAATTTCTACTCTCTTTACCGACAATTTTTTGTAAAATTATTTTGTGTTGAACTCCAAGAGATCCTCCAGGCAACTCTTCATTGCCTGTATTTAGGGACATTTTCCACAGTTCTTCGCTAAGGGTGCCTACGAGCTAGTAGGCACCCTGTTTTAGTACTAAGACCTCGAAACTTTAGATAACTTTTACCTATGATTATGATTAATAGTTTTCATATTTACTTTATAAATGATCGCCAAAGATACTGATACCGTTTCGACTTTCTACTTCCAGTTCCCCCAAATAAACCATGTACATTAAATGAGCTACAGTCTCGTTCACCGCTAAACTTATATCATTATCATCGAGATTTTCTCCGAAAACCTGTTGGCAGATGCTATAGGCCGTAGCTCCCCCCGCCGCCAGCCCTTTCATCAGTCTTAATCTGTTCTCATGGTGAGCTTGTAATTCTAGAATTCTCTCCTTAACGTTAGCAAAAGCTTCACCGTGGGCAGGCAGAGCCAATTTAACAGATAAATGATGATTGTCCTGTAACGATAGTAAATAACTATTTAAAGGATTCACCTCTATATTTGGCCACAGGCTAATTACAGGAGTAATTCTGGGCAACAAATGATCACCGGAGAGCAAGACGTCAAAATCTTCGTTAAAAAAGCAAATATGACCGTCAGAATGACCGGGGGTAAAAAGCACTCGATAGGAGTAATCGCCCAACTGGACCATACGACCCGGTTCTATGCTATTAAACTCTGGTATAGGCTGGGAAAGAGCTGTCATTTTATTCACATCTTTTGTTGCCGCTAAAGCAATATGCGACGGCACCCCGTTCGAAATTAACATGTCGACTAAATTATTAACGGTTTCTTCAGGATTGTTTTGCCATACTTTTTGCCACGTCATCCTTTCTTGGGAACCAATAAATACTGGCGCTCCGGTAAGACCTTGCAGCCAACCTGCCGCCCCAAAATGATCGGGATGCATATGGGTAACGTAAATTGCCTTGACATCCTTGCCTGTGATGCCATGATCCACCATAAATTTCCGCCAAGCTAGTCTGGTCTGTTCAGTATTTAAACCTACATCAAGAATATACCAACCCTCACTGCCTTTGAATCCATAACTATTGATGTGATTAAGATTTTTAATAGGTAGCGGTAACCTAATTTTGTAGATTCCTAATTTTTCATGAACCAACATTAAAAACACCTACTAACTTGCTATGTAAACGCAAAGCCGCGCTAATATGGCTCTAATTTGTATTATATAACATTTCTTCATAAACTGTCTCTAGTTTATATCCAATCCATATAGTCGTAAGGGTGCTTGGTCCATGCAATAAGATATATTCTAAATACACATAGTAATTAGACTGGAGTACTAAATCTTTGTCGCTAAATCGTTCAGTCTTTGAGAAACCTCTAGCAAAGATGAAATTGAAGCGCTGATTTCCTCAATGGTCGCAGAAACCTCTTGCGTATGTCCACTAAATTTACCAAGTTCATCAACCATTCCACCAATTAAAATTTGTATGCCTTGGACGATTGTTCGGATCTCTTTAGCTGAACCCGCGCTGGAGACAGCCATCTTTTAGATTTCATTTGCTACTACCCCAAAACCGCGCCCGGCTTCTCCGGCCCGAGCGGCTTCAATGGAGGCATTTAATCCTAAGAGTTTAGTGTTGGTTGATACAGAATCAATATAGCGAACAACTTTCTCAGTCTCTTCGGCCTTTTGATGAATATTTTGCGAAGATTGGGCAACGGTTTGTCCAGCGTTAGCTAAGTATTGGGCCGAGATCGCAATGGCTTGGATTGCTGTCGAAATTTGCTCTAAAGAGGTAGTAAGTGAACTGGCGGTTATTATAAGGTCTTCACTTATATGACTCATTTCGGTTGGTATTATGACCGTCAATCCACCTATAACCTCATTATTGATAATTATTGGATAGGCTGCAGCAAAATAAGGGAAGCCGACAATTTGAGCACTTATTTCTGCAACAACTGGTTTACCGGAATGAATCACTTGATAAGAACTGCTTTCCGGAATCAATTTCTCACCAGGTTTAAGGGGGGATTTAATTTTAGTCCCACTTGTAGTTACAAGAAATTTTTCTCGATCATATAGGGCAATCGAGCCTTTACCAAAGGTAGCGCTGTCTAGTAAAGGAATCAATTGTTTAAAATACTCTAACACCGTTATTCCCCTTTCGATCATTTCTTCTTTTGTCCCACATTGCAGTGAAGCGCCTCAAGAGGCGCTTCACTGCAATGTGGGGGTTATTTTTTGTCGGCATTCGCCGAGCTAGATGGGACAAATGGAATACAGGGATTTAGAATAGACCATCAGTTTATCACAAAAAATACCCCTTATTTTGGTCACATATTACTCCCAATCTTGGGCTGTATAATTTCTGTGAGCACTCCGAAGTTACTTTGAGGGTGTATGAACGCTGCTTTAAAGTCCTCGGTATCAGCCTCCGCTATCACCCTTAATCCCTTGGCCTTAAAGTCTTTAATCACCTCATCAAAATCAGTCACTTCCAGGGAGATATGATGAATTCCCTCTCCTTTTGTTTCAATATATTTGTCAATAACACTATGCGGTTCGAGGCTTGCTGTAAGCTCAAACCGGGCTTCACCAACTGCCAAAAAAGCTGATTCTATCTTTTGGTCTTCGTACTTGGTACGCCATACCAAACTAGCGCCGTAAGTCTTCTCGAAGAACTCAATCGAACTATCTAGATCCTTTACGGCGATTCCAACATGATTTATTTTTTTTATCATAAAGTCACTCTTTTCATAACATAGTCCTAATAGTTCTATCGCGCCAAGATATGAATACTGGCAGTTACACCGTGCTCAAGTCCGGTTACCAATCCTCCTAACATGTGGGCCAGACCCACCCTGGCATTAGGCGTCTGCCGTGCTCCTGCCTTTCCTCTTAGATGCAGGACGACTTCACAGACTGTACGAACGCCCGATGCACTCAAGGGATGTCCTAGGGAGAGGAGTCCACCACTCGGATTAACAGGAACTTTACCTCCTATACTGGTCGCACCAGATCTAAGCAGTTCTATGCCTCTACCTGGTTCACATAACATCAAGTCTTCATAGCGCAATACCTCTTCGTTGGCAAACGCATCATGCATTTCCACAAGATTTATGTCCTTAGGTTCACAGCCCGCCATTTCATAGGCCATTTTCGCCGTCTTTGTACCCACTGACGATTTGCAAATATCTTTTTGGAGATACCCATAGTTCCCAGTCATCAAGGTCGAGGCGATCACTTTGATCGGACTTGTCGTATATTTCCTTGCTACATCCATCGAGCAAAGAATAACCGCCGCTGCTCCATCGGTCGTCGGACAGCACATCAGCTGGGTTATAGGATCACAGATCATCCGAGAATTAAGGACTTCTTCTATCGTGAATTCCTTCCTAAACATTGCTTGTGGATTTAGACTACCGTGGTGATGATTTTTTACGGATACCCTGGCGAAATCTTCTACGGTGGCCCCACTTTCTGCCATTTGCCTTCTGGCAACCATACCAAACATGGCAGGCATGGTCATACCTAAGTAGCCTTCTAAATCATCCTTTTCAGGAGGAATTAGTTTCCCTGCTATGGGACTAGTCGTCATTGATTCTACACCAATAGCAATTCCGATGTCATAGTGTCCATCGGCTATTTCCTTCCAGACTCCTCTGAAAGCGGTTGCCCCACCGGCACAGGCATTTTCTACATTGACCATTTCAAGTGCCCCGATACCTACTTCTTTAAGTACCGCTTGGGCAGTACAATTGGCATCATAAGATCTTGCAGCGTAAGCTACCTGAATATCCTTAGGATGAATGCCGCTATCCTTTAACGCCGTCGAGACGGCTTCACCGCCGAGGGAAGCTGCACTCCTATTAGGAAACTTTCCAAACACGCTTTGTCCTACCCCGATCACAGCCACTTCTCTCATCAGACATCTTCCTTACTTCTTTAATTATAGTCGTGGGCGAGCTTATACAGGCATAAGTTTGTAGCCTATAACCTGATTATCGTTTTCTTGCCAAAGTTCTTCGATCACCACTTCCATCTCCATACCGATTTGGAACGGTCTATTTTTTATCTCCTTCAGTGGAGCAAAGAGTCTTACACCTTCTGGTAAATCAACAAAACCTACATAAAACGGAGGCTGTAAGCGACTCGCCGGCAAATGACTTAAGGTGTATGAATAAAGCTTACCGTGACGACTAAGAACCTCTTCTTTCATGTCTTTACTAAAACACCCAACGCAAAAATTAGCTTTGGGAAAAAATACTTGCCCACATGACAGGCATTTATTGCCTAATAATGCACCTCCTTGTGCGTCTTCTCTCAAGATACCTTCCCTAATCGCAACTCTGTTTGACATTGATTTCTCCTCCTACTGGTGTAGTACTTGCCAAGCCTCCTATTTCTTGACCTGGAAACCTGCTTTTTCCCGGTCCCAAGTATTTAGCGTAATCCCGGCTTCTCTAAGCTTATTTTTCTGAACCTTCCCGTTTGGTGTTTTTAATAAACTTTCGACAATCTCAACGTACCTGGGAACAGCAAAATAGGGCATCCTCTCTACACAAAAAGTGAGCAATTCCTCTTTTTCTAGTATTTCTCCGGGATTGATCACGACCACAATCTTTACTTCATCTTCTGACAACTCAGATTTAACTGATATGGCAGCGGATTCTGCCACTTTCGGATGAGAGTCGACTACATATTCTATCTCTGCAGAAGATATATTTTCTCCACGCCGACGAATGTAATCTTTAATCCGGTCAACAAAGAAGAGGTAGCCGTTTTCGTCTAAATAACCTGAATCACCGGTGTGATAAAAGTGGTTTTTGACGAGTTCAACGGTCTTATCTGGGGCATCGTAATACCCTAAAGCGGTTGCCCAGGGCGTTCTTCCCCGGGCCACTATTTCGCCCACGGTGCCTGCTGGAACCGGCCAATCATTCTCATCAACGATCCGGACTTCGAAACTCTTCGTTTCTTTGCCACAGGATCCGATCACCGGTTGATCAAAGGGATTATAGGTTATGATGGCCAGTTCGGTTAAGCCATAACCTTCTACCACCTTCACATCGTACCTGGTCTTAAAATCCGAGTAGATTTGTTTGGGCATCGGGAAGGCAGCACAAACTCTGATTGGATTGTCCCCGTCGTCTGGTTTAGGTGGTTGACTATAGATAAAATTAGCAATCGTACCAAGTGAATTGAAGATGGTCGCTTTGGCCTTCCTGATTTGCTCCCAAAACCGAGTGGCGCTAAATTTCTCATTAATTACAGCCTTTGTCCCCAACAGCATGGCCGGATACAGGCACAGGATTCTGGCATTAGCATGGAACAAGGGTAAACACGTAAAAAAGATATCATCCTCTTTCGTCTGCATAGCCTCTGAATATTCACAAGCAGATAAATAAATCATCGAATGCGGTTGCAATACGCCTTTGGCTGGTCCCGTCGTCCCTGAGGTATAAATGATGATTTGGGGATCACTACCCTTGACCCCAACCTCCGTTCTTTCGGAAGAGGAGTCCCTAAGGAGGTCGTTATACTCGATAACCTCAAATTTTAACGGCGGTAGTTCTTCGGACTCGGAAGATTTTGACCATACAATCACCGTTTTAAGTTGTGGCAAGTCATTTTCAATGAACTTGAGTCTGTCGATCAACTGGCGGTCTATGACCAGAACCTGTGAGTTAGAATTATTAATAATATAAGTAAGAAAATGTCCTTTATTTGCTAAATTGATAGGAACCTCGATGACTCCTGCTTTGGCTGCACCAAACCAGAAATACACACCTTCTAAACAATTGGGCAGAAACGTAGCTATCGTATCGCCTTTCTCCAAGCCTAATTTTCGTAAACCATTAGCAACTTGATTAGTGATTTCATTACATTCTCTGTAAGTAACCTCTTCTCCGTCTTCATATTGAAGAAAGACCTTATCACCATGCAACTCGGCTTTGTCTTCGATAATCTGTCCTAACGCTTGCTGTGCAAACGGATATATTTTCATTACGACACCTCCGTTAAAGTTAGCCAGAAACTCTACGCTCCATCTATCCCGGGACGAAACCAAGTTACCGGACGGAAATGGCGGGGAACTAAGCCTTTTTGTTTAAACTTCGGATAACCAAGACAAAATGAGGTTTGTACTGTCCATGAATCTCCAAAACCAAGTTTGGCCTTTAGCTCTGGGATCTGATTGACTCCGACCCCTCCAAAATTGTTCCAGACGAAACCGAGTCCCAAGGAAATGGCTGCTAGATTCATGTTCTGACCGCATATCCCTGCATGCATTTCAGGATTAGTCATCTTGTCGTTGCATCCTATGAAAACGATAGCTGGTGCACTAAAGTAAACTGACAATTCTTTCTTGGCAATACACCTTATCCCGTATTGGACCCGCGGATCGAAAACGCCAGTCGGTAAGACATTCACTAAATTCATCACTACCTCGTCGTTCGTACATGCACCGTACGTACCAGCCCAGACCGATTGGACAGCCTCCTCGAGTTGGCTTATAAATCCTGGGTCTGTTACGACAGTGAACTTCCATGGCTGATGGTTTCCACCACTTGGAGCGAAACGCCCCGCTTCTAGGACGCGACTAAGAAAAGATTCGGGTACGGGATCTTTCTTAAAATTCCGTACTGTCCGACGTTCCATGATAAGCCGCTCTGTCTCAGTCCACTGTACCGAATTACCTTCTGCATCCTTGGGCTCAAGTGGCATCTTTACCTCTGGAAAATCTGTGTCAAAAAAGCCTTCTTTAACCTGGAAGTTCTGGACGATGGACACGGCTTTAACTGGACAGGCAATCATACAGTTGTAACATGAAAAGCAGAGGTACTCGTCTTTCAGCTTTGGATGGTTATTGACGTCCATTTCCCAGCAGCGGAACGGGCAGTTTTGGACGCAGAGCCCACAGCTTGTGCACTTGTCCTTATCCACAGTCATTACACCATTGTGAATTCCATCGGGGCGGAGCATGGGTTTTAGTTCTTCAAATGTGGGCATATCTCATTCCTCCTGGTAATTGATTTATCCACTTCCAAGACTCTAACTTCTATAAAGTGGGCGTGGGAATTCCGTTAGTTCACTTAAACATCAGCTTTGCGAGGATAATAACGTGTGACATTGTACCCTCCTACAAGAGATAATGTGTCATTAGCACCGTCACAAATGAGAGAAGTACGGGCATCTCTGAAGAGTTTTTCAACCAGATATTCTTTGGACAACCCATTTCCTCCCATAACCTGAATGGCATCACTGGTTACATCCAACGCTGTTTGAGTAGCGAAGGTCTTGGCAGCCATCGCATACTCCGGAATACGTTTTTCCGCTGGAACTGTCCAGTTGTATATGAAAGCAGCCCGACATAACTGCCGACTGGCTTCTACTTTTTGAAACATGTTAAATAACTTTACTTGGATGGTGGGATGATCAATCAGGGGCTTGCCGCCTTGCACCCGTTCCTTGGCAAAACTCAAAGCTTCTTCAAAACCGGCGCGAGCTAAACCTGTAGCCCATACGCCGACCATTGGAGTAGTCATACATAAATGGGCTCCCAGTGCAGCCTCATAATTTTCCGGCCCTACGACTAACGCTTCTTTAGGAACCCGAACTTCATCGAAAAAAATCTCGCCTTGATTTAAATCCCGCGATCCTATTTTATTCCAAGGTTTCCCTTTACTTACTCCTGGGCGATCGAGAGAAAAGATAAACATTCCACCCCCAGCGTGTCCTTTGGAAGAATCGATCTGGCACATTAATAAAATACTGGTGGCAATGGTTCCCCCAGAAACCCAAGCGGCCTTCTGACCGCTAATTACATACTCATTCCCGTCCTGTCGGGCACGACATTGGGCCTTAATATTCGGATCCCGGAAGGAAGGATAATTAGCCATCAAAGTATCTGATCCGTGATCCGGTTCCGTAATAGCCCAGGAACCACGGTAACTTCCGTCCTTACATTGGCAATAGGGTATGGTAAAGTTCTTGATATGCTCTTCTGTTCCTCCCATAGCCACCGCAGCGTCCAAGCTAGTATTAAGTGCCAGAGTCAAGCCAAAACTCCCCCAGGCCAGTTCTTCCATTACAAGGGCTACCTGAAAAGGGCTTAAGCCGCCACCACCAAATACCTCCGGAAACTGTAGCTTGTGATATCCTTTCTCATAGGCTATTTTCATAAAATCCCAAAACGGGGATTCAGGCGCGATAACCTCCTCTGGGGTCATCTGATCGAGTTTAATTGAGATAGGCCGCATAACCTCTCTGGCAAACTTATTAGCATGTGCTTTTAGAGCAAGGTCGTCTTCTGTAAGATTCATATTCAGATCAAAATATTCCATGGTTTTTCCTCCTCATTTTTACTTCTCCTACTTTTCTGAATTTTCACTATTTAATAACATTTGCAAAAACCATGCCACACGTCAAACTAGCCGAAAACTGTATTACGATACATAAAACTAGTGTCACATGTTGTAACACTAGTTACACTGCGACATCCCTGTTACGATGAATCATAAAGAAAACTTGGCTGGCGCCCGAAGACACTGTCTTCGCACGGATTAGCAATCTGTCAGCCTTAGCGAACAGCCAAGTTGTTCAAACGTTTGCTTTTTTCATTTCCAAGGAAGGAAACTAAGTTACAAAACCGTCTGACCACCGTCGATAGGATAAGAGCCTCCCGTAATAAAAGAGGCTTTTTGGGAGCCTAAAAACAAGACCAATTGAGCGATTTCTTCAGGTTCACCATACCGTCCGAATGGAATGGTCTGGGTAATTAGCTCCTTTGCTGCCTCAGCATTTTCCGGTGCAGCTCCGCTCTCAATCGAACGCATCATACGGGTATTGACAGGAGAAGGACAAATGGCGTTGACGCGAACTCCGCTTGCGGCGCATTCCAACGCTGCCGTTTTGGTTAAGCCGATTATCGCGTGTTTGGAAGCCACATATGGCGCCAAACCAGGAACACCGAGTAACCCCGCCGTTGAAGAGGTGTTTATGATTGATCCAGATTTTTGGTCAAGCATAATAGCCATGACATGTTTTAACCCGTAAAAAACACCTTTGACATTGACGTTCAGTACCTGGTCCAGACTTTCTGCAGAGATATCAGTGATCATCCCAAACTTACCTTCTACCCCGGCATTATTAAAGAATACATCAATCCTTCCAAAAGTCTCCTTCGTTTTTCGGACATAGTTTTGTACTTCTTGTTCGTTGGTAACGTTTGCAGAGATTAAAAGACAATCACCTTTCGGTATATTCAGTTCTTCAGCAACAGTTTGAAGCATATCCTCATCGAGATCCACCAAAGCCAATTTTGCACCTTCAAGAGCAAAGGCTTTGGCTGTTGCTTTACCAATACCCCCTGCAGCACCAGTTATTAATATCACTTTTCCGGAAAAACCCATTTCTGATCCTCCTCGTTTGGCATTTTATTACATTATAGAAACAGCTAGGTGTGTGTAAAAAGTTTTGGTATAGACCTTGCCCTCACACCCCCCTAGTTTACTTCTGAAAAAATTAAGCTGCGATATTTGTCTTTCCTCTCCGCTTCGCGAGGACTTGCGGAGCAGTCTCTTTAATAAATAAACTAAATACAAATGATACTGCACAAGCTCCTATGACCAAATATAATGTTTGTGTCAAACCATAGAGATCTGCGATCCGCCCGCCGATTGCTGGAAACACTGTTGTTCCGACTACCTCACCAAATCCCATTGGTAAGGCAACTGCAGTTGCCGCCAGAGTAAATGGGACACTTTCTGTCGGGATGGTAGCTAAGTACAAAGGAAAGCTTGATAACCCAAGGTTGAACAGGGCAAAATAGAAAACGAACAGTGCATAATTCGTGCCCATCGGCGCGTTTGCAAACAAAATCCCTCCCACAAAACCGATGGCAAACAGAATAAGCAACATGGGTTTGCGTCCGATCCTATCTGAATAGATCGGTGCAAGTATTTCACCCACAGCAACAACTAGACCCCCAACGCCCATAGTCCACCCGGTTTTTATGGGGCTAAATCCATGCACTTTCATAAGAAAAGAGGGTACAAAGGTAAATAGTACATACAGGTAAGCCATGGTGCTAACAGCTACGAGAGTCATAAGAATGACGTTCCGATATTTCAAAACGTCCCATATGTGTACTTCTTTGCCTTCGTGCAACAGTACTTTCTTACCGGTACTTTTTCTAATTCTAATATTTTCTGCTGTTGAAGCGGGCTCACGCATAAATTTGGCCAAAAACAAGGTGAGTAATATTCCTGGAATCGCTATAATAAAGAATAACGGACGCCATCCGGTTGAAGCAAGAACATAACCTGCTGCCACTGGTCCTATCGCCATGCCTATTAGTGGAAAAAAGCTCTGGGCAATTCCAATATAAAAGCCCCTTTTCTCGGGTGGCGCCTCCTCGGCAATAGCGGCATAGGCCGGGCCATAAACACTGCCGAAAGTCACACCTAATAAAGCTCTAATGCCAAACATCTGACCGAATGTTAGTGCAAGCCCTGTAAGTCCACTAAAAATATGTTCCGCGAGATTACCCCAGACTGCCCCCAGTCTTCGCCCGTAAAACTCTGAAAGCGAACCGATAATCCAAGCCCCTAATGCAACTCCTAATCCGTTAGCTGAAACGATAAGTCCGAGTTGAGTAAAGCTAAGTTTCAGGTCAGGCATGAAACCTTGGGCAGCAACCCCGACCATCATCCTGTCTAAACCGACCAGGCCCCAGGTTAAACCGAATATTAAGGTAAGCTTCCCCACATAAGATAATTTCATAATTGAACCTCCATAAACACAAATTTGCAGTTACTTCAATAAGAACTTCATATTAATAAATCAAGTTGCCGTCCAACCACCATCGACCGAGTAGACAGAACCAGTACAATAAGCAGAAGCATCGGAAGCAAGAAATAATGCTATTCCCTGGAGGTCTTCCGATTGTCCGAAACGACCTAATAGAGTTCTGTTAACAATTTGTTCATGAGCAACGAGGATCAGCGGATCATCAATACCTTCTTGGAGCACCCCTCCACCAAAGTTAGTCCGGATAAATCCGGGTGCAATCGCGTTTACCCGGATACCCGAAGGTGCAAGTTGAGCTGCTAGAGTCCGAGTTAATTGAATAACGCCACCTTTGGCCGCTGTATAGCCAATCACCCCCAACCCAAAGTCCCCAACCAGGCCATAGACTGAGGCGGTATTGATTATAGTGCCATTCTTTTGCGCCACCATAACCCTTGCTACAGCACGATTAGTCATAAAAACACCCGTCAAATTGAGCGCTATGACTCGGTCCCATACGCTTTTGTCATAGTCATGTAAAGGTGCTCCCTGCTCACCAATACCAGCGTTTGCGAAGCAAATATTCAACCCACCTAATTGCTTCACGGTTTCCTCAACCATCCACTTGTTATCCTCTTCTTTGCTTACATCAGCTTTAAGCGCAATTACTTTTCGTCCGGTTTCCTTTGCTAATTTCTTAGCTGAATTTTGAGCTGACTCCAAATTAATATCAACGATTGCCACATCTGCTCCCGCCTCAGCTACCGCACTTGCCATAGCTAGACCAATCCCTTCGGCACCTCCCGTAACCAAGACTACCCTTCCATCGAGCCTGAACTTAGCTAATACCGAAATCTTAATCCCTTCCTTCATCTTAGTTTGAAAGTTCAATTATTTTTGAATTTTCAATTATATTTAAATGCAACTATTGTGCCATCTAGTGAACTTGTTCAACTAAAGTTGAACATCGAGACTTCGGTGGCATAAGTCTCCAGTGACGATAGTGTCCAGTGGACATTATCGCCGAAAGCGCACAACCCTTAACGAATACTATCGCGCTGAAGGATTACTTATGCCGAAGGCGCAGAGCCACTGACGAATACTTTCGCGCCGTAAGATGGAGTCTACCTACTTCGCCGCGAAGTATTCCTTTTGGGATAGGCGGCTTCGGCGAAACCAATCCTCAGCGCTATCGTATTCGTTTAGGGCCGTGCGCTTCGGCGATACTCTCCACTGGAGACTATCGTCACCGAAGCAGAGCACGGGGTCCCACTCCCACTCCCACTTGTAGAAGTGGGAGTCTTACGATTGGATAAAGGTTAAAATCAGCACGATCTTGGACGAATAAATGCCACACATTCTGTCACAGTGTAACAACTGTTGTATCAATGTGACAGTAACAAAAAACAACAACTGACGGTATCCGTCAGTTGTTGTTATGAATTTTATATAAGTATATTACAGGTTTAAGCCAAATTTTTTCATTTTCCTATAAATTGTCATTCTTGAGATTCGCAGCTGCTGCGCCGCAAGAGTTATATTACCGCCACACTCCTGAAGTACCTGGTTGATCAGCTTAGGGTTAAGTTCTTTCTGGGTCGCTATTTCTATCTGTTTGGAGTGAGTACTAGTGATCACTCGTTTTTGTTCTGGGAGACAGAGAGCCTGGGTAGAAATAATTGTACCATCACTTAAAAAAGCAGCGCGTTCAACCACATTCTTAAGTTCACGAATGTTGCCGGGCCAAGAATAATCCATTAACTTTGCGAGGGCATCCGTATCAAGATTGTATCTACTATCAAAACGCGCAAGGAAATGTTCTACCAGAAGAGGTAGATCATCTAGGCGGTTCCGTAATGGAGGAAGGAAAATTTCCATACCATTTATTCGATAATAAAGATCCTCTCGAAAACGCCCGAACTCCACTTCCTGCCGAAGATCCTTATTAGTGGCGCAAATGACCCGTACGTTAACTGGTTTTGTTTTATTTGAACCAATCCTCGTAATTAAACCTTCTTCCAAAATCCTGAGGAGATAAACCTGAATCTCTAAGGGCATATCTCCGATTTCATCCAGAAACAAGGATCCACCGTCCGCAGCTTCAAATTTTCCTTTGCGGCCACCTTTTTGAGCCCCAGTAAAAGCCCCTTCCTCAAAACCAAACAATTCAGATGCAATTAATTCCTTGGGGATAGCTCCACAATTTACTGATAAAAAAGTTTGGTCTTTACGACAACTATTATTATGAATTGACTGTGCTACTACTTCCTTACCCGTTCCTGTTTCGCCGGTTATCAGGACTGTCGCATCAAGCCGTGATGCTTTTTCAGCCAGCTTAATCGTCTTAAGCAATACTGAGTTTTGCCCAACAATCGAGGAAAATGCATAGCGTGTGCCAGGGGAAAGCATTACTCTGTGGGTCGATGCGACGTTGGTGCGCTCCTGATGAAAAAAGGCAATTCCTCCAATCCTATATTCACCGACGGCCCAAGGCATTACAGTTACAATAAAGCGCTGTCGTGTTTTACGATAGACAACCGCAAACGATTTATTAAAACATTTAATTAACTCGGATTGTTTAACGGAAAAATCAAAAATGTTGTCAAGAGCATAACCGGGCTTAGCATCGAACATAGTTTGGGCCAGCTTGTTGATTCTACAGATTTGGCCGTCAAGGTTAAAGATAATTCCAGGCTGATCCGCTTTTTCAAACAATAGGTTGAACAAGGTGCCCGATTCTTCTTGCAACCGACCTTGGAGAGCTCTTTCAATTTTCTGGACTTCGCTGATCGCCCAGTTCAGATTATGAGCAGGAAAAATATGTCTTTGTGCTGTAATCGTCAGAACCCCCAGAATAACTCCGGAAACAGGTTCCCTGACAGGAGCTGACGCACAGTTGCATTTGTGCGCTATTTTACAATAATGTTCAGCTGCAAAGACTTGTACAGCTTTGCCTCTTTCCAAGGCAGTTCCTATGCCGTTCGTTCCGAAGGCACGTTCACTCCAGTCGGCTCCGGGAACATAATAATCATCTTGGAACTGGTCAAGCAGTTTTCGACTGGATCGGCAATCTAAAATAATACCCTTTTCGTTACTAAAGGTTACAGCCATATAGTCGTTAGGAAGAGTTTTAACGATATCATCCAAATAAGGGTTCATGGTCTCAAAGAGGACCTTTAGGCGTTCTTTTTCTGACGAGACTCGGCTATCATCCATTTCTAAAGGGGCATTTTTTAAAGTAAACGGGACGTGCTTCTCTTTCGACCTTTGCCAAGACTGTAAGATTGGAGAACGCAATAAATTAGGAGAGGAGGTTCCATCGATCATAAAACTTTCCCAAGCATGTTCAATTTTGCTTAGAACCGAACCATAGTCCGATATGGATAAAAACGGAGTCTCTTCTGTACCAAGCATAAATCTCACCTCCTGAAGGCCTACATATAAATCGATTAACCGATTCTATTGCATTGAAAAAACAGTATATTCAGATAAGTATAACTTGTAGCTTCTGTTTTGTCACTTACTATCTCCGAACAGTGGCTTTAAATCACTAATCGATTTAAATCTGTTCTTGAACTGTTATACTCAATAATTCAACTCATAACCGTCACCTTCAACTATTACCATAACCGCTTTATATCTTATGGCCCAGTAAAATAGAAATACCAATCCGCTCGGGTAAATGAGATTAAGCCAATTTTTCTCGAGTGAAATCCTATAACTCTCTAAATGGACTATTGTTGAAATTAAAGGTTAGTTAAAAACTGAAAGTGTTAAAAAAGGTAGAATTAATTGACCTAGATCATGCTAACTGGTAATATTGGGGTAATTAAAAAGTATTAAGGGGGATTAGTATGTTTTTAGCTGTTTCGACCTTTCTACAGGCCTGGGAGAAAGAAGCGGAATCAACCCAACGAATCCTAGACGCTCTATCAGATGATTCTCTAAACCAATTAGTTACAGCGCAGGATCGTTCACTAGGGAGGATCGCTTGGCATCTTGTGACAACTATCCCCGAGATGATGGCTAAAACGGGATTGATCTTAGAGAGTATCAATGGGGATGCCCCGCTTCCAAAGACAGCGAAGGAGATTTCACATAATTATCGAGAAGTTAGTAATTCATTCGTAACTGCCATTAGAAACCAGTGGAACGATCAGACTCTTTTAGAGAAAAGGGATATGTATGGAGAGACTTGGATAAATGGTTCTACATTAAGTGCTCTAATTGATCATCAGATCCACCATCGGGGACAAATGACCGTACTAATGAGACAGGCGGGTCTTAAAGTGCCTGGAATTTATGGTCCTACCAGGGAGGATTGGAGTCAAATCGGAATGGAACCACCTCTAGTGTAATACATAGACTCTTGATTCTTAAGAACATTTGGAAATGAATTGGGGTAAGTGTATTCGGAAATATTAACACAGATAACAAGGATAAGGAGTAATTCGAATGCATATACCAAGCGGTAAGCTGAGAATCAAGACTGGGAAGGATAAACAAACGCACCTTGAGGTGACAGAAAATGCTGAGTTAATGAAGTTTTTACAAGATGCAATACCCAGTAAAAGCCGAAGCGATATCAAGTCCCTTCTGGCTCATCGTCAAATTTCGGTAGACAATGAAGTTATTACTCAATACAATCATCCGCTGGAAATCGGTCAAAAGGTTGTCGTAAATTGGACTAAAGTGCTGATCGAAAAGCAACCGCAAGGGCTAAATATTGTATTTGAAGACCTACATATTATAATCATCGAAAAACAGGCTGGATTACTCTCGATCGCTACTGCTACAGAAAAGGAACAAACAGCCTATAGTATTTTGAGTGAGCATGTAAAAAAAAGAGACCCTAAGAACAAGATCTTTGTGTTGCATCGTCTGGACAGAGACACATCCGGAGTAATGATGTTTGCAAAAAGCGAGAAAGTACAACAATTACTCCAAAATGCTTGGAAGAAAGTTGTTTTGGAGCGGAGTTATGTAGCGGTTGTAGAAGGTCTTGTGACCCAAGAGCAAGGTACGATCACCTCCTGGCTGACGGAAAGTAAAGCCTTTATTATGTATTCCAGTCGCACTCCTAATGACGGTCAGAAGGCGGTGACCCACTACCAAGTTCTTAAGAAAAATAAAAACTACTCACTCTTGGAGGTCAAACTAGAAACTGGGCGAAAGAACCAAATCCGTGTCCATATGAAAGATATAGGGCACAGTGTAATTGGGGATAAGAAGTATGGAGCCACCAAGCACCCTATAGGTCGTTTAGGACTTCATGCACGGGTGCTGGCTTTTAAGCATCCGATCACTGGTGAAGACGTACGTTATGAGTCGGATATTCCGAAGGAATTTTTAAACTTGTTCAGCCAATAGCACATTAGTAAAAGTGAAGGAGAAATTATGGATATTCAGAGGATAAATTCTTATCCTATCGGATAATATAATTCAGTTAAAAAGAAAAAACCGGGTTTATACCCGGTCTTTTCCTACATCTTTCCCGATTTTATCAGCGTCAAAAGGGAAGGGAATTTTCTCTGTGTTATCTGGCTTGCGAGATTTATTGTTAGTACTCTTAGTTTTTTTAGAGACCATTGGCGATTTTACCCCCTTTAAAGTGTCACAGTTAGGATTCTCTGATTATCAAATAATATGCATTGGATTAGACGATAGGAAGGGAGTTGAGACATAATACCAAAGAGGTTAGAACGTGAAAGGACGACTGTACAAATAATGCTTAGGCTCTATTGTAAAGATCAGCATCATACTTCCGATGGATTATGTCCAGAGTGCCAAGCATTATCAGACTATGCTATGAACCGTCTTGCTCATTGTAAATTTGGGGAGAATAAACCAACCTGTGGAAAATGCACAGTGCATTGTTACAAACCGGATATGCGTAAACGAATTCAAGAGATTATGCGCTATGCTGGTCCTAAGATGATTTTTGCTCATCCGATTATAGGGTTAAGGCATTTGTTGGATGGATTAAAGGGTTAGCACTTAGGGTGTAGAAAATGTAGTTCCAGTCGCAAGTCGTAGGAAAAGAGAGGCGAGAAAATGACCATAAAAGAGCATTCCCTTGAAATGAGAGGAATGCCCCACCGAGACTTGGAAGAGTATTTTCTCGCGATTGGGGGAAAGCAAGTTGGGTTGGGGAACTATATAGGTCTAAATTGGGAAGTGCGGCTGAGTGAGGAGTGGACTTGTACTTTAGGTTCGATACAAATTCCGGCGACCCAAGTGACATTTTGGGTTAATGAAGAGGCTTGGTCGGAAATGCTTAAGGCTTTTCGCCTTCGTTTCCTTTCGGCTGGGGGGTAGAATGATAGAGCTGAACGACTTTCCCATAGATAAAGAACATCACCATCGATGCACCCATAAATGTTATGGCAAGCTCCCATACGCTCGAACCTCCGCTAAAGTCATATATCATGCCCCCTAACAAGGGACCCACCATGCGTCCTCCAGACGTCGCACCACCTATGATCCCTTGATAAGCTCCAGTTTTTCCAGGCGGAGCGAGTTGTGCGGCCGCTGCAGGAACAGCAGGTAAAATAAGCATTTCACCAAGGGTAAGAATGAGCATGGCAATAATGTAGGATACATACGGTAGTTTGCCCAGTAAAATGACATACCCGATGGTTAAAAGAAGGGAGGCGAGGTAGAATTGGCGTTTGAAAGATTGTGCCCAAGCCTTGATTATCCAATTGATCAGGGGTTGTAAAGTGACGATGAAGACGCCGTTCAGTGTCCAAAGCACACTGTATGAAAAGAGAGAAAAACCAAGTTGGTTCATTACCACGGGCAAAATCGTGACGAGTTGAATATAAGCGGCCCAGGCAAAAAATATTCCGCCACCTAAGGCAAGAAGTACCTTGAAT
Source organism: Desulfosporosinus sp. BRH_c37 (assembly GCA_001516045.1). GTDB lineage: Bacteria > Bacillota > Desulfitobacteriia > Desulfitobacteriales > Desulfitobacteriaceae > Desulfosporosinus. The sequence continues at coordinate 25,791 of LOEW01000164.1, forward strand.
CCGTTGCCTTTTGTCAGCCTTTCAGATTGTTGCTTCAGCGGAATTAAATGAAGGGGTGTCTTTCGTTCGGAAACACCAATTAATACTAAAAGGAAATAGATCAAAAAACCTACAGCATTCAGAGAAAAGATGAGACGGAAAGAAACTTGAGCAATCATTCCTCCGATAGCAGTTCCGACAGCTACTCCGGCGTTATTGAAGACATAAAGCAGATTGAAACCTCGCCGCCCACCTTCCGGCCAAACGGCATGAATCAGCGCGTTAAGAGGAACTAAGATAAAAGCTTGAGCTAACCCAAACATAATAAAAGCAGGGGTATAAACCCCCCAAATCGGAAAAATGCCGATCAACCCGACAGATAAGATTGACCCAACTAGGCCAATAATCATAACTTTTTTTGGACCAAAATGATCGGCTAAAAAACCACTTATAAATTGGCCAAGGAGAGACGCTGCAGACTGAAGGGCAAGAAGTAAACCGGCTTCCGTCAAAGTACGGTTCAAGACTGTATGCATAAAGATGCTATTTAAAGGCCACATCAGAGAATTACCGAGCGACTGGATAAAACCACCAAAGATTAAAACAAAGACAGGACGAGGTATATCTAGACGTTTTAAATTCAAAAGGAAAACCACCTTTGGCGTATTGACAATGTATTACTTCGACATCCGTATAAAAAAACCTTTATGTATTGAAGCCTTCGAAAGACGAAACCAGTCAATTATGATCTAAAAAAGTAGAATTAATTACAATATTATCGAAAGCATAAATGGATAGGCTTACAGAGAAACTAGGAAAAAAGGAGAGTGAATTCATGAAATTCCATGAAACAGATACATTTAAAAACCTAAGCAAAGCCTTTGCTGGGGAGTCTCAAGCACGCAATCGGTATTCTTTTTTGGGGGGTGTCGCCAAGAAAGAAGGGTATCAACATATTCAAGCTGTATTTGAGGAAACAGCCGCCAACGAAAGGGAACATGCTCAAGTTTTTTATAAACTACTGATAGCACATACTCAGGGAGAAACTCAAGTCATTCATGTCGATGCCGACTATCCCTTGGTTTATAAAGACACTCTCACCAATTTAAGGGCAGCTGCCGCGGGAGAAAGAGAAGAATGGGCTGAGATTTACTCAAGATTTGCCACCATAGCAGATAAAGAGGGATTTGCTGATATTGCTAAGGCTTTTCAAATGATTGCCGAAGTTGAGAAGCACCATATGACTCGGTTTAGCCATTATGCTGATGCGATTGAAAATGGGACTATCTTTAAAAAAGATACACCGACCATCTGGAAGTGCACTAACTGTGGTTACATCCATGAAGGTCCGGAAGCACCCGACAATTGCCCAGCCTGCTCGCATACTCAGGGTTATTTCGAGGAGCTGCCTGAAAAATACTAAGCGAAAAGGCGAACGAGTAGGGTGAGATGACCCTACTCGATTTTTTTATCCACTCACACTTGCAAAACTAAAGGAATATGAAGATAATAATAATTAAATAAAACTCTGGAATATTGATAAACGCAGAGAGTTGCAAATGTACTTTACTAGAATTGCAAGAATGAATTTTCCAATCTTTAAGATAACAATAAAGAATAAAATAAGGGAGTGATTTGGTTTGTTTAAAAAGATACTCGTTCCTACTGACGCCTCAGAATACTCGCGTCGCGCCTTAAAGATTGCTTTAGAAATGGCTCGTTCTATTCAAGCTGAAGTAGTACTTCTCCATGTTAGCTTCACGCCACAGGCTTATTGGGGGTATACGATTTCTTATGGCATCACTGTAACGCAAGAACAACTGGATCAAAACGGTGAACTGGCTTTAGATGCAACGTTGACCGGAATTGATAGCGAGCAGGTTGTTATCAACAAAAGGGTGGAATCGGGGCATCCGGTGACCCTGATTTTAGAATATATTAAGAAAGAAAATATTGATTTGGTGGTCATGGGAAGCCATGGTTATGGAGCAATCGCAGGTTCGGTTCTTGGAAGTGTAAGTCAACGGGTATTGCAGCGAGCGAGTTGCCCAGTTCTTATTATTAAGTAAGGCATATGAAAGAAAGTGAACTCGTTCAACTAAAGTTGAACATCGAGTCTTCGGTGGGGGACTCTACCCCCACCGAAGCAGAATAAGGTATTCCACTCCCACTTGTAGAAGTGGGAGTCTTACGATTTGGATAACAAGTCAAAGATGCTTTGGATATTTTGCGTCAGACAAGGAGGCCTGTTAACCTCATAACGGGGCTATTAGGTTAACAGGCCGACGCAGTATGACACGAAATAGACTGGCATACTGACTGGTTATTTACTTGAATGTGCCTTAGGTGAAATATATCGTATTGAGACGAATTTTGTAGTCATTCAGGACAAAGGTCCCTGCTCATGTGGCAGGGATTTTTTCGTTGGTAGCGAATCAATAAGAGAGTTGGTTAAGTACTGAGGATTATGTGCAGACTTAGGCTAATTTACCTAGTATAGGTTAACACATGGAGGTTGGACAACCGTGAAAGAAAGTAATGTTTGGCTGAGTGCTGAAGAAATTAAACGTATGCTTCAAGGTTCATTGCAATGGATCGAGGTCGCATCTCGGATAACTACATCTAAAACAAGGATCCGAAAGTTGGATGAAACCATCTTTGAAAAACCATCGGCTCCCAAACAAGCTGCTCAACCAGCGTATTATCCAACAAGGGAAAAAGATAAACCTTCTAGGCGAATTGAAGGGCAACCGGTTATCTGGTTGCTAGGGGGTGTTGGTCTTCTGACATTATCTTCTTGGTTTTATTTTGTCTTATTTGCAAAGTAGCCTAAATTTCATTTTGAAGAACAATTGGGAAGGGGCGAGTATTTGACTTGCCCCTTTTAATTTTTTTTGAAAATCCTTTGCAAAAATTAATAAAAATGGGTATGATATAGTTGGAAGGTCAGGGAAGGTCAAAGACGGGGGCGTAAGATTAACTTAAGAGATTATATAGACAAGGAGTACATCAACAATGGGAAACCTTGCGGATCGTATTGAAGAATATTTAAAACAGATTTTGGAAAAAACTTCAGAGGGGTATATTATTTTGCAACGCAGTGAGCTTGCCGGTGAATTTTCCTGCGTCCCATCTCAGATTAATTATGTCTTGGATACTCGTTTTACAGTGGAACGGGGCTACTTGGTTGAGAGCCGTCGGGGGGGGGGAGGCTATCTACGAATTATTCGTTTAGGACTGGGCATCGAAGGGCAGTATCAACAGGTTATGCGGCAATTAATAGGGGAGCAGCTTTCCCGTGAGCGTTCAAACGGCCTTGTGGATCGCTTAGTGGAGGAAGAACTGGTGACGATAAGGGAAGCGGCGATGATAAAGTGTGTGCTTTCCGGAAATGATTTAGGGGGAGAATTTAGAGGCTGGGACGTGCTACGAGCCCGTCTAATGAAGACTATTTTGACTACTCTAAGTAGAGATGATTTACTATAAGGGGGGATTTAACATGCTTTGTCAACACTGTCAGCAGCGGGAGGCTATTGTGCATATATTTATAACAGAGAACGAGAAAACACGTCAGGTTTATCTTTGTGAACTTTGCGCTAAAAAAAACCAGGAAATAGGTTTTGTTTTTCACCCCGCCATTGTGCCAGAGTTTTTAAAAGCCTTATTTGGATTTAATCCATCTTTAATAGAACAACCTTCTGAGATGACTTGTCCTAAATGTGGAATTGCCTTTTCGAGGATAACTCAAGTCGGCAAGTTAGGATGTAGTAAATGTTACGAAACCTTTGAAACGCAGCTTGAACCGTTACTTCGCCGTGTCCATGGTGGAGGGCAGAACATGGGGAAGGTTCCAGTTAGACGTGGGATTGCCATTAAAAGTCGCATGGAACTAAGAGATCTGAAGGAGAAACTTCACATCTTGATCCAGCAAGAAGCGTTTGAAGAAGCTGCCGTGGTAAGGGATAAGATTCGCCTACTTGAGCAATCGAAGGGAGAGGATAACCATGACGAATAAGGAGCTCCTCTTACTGCATAGCGCTTGGATGACTGAAACGGATTCTCCGGTCGTTATTAGTAGTCGGGTACGATTAGCCCGCAACCTTGAGGATTTTCCCTTTCCACATATTCTTGCTCCGGAAGGTGCGGGTCAGATCGAACAAATTGTTTCGCATGCTCTAACGGATATAGAGGGGAATATTGGATTGCGCTATATATCTTTAAAAGAACTAAACAGCGTTGAGCATCAGGTGCTAATTGAAAAACACTTGATCAGCCCAAGTTTAGGCGGGGCAACCGGAGCATGTGGTGTGGCATTGGCCCCTGACCACCGCTATGCGGTGATGGTTAATGAAGAAGACCATGTAAGAATACAAGTGCTAATGCCTGGGAATCAACTTATGGAGACACACCGCTTAGCAACCGGGTTAGATGATGCCCTAGAAGCAAAACTTGATTTTGCTTACCGAGAAAGTCATGGATATCTCACGGCCTGCCCTACTAATGTGGGTACGGGGCTTAGAGCTTCGGTTATGGTGCATTTGCCCGGGTTGGTAATAATGAACCAAGTTCAACAAGTCCTCGGCGCACTGACACGCTTGGGTTTGGCCGTAAGGGGTCTTTACGGTGAGGGCTCACAAGCCTTTGGACACATGTTTCAAGTCTCTAATCAGATTACGCTCGGCAAAAGTGAAGAGGATATCCTAACTCATTTGGATGCTGTAACTGGACAAATTGTGGAACATGAACTTCAGGCGCGAGAACTCCTCCAAGTGCAAAGGCCAATGCTTCTAGAAGACAAGGTTTGGCGAGCTCGTGGTACCTTGCAGAATGCCCGATTGCTCTCTTCGGAAGATGCTATGCATTTATTGTCCCATGACCGTTTAGGGTCAGATATTGGATTGTTACCCAAGCTTAAAGATTGCTTTGCTTCGTTAATCGTCGATACCCGTCCCGGATGTTTGCAATACATCCTTGATAGGGAACTTGACCCAAGCCAGCGAGACGAGGAACGGGCCAGATTGGTTCGAGCTCGGACCGCGTTATAGTGGCGAGGCTCGAAGTACGAGGCACGATGCACAATACACAATACTAGCTTCGTATTCATGAAAGCTTCGCTTTCATTCGAACCTCGTGACTCAAGCCTCGAACCTCGAGCATCGAGCCGCGCAAAAGGACTTACAATTTTTCAATTGGAAAGCTCTGCTTTCCATCAAGTTCGAACCTCGAGCCTCGAACCTCGAGCATCGATTAAAGGAAGGATGAAGAAAATCATGAAGGGACGTTATACAGAGCGTGCTGAGAAAGTTTTATCAATAGCGCATAATGAGGCAAAACGGATGGGACATCAAGTTGTGGGGACTGAACACATCTTGCTTGGATTGATTCAAGAGGGCGAAGGAATTGCTGCACAGGCTTTAATTGGAATGGACTTAGATCTTGTAAAAATTCGTAGTCAAGTTGAACAAATTACTGGGGTGGGTCAGCCCTTTAACGGGGAAGTGGGGCTTACCCCCCGAGTTAAAAGGGTTCTGGAGTTAGCGAATGAAGAGGCACACCGTCAAGACGTTAACTATATTGGAACTGAACATTTGCTTTTGGGGTTAATCATGGAAGGAGAAGGGATCGCAGCCAGAATTTTAGCAAATCTCAATGTGAGTCCTGAAAAAGTATGGAAACATGTGGTCAAGCTATTAGGTGGGGAATTAGATGAAGCAGCTATACCCGCTCCTAATTCCATACCTTCTCCTAAAAATACCGGACCCGCGAATACGCCAGCCCTCAATGAATTCGGGCGTGATCTTACTTTGCAAGCTCGGGAAGGCCGTCTTGACCCAGTTATCGGGCGAGAACAAGAAATTGAGCGAGTCATTCAGGTCTTAAGCCGTCGGACAAAGAATAATCCTGCTTTAATAGGAGAGCCAGGTGTCGGAAAAACAGCCATTGCCGAAGGATTGGCGCAGGGAATTGTCAGTAATAGAGTACCGGAAATACTTGTTAACAAACGCCTTATTACTTTAGATCTCTCGGCTATGGTCGCCGGAAGTAAATACCGCGGCGAATTTGAAGAGCGTTTAAAGAAAGTCATGGAGGAAATCAGAGCGGATGGAAACATCATTCTCTTTATCGATGAATTGCATACCTTGATTGGAGCCGGAGCTGCAGAAGGTGCTATCGATGCTGCAAATATTCTAAAACCTGCCCTTGCGAGGGGAGAGCTTCAATGCATTGGGGCGACAACATTAGATGAATACCGTAAGTATATAGAGAAAGATTCGGCATTAGAACGACGTTTCCAGCCCATCACAGTCGGTGAGCCAACCGTAGAGGAGGCAATTTCGATTCTTCGAGGTTTACGGGATCGTTACGAGGCCCATCACAGAGTGAAGATTACTGATGAGGCGATTGAGGCTGCTGCTCGACTGTCTGACCGGTATATTTCAGACCGATTCTTACCAGATAAGGCCATCGATTTGATGGATGAAGCTGGTTCACGTGTTCGTCTCGCCAGTTTCACCGCACCACCGGATTTAAAATCACTTGAAGATGAAACTGAACGCTTAAAGAAAGAAAAGGAAGCGGCGGTTATTAGTCAGGAGTTTGAGAAAGCCGCCCAAATACGCGATCAGGAACTCAAACTCCGAGTTGAACTCGCAGAACAACGAGAAGTATGGCAGAATAAACGTTACAAAGAAAATGCCATGGTTACACCGGACGATATTGCTCAGATTGTAGGAAGCTGGACGGGGATACCTGTCAAGAAACTAGCTGAGGAAGAAAGTGAACGTCTCCTGCATTTAGAGGAGACTCTGCATCAGCGGCTTATAGGGCAGGAGGATGCCGTCACGGCAGTGGCGCGAGCGGTTCGTCGGGCGAGGGCAGGATTAAAAGATCCTAAGCGCCCAATTGGTTCTTTTATCTTTCTTGGACCAACAGGGGTGGGGAAAACTGAGCTCGGTCGCGCTTTGGCAGAGGCAATGTTCGGGGACGAAAAGGCTTTGATTCGTATTGATATGTCGGAATATATGGAGAAACACGCGGTTTCCAGGCTTGTAGGAGCGCCTCCGGGATATATTGGACATGATGAAGGCGGTCAACTCACTGAGTCGGTAAGGCGTAAACCCTATAGTGTAGTTTTACTGGATGAAATCGAAAAGGCACATCCTGAAGTGTTCAATATTTTACTCCAAGTGCTTGAAGATGGGCGGCTAACGGACACCAAAGGAAGAACCGTTGATTTTCGAAACACGGTGATTATCATGACCTCGAACGTAGGGTCTTCCTTCTTGAGGAAAGGTGCAATGGGGTTTGCCGCCAAAAAAGATGAGAAAATGGACTATAAGAATATGCGTAGTCAGGTTATGGAAGAGCTGAAACGCACCTTTCGTCCAGAGTTCCTAAATCGTATCGACGAGTTGGTAGTTTTCCATGCTCTGCAAGAGGAACACTTGGAGAAAATCACGGAAATACTGATGAGTCAGGTAAACCTTCGCTTGCTAGAGCATGGCTTGAAGCTTCAGGTTGAGAAAAGTGCTATTGAGCTGATTGCTAAAGAAGGAAATGATCCAACTTTTGGAGCACGTCCATTAAGGCGTGCAATTCAACGCTTAATCGAAGATGCTCTATCTGAGAAAATACTAGAAGGCGAATTTAAAACTGGAGATCAAATTAGTGTGGAAGCAGAGGAAGGAAAAATGAAGTTCTCCAAGCGTTAAACTAAGACAGTCGGTGCTAGTGTAGGGGCAATTCACGAATTGCCTCTACACTGTTTGATCGGGAACGAACGGAAATGGGGCGGTACATGAAGACCAAGGTGATTTATCGGTGTTCTAATTGCGGATCAGAAAGTCCAAAATGGTTGGGAAAGTGTCAAAACTGTGAGGAATGGAACACATTTGAAGAGTCAGAGAGTCAACTCAAAACGACATTTTCACCCAGTAAGAGAAAGGCTTCTCCGAAGAGGTTATCTGAGATTCTAGCTAGCAATAGCGATAGGATTGTGACGAGCATCAATGAATTTAACCGAGTTCTGGGCGGAGGTATCGTTAAAGATTCCATCATTATCTTGACAGCGAAGCCGGGTGCGGGAAAATCAACCTTGCTTTTACAAGTGGCCGATGATGTTGCCCATAAGGGATATAAGGTTTTATATGCTTCAGCCGAAGAGAGTGATAGTCAAATCAAAAGTAGGTCAGATCGAATTCTGAATGGCAGCAACAATAACATTTGGATATATTCTGATACAAGTATGAACCATGTCTTGGCCTCAATTGAGGAACTTGACCCTGATTTGATAATAATCGACAGCATTCAGACCTTTACTTTGGAAGAACATAATTCTCGGCCTGGCTCGCCTATTCAAACGATGGAGTGCGCCAACGAACTCTTAAAAGTAGCGAAAAATAACAGCCGCCCCAGAGCCGTAATCATGGTGGGGCAAATGACGAAGGACGATGAAATCGCGGGGCTTCGAGCGTTAGAGCATCTGGTCGACGCCGTGCTTATCCTCAACGGAGAAAATGAAGAAGAATTGAGAGGCGCTTGGTGTTCGAAGAATCGGTTTGGGAGTACAGGTGAAATTGGTTTCTTCTCGATGACTGAACAAGGGATGTTATCCATTGATAACCCGTCTGAGTTCTTTATGACCCAAAGAGGAGAGGGACAAACGGTTTCGGGAAGCGCCTTAACAGTGATCAAAGAAGGGACACGTCCTATTATTGTAGAAGTAGAAAGCCTTGTATCGAAGTCTTTCACTCCCTATCCGTCCAGAATTGCAGAGTGTTTGAGGAGAGACCAATTAAACACTCTGATTTCTATCTTAGAACAAAGAGGGAAAATTAACCTTTATGACAAAAATGTTGTGATTAAAACGACTGGTGGACTTCAACTAAAAGAACAATCCGTAAGCTTAGCCATCATCATGTGTATTGTTTCATCTGTGAAAGACAAAGCAATTCTCAATGATACCGTGTTTGTGGCGGATGTAGGGCTTACAGGAGAGCTTAAGAAAGTACCTTCGATTGAGGCGCGCATCCGAGAAATAGACAGAATGGGATTTAAACGTGTCTACATAGCGAAAAATACACTTAGAGATTCTTCGAGATTCAAGAATCTTGAGATCAAAGAGCTTAACACTTTGTATGATGTGATTCTGGATTTGAATATGAAGACAACAGCTAAGGCTGAAACTGAATTTCTAATTACTGAAGATAATATAGGGGGAGGCTAATTAAGTGAAAGACAATCCTAATAAGATATGGGTCGTTGTGATCCCAATACGTGCGAGAAATCCAGAGTATTCTCAATATAATTCGGTCTTGGAGGCACTATCCGATTTTGATGATTGGACACTCGATACGGGCACTATAACAAGATGCGATGTAATCTATCGAGGAATCACGATGATGCATTCTTCAAAAGGTAAAGTGAGTGGTGCAGCATGCGAGCAGTATAACCAAGATTGCACAATAAGAAATAAATTACCAAACTCACTAGAGATACTAAATTGCGAAGAATGTGTTAAAAAAATGATCGTAGATTACGTATTATAACTAAATCTTACATTAAAGCAAACTGTTAAAAGGAGTCCCGACCGGTACGCCGGATAAAGGGCTCTTTATTTGTTGATTAGTTAGCTAGGGGTACTTTTGCAACAAATCGTGAACAGAGCCTTTTGCCAAAGACGGTGGGGGGCGAATATAGGTCTTACAATAAGAAGCGGCCTTAAATTATAAGGCCGTAGGTGAAGAAACTATTGCTTATTCTTTAGCATCGCAGGTCGAAATTCCCAAGACATCACTAACCGGGCAATAACGAATCGCCCCTGTTATTATGGGCGCGAGCCCAATTACCCCCCACCAGTTTCTGAAGTATAGACCTAAAAGAACTATTAATACACCGATCATAATTCTTACAATTTGCTCGGTTCTACCAACATTACATTTCATTTCAATCACCTCACAACTATTTTGTCCGAATCGCTGAAAATAACGCAAAGGAACTAAACTTAATGTATTCTCCTCTGAGGGCTTAATCTTTCTCTTGTTCACTATTGAAAATATTCCATATATCTACAATATATTACGGATTTATTGATTATAATCCCTTGTTAATTGGACAAAATTGTAATAAAATTTGACAAAGAATGTAAATTAGTTACATGTTTAGAGGTGATGCTTTATACATAGTTGTTAGTGATTTCAATCTATATTGGCATTTTTCTGGTAATATCATAATGTCATCTCCAAGTGTCTTATTTCATTAAAGACAGATAACCTTATACCTCTAAGCTTTTTTGTTCTAGCCTACTGGAAGTTGAGGAAGGTGATCTAATGAGGGACGAATTACTGGATTTACTATATGCCGTTGAAGCGAAACGCGATCAACTTAATAAACTTGCTTTATGTAGAGAACTCACTTCTGAAGAAGTGGTTAAATCTAGCCGTGAGTTGGACAAACTATTAAATCAAGTATATATTTTGAGCAAACACAAAGGAACTAAATAGTATGATATGCACAAAGCAGCCCGGAATTATTCCGGACTTTTTTTGTTTCCATTTAACTTTTTATGTCTTTGCTTTTGATACATAGTGGCAGAAACATAGTATAGAAACATTATGGCTATGTTACTCTTCCATACATACGTTTTTAATGATAATATATAATAAGAAAATCATTATTATCGAGGAGGAGAATCCAATGCCGTTACTGTAACCTACTTTATCAGTTCAGATACAGTGGTCATCAAGACCCTGAATTGGGCAAACGCTTGATGCACAGTTTCTTTTTGAAAGTAATTCATATTTAATTGTAGAGAACGGGGAGGTAAAAGAATGGATAACAGAGAATTATGGACTATGCTGGGTATGGACTTAGAGAAACACGATGATTTTTTGGCCCCTGTACCAGCGATTTTTACGAGTTTGTTTTTAGATCGGCCCAATCGTCCTAAAACGATGGGGTATTTTGATATGATAGTCGGAGATGTTCATGGGATTCGTGTGCATGAACTCTATGCTATGAAAGAAGCCGGCGCTAAGGTGTTCTCGACTTTTTGCGTCTATGTTCCAGAAGAAATCGTCGTAGCGACGGGGAGTGCCAGCATCGGATTATGTGCTGGAGCCCAGTATACTGTTTCTTCGGGAGAAAAAGTCTTGCCTCGCAACCTCTGTCCACTGATTAAGTCGACCATGGGTTTTAAACTAGACCGCATCTGTCCGTACTTTCAAGTTTCTGATTGGGTGATTGGGGAGACAACATGTGATGGGAAGAAGAAGGCGTGGGAGATTCTCAATGAACATATTCCAACCTATGTGATGGATCTTCCGCAAAAGAAAGACGCCAAAGACGCCCGCCTCTGGGAAGAAGAAGTGCGTGAATTCGCTTCTTTCATTGAACGTGAGACCAAGGTGGACCTAACCGCCGAGAATCTTGCTCAGGGAATTGAGAAGATCAACGCGAAACGCCAAGCGCTTCAAAGACTAGCTGCTTTAAGAAAGCATAGCCCAGCCCCCATTCACGGCTTAGATGTCCTACTGATCAATCAACTCTCCTTCTTTGACGACCCGATTCGCTTCGCGGGCCAAGTCAATGCGCTGTGTGATGAACTCGATGTGCGGGTCAAAGAGGGCTTCGGCGTCGCACCTGTTGATGCACCAAGGATTCTAGTTACGGGTACCCCTCAACCACTTCCGGCCTGGAAACTTCATGCCTTAATCGAACAAGCTGGGGCCGTCGTTGTTGGAGAAGAAACCTGCACAGGGGAACGTTATTATAAGGATGTCACTGAGTATGCGGATAACGTCTCGGATATGCTCGCTAACATTGCTAAGCGCCCTTTAAAGGTGAATTGTGCTTGCTTTACCCCAAATCTTGGGCG
>LOEW01000165.1 GCA_001516045.1 Desulfosporosinus sp. BRH_c37
AGTCGCGATGAGGCACTCTTGTAGGCATTGATGAACTTTGATAATTCACTATTAGGATGTGCCTTGAACAGAACATGGACATGATCTTTATCATGATTCCATTCTTGCAAAGTGATATTGTAACGGAGGGAGACATACTCGAATATTTCTTTAAGCCTGTTAGAAATTACTTCATCGATGACGTTTCTACGATATTTTATAACAAGAACAAGGTGGTAATGGAGAAGAAACACTGAATGATTATTATTATCTAATTCCATTGATTCATCACCACCTACCATAATTACCACTGACTATATTTTATCATGCGTACAAACGATTTTCAATGCTTATTGGCAAAAAAAGGGCGGCAATTCATCTCCCTCCTACGCACTCACTATCGTGAGCAAGGTAGCTTAGAGGAGGGAAACTTCTTCCCGCACGTGGTTAAATTCTCCCTTCTATTAACAAATGCCCTAGAATATTTCTAGGGCATTTGTTTGTTCACGCAGCTTCCTTGTTCTTACCCTTTTCCTTTCGCTTTTCCTTTTCGCGGTCCAGCCCCTTTATCTTGTCCTTTTCCTGGCCCATTTCCAGTGTCTTGGTCATTTTTGTTACCCATAATTTAAACCCTCCTTAGAATGAACTTATGACCTCTAAGTAGGATAACCGAAAATGAAAAAAGGATGTTGGGATATTTATGGGATATTAATCTAAAATGATAAAACACTTAATGTTTGATATCAATGTCATTTTGATAACTCTCTCATTATTGTTGAGCTCCTTATAAAGTTTGGGTGAGTTAACATTTCAAGCGCTATGGAGAAGACCTATTTACACTCAGCTGATTGAACATATTGAACTGATGATATTTTCCGGTGTTTATCCCCTAGGCTCCAAACTGCCTTCGGTGCGGGATATGGCTCAAGATTCTGCAGTAAATCCTAAACCATGCAAAGGGCTCTGGTGAAATGGAGGAAGATGGCCTCATTGCTCGATGCGAGCCTCTTAAAATAATTACCCGTAGTCAGTTCCATAAAATGTATTTCCAGCGCCTCTGTAAGTTCAAAGCCCTCTTCAATTTCGAAAAGTCGAAATACACTATGGTAATTTCTTGTCTTGAAACCTGTTGAGCATACCTAGAACGATAATTTATGTCCTTTTTCCAATTGTTGAATCTGCTGTTCGCCCTTTTCCGCTAGCTCTTTAAATTGCTGGATGGTATCTCTCATTCTGGGGAGCGCTTCCTGCTTATAGGTACTAATGGAATCCATTGCCCCCATGACATCGGCAAAAGCGGTCTTCAGCGTATCCACGGAAATATTGGCCTCTATGGATTGTTGCTGGATATCCAGTCCTTGCTCTTTGAGCATCCGCGAAGTATTGCTGATCAGATTATTGGTTGTCTCATTTAGCATTTCAATTTTTTTCAAGACAATCTTCTGATTGTAAAGAGCGCCGGCAACCATGACCGAGATTTTCAAAGCGGAAATGGTTACATTCTTGGCTCTCTCCACACCGCGCATCAATTCTTTGTTATTGCGAATGACAACCTCAATCGCCATAACCCCTTGCTGATTGACGACAATCATTTGCTGCATATCCATGACACGTTGTCTCAGGGGGAACAGGACTTCCTCTGTGACAAACTTGATTTTTTCAGAGGCTTCATTCCGCGCTTTGGCCTCAGCAACCTGTTTTTCAATCGTTGCGTCCATCAGAATGCCCAGTTCTATTTCTTTACTCAGCTTTTTCGTCATATCCCGCAGCGACTGCTGTTCAATCTCCAGCGTGGTATTGTCATTTTTTAAGGTTATTTTCCCCTTCTCTAACGAAAGCACAATATCCGCAATCACCGTTTCCGACTTCTCATATTTGGCGAAGTAAGCCCTGACCGGGTTAAAAATCTTTCCCAATAACCCAGTTTTCGTAAAATCAATGGCACTCGGATCCAGGTCTTTTAACTCCCGGTGTAGCTCCATTAACCCCTTCGCTACGTAGCCTCCTTCATCTCCTTCTTGGGACAGTTTCCCCACCGAAATCTGAAGTAAGGAGTTTTTTTGGGCAGAGTTCTTCATCGTGTCGGCACCAAAGGACTCAATGGATTTTAATATTTCTCTTTTTTTATCTAGAGAATCGAGATCCAACCCCAAGATTTCCGAAACATTGCTTTCCGCCAGAGCTTGAAGCTTAGCTACTTCTTCAGGTACCGGTTTAACCTGTTCGATGACTTCGTTCTTAATATCGGCTACATTGGCAACTTCCATTGAGAAAGACATGATTCTATCCCTCCACTTTCACATTTTTCGTTCGCTACCTACAATATCTATTTTTTGAGTGTCCAGTATTGGTTCTCTGGGAGTCGATTTTTACATCTGAGCATTAAACAGATTCCCCAGTTTATAGATGACATCATCGGTATCAGCATTAATACTGGCGGCCTCATTGATGCTGGATATACTTTGCAAGGCTGCAATATCGGCATTATAGCCAATAGTGTAAATAGGAATTTTCCCAGCTTCCACAATCCCTTTAATCTCATCCAGTGAATGACCTCGGTTCGTTGCTCCGTCGCTCAGAACGAAGATAATAGGCTTTAAATCAGGATTTTTGGCCATTTCCTCCTGAATCATTTGCATGGCAACTGCAATGCCATCAAAGGTCGCTGTATTTCCGTTAGCCTGTAAACTCTCAACAGCTCCGGCAAATAAGGACCTTTGGTTAAGATCAAATTTGCCAATCGGCAGGTTGATATTTACGTTATCAGAATAGGATACTAGTCCGACACTATTCTCTTTACCGATATACTTTTCCCCCTGCAATAAAGACTGTTTCAACTTATTGATCCGTTCTCCATTCATACTACCTGAAACATCCGCCACGAAGACCGCACAAATATTCTTGCTGCCGTTTTTCTTATCCTTCCATAATTTCAGAGCTTGACCTATGACATCGCCGCTGACAGCTGCGGATTCGGATTTGTAATCATTCAGGGCGTTAAACCCATAATCTGTCGCCAGCTTCTGGTACTTATCCTGTTGGGAAAAATCGCTAAACGCATTGAGGATTTTGGTTTTTTCTGCCGTTAAGTCGCCAATCGCGTAGACAGGACTGTCATGTCTGACCCCAAACGGGGTAAACACATAGTCTGATTTGATATCCGGAGAATTAGCATAGGTCTGATACTCCAAAATGAAGCCGTCCAAGACGCCGGATTTTGCAGAGTCCCGCATCTGCAAGGTGGTGTATGCCACAAAAGGAATATTATTCTGGAAGGTTTCGAAGCCCTTGACCGCTTTAGCACTTAAGAGATCGCTACTGTCAAAAGTACTTAAGGACGTCACCAAGAAATTCAAGCCGGTTGAACTCGCTAGGGGATTCGTATAACCCATCTGTAGTTCATTAGCCGCCACCGCATCCGTAACCGTCTTGATGTTGACTGAGCCATATTTTTTGACCAGCCCGTCGTGCTTTGCTTTAGAGATCAAGATTCCAGCCACATTTCCGGCCAGTCGATTTTTAACCAGTACCGCTTTAACCCTTTGCGATTTCAACATTTCTCCCCACAGCTCATTGGATGGGGTAAAGGCATCCGGCAGATATTTTCCCGAGGTTATATAATCCGCTCCTGTACCCGAGGCAATTCCTCTGATTCTAACCGATACGGGTTTGCCGTCAATTATGACAGCGGTCTTATTAAAATCGTTGCCCACCTCCGTTAACCAACCGTCTGTACCACTCCCTGCTTTTTCCGTCGAAGAAAAGATTTCTATGTAATTGGGGGTACTGTTATTCACCTGTGCCGGATATTTCGAAATATCCGGCAAGGAACTTTTCAGATCTGCCGTTCCAAGATCTACCTGACCCTTTTTCGGCTCAACCTTGGTCACCGTGATGTCCTTGGCGATTTTCTCCAGCGACTTCGCCGCATTTTTGGTGCTGATCTGGGTTGCACTCTTTCCAAGATTTTGGGTAAATGAAATCCCCAGGTAGACCGCTCCAAAAACGATCAGTGCCGCAGCCATCAGTCCCAAAATCATCTTTGCTTTCTTGGTTGCCATGATTATCATTCCTCTCCTCACTTATAAAGTTTTGTCTGTTTGATCAGATTATCAATTTCAATCATCCCCGGCATCTGCTCAATTTGACCGTTCTCCATGCTGTTTAAGCCCGCTATTTCCAACAATAGCTTATCTAGCTTCAGTAAGATTTCCTCATTGTCTTCAACAGAATCCTTCATAAACGTTATGTATTCATTATAAACCTTGAATTTATCTGCCACGAATTGTTGCGAAAATCTCTGTGCGGCATGTTTTTTCCGGATCAAATTGTAGTCGTCTTCATCAAAAGCATTTAATTTGTTAATGATACTTTTTAAATTCAGATAGAATATGTCTTCAACATCCATGATCACACCGGCAAATTTCTGGTAGCTCATCTCATTTGGATTAAATATTTGCCCCAAAATACTCAAGATCTTTTCTTTCTTTTTCTGTAATCTCTCAATTTGTTCGATCAATAAAATAACAATTTGCTCGAACGTTTTCTTCCCTTTGTGCGCTCTCAGCGCCTCAAGATAATCCTCGGTGGTATTAAGCTCATTGGTTTGGACAACCTGCTCTTTCCCGACCAGAAATTGATAATTTCCATAGAAAAAGACCGTGATGCTTACAAATAGAGCAGCACTGCCAAAGGCCGTAGCCAAGGCACTGCCTCCGCCAAGTTGAACTCCTAGTAAACCCGGAGAAAATATAATAGTATTTGTTACCGCTATACCCACATTTAGCCCCAATAGTTTAACGACGTTATTTCTGGTCATGCTCAGCAACCCTCACGTTCTTCTGTGTTACAGTAATTATCCATAGTCTATTCTTCTCACCTGATTTAGGCACCCGCTTTAAGCTAGATTCAGTAAGCATAAACTTCGTTTACACTTTCTTCCAGGCCCCTTCCCGCCATCACGCAAGAAGGGCTAATTCGTGCGAAGACAGTGTCTGCAAGAAGGGTACATATTTCCCTTTAAGATTCTCTAAATTTTGCGCTATTCCTGTTTGTGTGTCTAAATAAAATTAGAAATAAAAACAGTATAGGGCGCCAATCAGTCTCTAGATCTGCTTGGCGCCCTTTCAAAGCATAATTCTTTTTAATTTTGCGTTATTCTAAATTCTCTTACAACCGCATCAACCCATCGCCAAAGTGTATTCGTATAGTGAACTCGTTCAACTAAAGTTGAACATCGAGTCTTCGGTGGGGGACTCTACCCCCACCGAAGCAGAATAAGGTGTATCACTCCCACTTGTAGAAGTGGGAGTCTTACGACTTGGATCAATCCACCTGACTATTGTTCGATTGCGGGAATTGCTCCAGATGATCAAAATAGCCGGAATGAAGCTTTCGAAGCCCTCTTCAAGGCCTTTTCGCCTTCCCTCTCTTAGTCACTTGCTTCGTTTCGGCTTTCGTTTCCATCTCAATTCCAAACAGGTCACCAATATCCCTATCCTCAATAATCCTACGACTTTTTAGATTTGATTTTTTAAGGAATGTCTCGGTTTTCTGACTGATCGCATCTGAGATAAGGTCCTCCATCTTCACCTTGCGCAGTACAAAAAACAATGTGGGATCCTCGTCAAGCCGAGCTCCTACCCCATATAGCACTGCCGCCACGTGTTTGCACATATAAGCCCCGTCAGGGCAACTACATTGAAACCTGATTTCCTTGGAGGCTGGAAACAAGCCCTGGCCCTTAGTGGTGAACACTTCTGAAAGCGTCTTAGGAAACTTACCCACAATCAGTTCCTGCAAGGAATCAATCTTCCCTGCACAGCTTTTTGTAATCCCTTGCCAGACAGCGTCGGACAGCGGTAGAATGCTAATTGTCACTTGATAAGGTTTCGAAGCGCTCCCCTGAACAAGGGCCTTGATTTCTCCCTGGGTAATTTTCAGATCCAGCACCGCTCCATGACGCACATAACTTCGGCCTCGCCCGATTCGGTTGGCAAAGTCTGAATAGCTCTCCAGATTGTCATTCCAGGCCTTACCCCACCAGGTTTTGGTAAGTTTTGTTCCTTCAATAATCACCGGACAGATATCAGGATTTTTCTTCCTTAGTTTCTCGACACTTTTTTGGGCCTTACGTCTTTTTTCTGCCACCGAAACGTAGGCCGGAAATTCACTGTAATATGCCATACATTATCCCTCGCCAACTTTATTTAGAGAGTGTAAACAAATCCATAAGCTGTCGGTTATCCAGCTCAGTAATCCAGCTTTCCTGACTTTCTGGCATAATATCTTGCTGTAGTTTAGTTTTATCTTCAATCATCAGGTCAATCTTTTCTTCGATAGTTCCCTTGGTAATAAACTTATGCACAATTACATTCTTTTTCTGACCAATCCTAAAGGCCCGATCTGTCGCCTGATTTTCAACCGCCGGATTCCACCACCTGTCAAAATGGATCACATGATTGGCAGAGGTTAGGTTAAGGCCGACACCACCGGCTTTAATGGAGAGGACCATAAAGGGTACATACTCGGAACCCTGGAATTTAGCGACCAGATCCTTACGTTTGGCCACGGACGTCCCGCCATGTAAAACAAGTCCTGGATGCAGAAAGATCGTCTCCAGAAACCGATTCAGTGGCTCGGTAATCTCCTTAAACTGAGTAAATATAAGTACCCGTTCCCGCTTCTCCAGAATCGTTTCACAGATCTCACGCAGCCTGGCATATTTGCCGCTTTCATTCTCAAGGTATTCATTTTGACCCATAAATTGATCGGGGTGATTACAAATCTGTTTGAGCTTGATCAACGAAGAAAGGACGAGCCCTTGGCGTTCGATTCCCTGTTCAGTCGCTTCAAGCTTAGCCATAAGATCCTTGACAATCTTATTATAAAGGACCACTTGTTTTTTGGTAAGGGTAGCATAGGTTTTCATTTCGATTTTGTCTGGCAAATCCGAAATAACTGTTTTGTCGGTTTTTAATCGTCTAAGCATAAAAGGGGAGACAACCCGTTTCAAGCGGGCATACCCTTCTGGAGTATCCTGGAGCTTCTTTGTGAAATTGGTAAACTCTTTGGCACTGCCCAGCAAGCCTTTATTCAAAAAATCAAATAGGGACCATAAATCAGACAAACGATTTTCGATGGGTGTCCCCGTCATGGCCAGTTTATAGGAGGCCTTTAATTGCTTCACACCCTTTGTTTGCTTGGTGCCTGGATTCTTAATAGCTTGGGCTTCATCTAAAATTAAGGAATCCCACGTAATCGTTTTTAACCAATCGTGTTTTGCGAGCATGCCATAAGTTGTAATATAGAGGTCATAATCTTTCGTCAAAACGTCGGCTCTCATCTGCAGGCCCTTATTTTCCGAAGGGTGAAGGACACAATAGGTCAAGGACGGTGCAAACTTTGTGATTTCACTGATCCAGTTCCCAATCAGTGAAGCAGGGACAATCAGTAACGCTTTTTCCTGAGCTTGACTTCTTATATTATTCAGAAGCGCTATAACCTGAACAGTTTTCCCCAAGCCCATATCATCCGCAAGGCACGCCCCGAGTCCGAGAGTTTTCATATAATGAAGCCAGTTCAAACCCCTTTCTTGGTAGGTACGCAAATTAGCCTGAAACGCTTCGCCACTGGCCACCGTTTCAATCACATCCGGATTCGTAAGCTTATTAAGCACCGATTTGAGCCATTCTCCATTGCTTACCTCAAGTTCACAAGCTTCTTCCGAAAGATTCAAGACTTTTTGAGCCGTCAGTTGGAAGCGCATGGCCTCTATCATACTGAGATCCATCTGGTCCATGAGTTTTTGGGCTTCTTCATAGGCCTTCAACGTTTCCTGCAAGCGTTCGTGATTAACTTCCACCCATTTTCCTTTAATTAAAACAAGGCCTTCCGCCTCCGCAAGTAACCGCTTCAACTCGTTAGCCTTCATGGATTCTCCGCCGAGAAACAGCTCTGCTTTGAAATCCACAAGTGCTTTAAGGTTCAGGCGAGAAGGAGCCTTTTCCCCCACGCTGACTGACATTTTCAATGAAGCGGACTTATTCTTCCACCAATTAGGCATCCGGCATAAAATACCGGCTTCCTCATAAAGCGGTATCTCTCTGAGAAATGTATAGGCTTCCTCCGCAGTTAGGCTGAGCGGATAAAAGAGTTCTCCCGAGTCCACAAGTTCTGAGATAAAGGCACTGTTCTCAGAGGCCTTATGCACGGTTACAAGAAGTTCCAGCAGCTTTCTACTATTTTCCCCATAGTCTTGGAGCGCATTTTTAAGGGGCAGGTGTTTCGCTTTGCCCTGCAACGAAACATCCGCAGTATAGGTAGCCAAAAAAGCAAACGGGTATTCCTCTTTCTTGCTCTCCACAAGATGAAAGAAAACACGTCCCACTAAATGCACATTCGGATTGAAGGCTGCAAAAAATGCTTCGACACTGCCCTTGTAGGACTTGATCATTTTAGCAAACGTTTGATTCAGCGTTTCCCAGGCCTTTTTTAGCCAAACGTCCGTTAAGTATTCAGCCCCTTTTAAATAAGGCGCTTGCTGCAAGAGCTGCTCTACTTCATAGTCATCTATTTCCAGCATTACGTTTTCACGTAATACTTCAAGATCTGGATTCATGGCTAACTTCTTCACAAATGTAGCGGCTATCAATCTGAGATAGCGAAGAGATCCTGACGTGACGACCGTTTTCTCCGAGAAACCAAGCACTAAAAAGGCTTCATAAGCATTCTCACGATAGTGTCTGTAGACTTCTTCCTGATAAGCGAATTGGGTGGACTCCAGTGTTTCTTCAGTCAGCTGCCAGTCAAGTTCGAAGATACCCTCCGCATGGATTAACGCAATTAGTTCTTTATATGTATTCGTTATAGATTTATCATTGCTTGTAACCACTAATTCAATCCTTTCAGTTGTAACTTCCTTGAATATTATACCATTAGACAAATGTATTGAAAATAAATAGCCCCCTATGAACACCAACAACTGGTCTTAGACTAACCGACCAACAAAGACCGATCAAATGATGATCGGTCTTTGTTATGAGCTGGGCTGAATAGTGAACTCGTTCAACATGACCTTTGACGAACTACAAAAAACCATTGACGTGCATGAACAAGAATGAATATGACACCAGAAAATAACGGAAGCTGCAGAAAATCCTAAGGACTTGACAATGACGTCAAAAAGCGTATTATTGTATTAAGCGGTTAATACAATAATACAAGGGGTGATGGAAATGCCATGGGAATTAAAATCTGACAGACCTATTTACACTCAGCTGATTGAACATATTGAGCTGATGATTTTTTCCGGCGTTTATCCACTAGGCTCCAAACTGCCTTCGGTACGGGATATGGCTCAAGATGCTGCAGTAAATCCAAATACCATGCAGAGGGCTCTAGTGAAATTGGAGGAAGATGGCCTCATTATTACACACCGCACAAGCGGTCGGTCGATTACGGAGGATGCAAAAATGGTTGATATGGCAAAAACTAAATTGGCTCAGGAGCAAATTTCTGAGTTCCTGGGAAAAATGCAGTTAATGGGCTTTGAACAAACGGAGATCTTAACCATTATTGATGCCATGGTAAAGGAGATGAAGAAATGAGCACTATTATTTTAGAATGCGACGGTTTGATTAAAAAATTTGGAAGTAAAGTAGCAGTAGCTGGCGTTAATCTAAAAATAGAGCGCGGGCAAATCGTAGGGCTTCTGGGACCGAACGGCAGTGGAAAAAGTACCCTCCTCAAGCTTGCCAATGAACTCTTAACCCCCTCTAGTGGAACTATTCTCATTGGAGGTGCGAAGCCAGGCGTTGAAACCAAGAAAATCGTATCCTACCTCCCGGAAAAGACGTATTTGAATGATTGGATGCGCGTCCACCAAATCATTGAGTTCTTCTCCGATTTTTATGAGGATTTTAAACCCGAAAAAGCTTACGATATGCTTAAAAGCCTCAATATCAATCCGCAGGACAGACTGAAAACCATGTCTAAAGGAACAAAGGAAAAAGTTCAATTAATTCTGGTCATGAGCCGTGAAGCGGAACTTTATCTTCTGGATGAACCGATCGGCGGAGTGGATCCAGCAGCAAGGGATTATATTCTTAAAACGATTCTTAGCAATTACAATGAAAAGGCCACGGTGATCATTTCGACCCACCTCATTTCAGATATCGAGAATATCTTGGATTATGTGGTCTTTATCAATCAAGGTCAAGTCGTTATGACCTCGTCAGTCGATGATATCCGGGATGAAAAAGGTAAATCTGTCGATGCTTTATTTAGGGAGGTGTTCAAATGTTAAGCAAGCTTTTCAAGTATGAAATAAAAGCCACTGGAAGAATATTTCTACCGCTACTCCTCGCTTTGTTGCTCTTCGCAGTAATCAATAGATTCACTATTGGTCCAGAGAAATTTGATACTCCTGCCATGATTAGCATGGCCATCTATATCATTATTATGGTGGGAATGTTCGTTATGACCTTTATTATGATGATTCAACGCTTTCATAAAAATTTACTCTGCGATGAAGGCTATTTGATGCATACCCTGCCTGTCGAGCCTTGGAAACACATTGTCAGTAAACTTTTCGTGTCTATGTTGTGGATGGTGATCAGTGGAATTGCCGCCTTGATTTCAATCCTGATTATCGCTCTAAAAAAAGGAGACCTGACAAAATTCACTGAGGCTTTGGCAACTTTCTATCACCAAGCGTTTGAACTATTGGGTGCCTCGGTATACCTTCTGTCGTTTGAGATTATTATAGTCCTCTTAATAACCTTAGCTTCAGTCATTTTGATCATTTATGCCTCGATAGCTATCGGGCACCTGTTTAACCAGCATAAAATGTTGGCTTCTTTTGGAGCCTTTATTGCCCTCAGTGTTTTTTCTGAAATCTTTTTGAAGCTCTTCAATTTGATCCCTGGAACCGCCCATTCCTCCAATATCCATATCTCTTCTGTCCATGATTTGATTAGCATGCAGCCGGCAATTCAACTGATGATTGCTTCTGGAATTATTTTTACCGGCCTTGTCTGCGCAGCTTACTTCGCTGTAACCAATTTCATTATGAGCAAACGGTTGAATCTGGAGTGAAATTGAAGTAGAAGTTCATCGCATGCTTCACAGCAAACAGGATTTCTCCCGAATCCTTTAAAATTGAGCCAGATAAATTAGTTCCTTTTGTGATATGAACAAACTCCTAACCTAACTATCACTTTAGCAATAATTACAAGGGCAATCCAATACTGGATTGCCCTGTAATCGCTGGTGACTATGCTTCAACCGATTTTGTCTTCAACGGAAGAGCACGCTTAAAAAAGCTATTTAATTTCTTAAAAAAGGAGTAAAAAATCCTATGTTTGTTACAGTAACTTCAGAATGTATCGAGTGTGGTGCCTGTGAAGCGATTTGCCCTCAAGTATTCAGGATGAATAGCTACGGGATTGCCGAAGCTTACTCAAATCCGGTTCCTCAAGATGCCGAAGAATCGACCAAAGTAGCGGCAAAAAGTTGCCCAGTAGCAGCAATTATTTTGGAATGATAATCACTATTTTTGTTCAATTTCGGTAACACATTCGCCTTTAATCTTTTCAACCAGAAATTGCAGGGCATCAATAACATGTGGTCTGATGTCGCCGCCTATTAGCACATACATTATGTCGTCGCCAAGTTCCAGTTGTCCTTCATTAAGCCAAACCCTGATGTAGAAAATACCATCCATTTTATAGGTTTCAGCAATCGCCATATCAACCTTTGCTGCATCATAAGCAAATTCCATTCCCGTTACCATCGAACCGTCATCAATTCCTTGGCGTACCTTGGCTTTAGGCGTTTGGCGCACAACACCATTATGAACTAAAAACATCCCTTCCTGTAAAGCCGCCGGATCAGTTTTTGCTTCTTTGAGCCATTCATCTATTGATGGTGATAGCTTTTTCATTATTTCACCTCTCTCAAAGCACTTATAATATTAGTATATCACTAGAGACCAACTTTCACATATCATACCGATCAGGAAACCCATCATCAATTCTTTCATCTAAAGATACCTCTTTTCTTTATTGGGAAACAATTTAAAGCCAGAATATTGAAAAGTCGCCCCACAGCAAGGGCGACTTTTCGTCTTTTTCATGTTCTTTTTTCTTTATCTAAGGATGTTCTATGCTCTTATAATACTCTAAAGTTATTGATATTTAATTAACAATATGTTAAGAAATTATTTAGAATTGGATATCCGAGCTAGATCGAAATCTATTTAATTCCAGTTATGATATCAATGTCTAGTATTCCCCTTCTTAGGAATCCTACTTTCACATGGAACCCCGACCTGACATTTTCCACAACCATACCTTGGTTTGTATTTCTCTGCTGTTTTGTTGATGAATTCGTAACATAGTTGATGATTTTTCCCCTTATCCAAGGATATCGCATTGACTGGACAATTGTTTATACACGCTCCACACATAGAACAGTTACCATAAATGTTATCATAACTCCGATTATCGGCTGACAACTCCAACTCAGTAATAATGCTGCCGAATCTACCAGCAATCCCTTTTTCTGTGATGAAACCTTTAGAAAGTCCGAAAGTTCCAAGTCCACATATGTAGGCAACATGTCTTTCAGACCAATTGCTTGTGAATAATATGTCGTTTCCGCACTTATTATTAGTGGCATTGTCATCTAGTGTCTTGGACCAGAACCTTTCGTCTAACGACGGCGCAAGGCTTTTGTATCCAGCCTGTATCAATTCTTCACTTAAGTAATGGCAAAGCTTTACAACAAGAGCTTGCCCTTCTATTCGTCCATGCAACCATTCTTCTGAAGGCCATTCCATATCTCTTCTGTTACCTTTTTTTACTGCCTCGGTAAAGGGTAGAAAAAAGGAGATAACCGTTTTAGGCTCAGGTAACCAAGCTTGGGGAAGCATAAAATGTTCTCCGATAACTAAGGGGTCCTTTAATACTTTGAAAGTTTGATCATCTGCGTCGGCAAAAGCAAAGATTGGGGTTTCAAATATCTTCAAACCAACCACAGTTTCTGAAAGCGCTATTTCCTTAGGTATAAGATTATGCTTGGAGCTTTCCACAAAACGCGTCGCCTTTTTAACAAGGTCCTTCTTATCCATAATTTGCCCCCCTTATCGAATTATTTTATATATTCGAGAAAGTTATTAGTTTTCCTGTTTAAATATTCGAGGCTAAAGTGAACTAGTTCAACTAAAGTTGAACATCGAGTCTTCGGTGGGGGACTCTACCCCCACCGAAGCAGAATTAGGTGTACCACTCCCACTTGTAGAAGTGGGAGTCTTACGATTTGGATTAATAATTGCACAATGGGAAATCCACATATATGACTTCTTACTGACCATTTTCTTTGTTAACTATTTCCTTCACCTGCTGTTTCGCGACTGGCGACAATGCATCCTCCAGGTAATTACGACGATCTATTCCCTTTAGTTCCTGATATTCCTGCTTAATTCTTTCGTTAGCTCCGTCGATCTCAACCTTCAGTTCTCTAGCGGATAACAAGGCACATCCTGCCCCCCTGATAATGATCTGCTGTAAGCCGTCTGACGTTGCAACTGTAATATTGTATTGTTTCTGATTATCATGGGCAAATCTTTCAATATACTGGTCCGCCGTTTGTGCCTCCCTGGTATATACCAGATGGATATTATAATAGTCGATTACTTCCTCAAAATGCCTCTGAACACGGTAAGCATCAAACACAACGATAATCTGACATTTTCGAATCCCCTGATAATTACTTAAAGTATCCAGCAATTTCATTCTGGCACCATCTAGATTGTCATCTGCAAGCTCTTTCAGTTCAGGCCAGTCATAGATAATATTATACCCGTCCACAAGGAGATACTCTTCTTTGCTTTCCTTTTCTCTGCTAACATAGGTAACCGGTTCATAATGACTTTCGAGGGCTGTTTTGCGTCTTTTCCAGGCCGACTTCTTCCCTTGGTTCGCATAGAAGGTGTTCTTGATAATTTGGTCAATCTCATCTAAACTGATCCACCGCTCTTCGGTGTATGAACCCTGGTTTGGGGCTGTTTCTCCCGACGAGCCTTTATTCTGAAGATAGCTTTCAACCTGCATGTGGTCCTTTACTGCATCCCAATCCACCAAAAAGCCTACACCATGGGCACAAAATACAGAACCTGTTGGATTTTCTAAGTCTCTTTCCGAATCATATCCGAACCTTTCCATGACCTCTAATCCATTCAGGCATGGTTCGTACCCTTTCAGGCTGCTAAATAGCCTGCCAAGTCCTTTGGTATAGGCGACTACCTCTTGCTGATAATTTCTCATGGTGACAACAGGGGCGCTCCCCACAAGCACCGCCATCTCACCATTTGTTTGTGATATTTCGCAGGTGCCATGCATTTTCTCAATGTCATTCATAGCTCTGCCTACCATTTTTACAGGCAGTTCCAGCTCAAAAGCATAAACCGGCTCCAGCAATATGGATTCTGCCTCCTTTAAACCCTGGCGCACTGCACGGTAGGTAGCCTCTCTGAAGTCACCTCCTTCGGTATGCTTATTGTGTGCTCGACCGGAGACTAAAGTGATTTTCAGATCTGTAATCCCTGACCCAGTTAGAACTCCTTTATGGGTTTTTTCTTCCAGGTGGGATAAAACAAGTCTTTGCCAGCTTTTACTTAAGATATCCTCACTGCATTCTGCCCCAAACTGCAGACCACTTCCCGACTCACCCGGCGTGAGTAACAGGTGAACCTCTGCATAATGCCGCAAGGGTTCAAAGTGCCCTACCCCTTCTACTACATTAGCAATAGTCTCTTTATAGACAATCCTTCCTGCATCGAAGGCCACTTTAACACCAAAACGACTTTTTATAAGGCTCTCCAGAATCTCAATTTGCACCTCTCCCATAATCTGTGCCTGAATTTCCTGCAGTTGCTCATCCCAGACAATATGAAGTTCCGGCTCTTCTTCTTCAATCTGGCGTAACTTAGGAAGCATCACTCTTGGGTCACAGCCTTCCGGCAGAATAATCTGATAGGACAACACGGACTCCAAGACTGGTTTATCTGATGCTTCCTCTATCCCTAGGCCTTCTCCCGGTCTGGTTTGGCCAAGTCCGGTCACTGAGCATACAGAACCTGCCTCAATCTCATTCACTGCCTCGAATTTCTGTCCGGAATAGATACGAATTTGATTAACTTTCTCTTTCCAGATGCTATTTGTTAAGACATCTTTCACCTTGAGTCTTCCACCTGTAAGCTTCATGTAGGTAAGGCGGTTCCCTTGCTCGTCTCTTGCTATTTTGAATATTTTAGCCCCGAATTCATAAGGGTAGGAAGGTATCAGAGCATACTTCACAATGCCCTGCATAAATTGCTCAACGCCCTCTAGTTTTAAAGCAGAACCAAAAAAGCACGGAAAAACTTTGCGCTCCGTGACAGCTCTTTTAATCTGCGAAGTTTCAATATCTCCCGTTGCCAGAAAGGTTTCCAGCATTATTTCTTCACACATGGCCAGTTGATCATAGAAATATTCCGTCTCAACTTGTCCAAATTCAATACACCCAGCATCCAGCTGCTTTTTTAATTCTTTCATTAACTTGTCCTTATCCGTTCCATTCTGATCCATCTTATTGACGAATAAAAAAACCGGTATCCGATACGTGTG
>LOEW01000166.1 GCA_001516045.1 Desulfosporosinus sp. BRH_c37
GCCTTTATTAAAGGAACAAATTTTTCATTTACCCATTCAACGTATTTTGCGTCCAAGGCTTTAGTATCCACGGACAATTTAAGTGAAGTTTCGGTTTTTGCGTCTCTGATAAGCTCATCTTCAAGCTTTACATTCAAATCGGCTAATCGCTTAAATTCAGTAAGATACTTTTCATTTCCATAGAGTAAATAACCCCTAGCATTGGAAGCTTCAGCCGCGGCATTATAGGCAATATCATTATTTATCTGCATACGCGGGATCTTACCCTGAAGATCATTGACAGCCACTTCCGCCGTAGTACACTCATAAATGGTGTAAACGAATCCCCCCGTCGCCACTACGATTACTAACAAAAAGTAGGCTATCATCTTTTTGGCTAAAGTCATTTTCATTTTTTTCCTGATTCTACACAGGTAGAACCAGCTCCCCCCCTCATAATCTATGTAAACTCTCATATTCGCCCTATGATAACACATATGTCAACTAGAGGGGCTTCTTTAAAGGCAAGCCTCTTTCTCCATATTCTAGATAAGCGATTGGACAAATATAGTTATTGTTATATGTTGTTATTTGACAAAACTTTTTAAATCCCTTCATGTTTTTAAAAAGTTTTGGTTGGGTCCTATTAAATCGTTCTTAGTAACTTCGAGGATCTCTATGCAAATAACGGAAAAGTCATCATTTCTTTCAGGACTTTCCGTCAGTTTCTCAAGCCAGTTCTTATAGTCAGTAAAACTCCCCTGCTTATGTATTCCATGTAATTCTATTAGATCAGATGCCCCATCGCTCATCATACAATAGATTTCCCCTGCTTTAAGCGGTATGGTCACCATTTCAATATCAGGATCATCAATAATGCCCAGATAACAACCAGACATTGGAACCAAGGAGCATTCATGGGGTTTAGCAGCCAAAAACAGAGTTATACCCCCTGAGATAAGTTTAAGCTCAGCGGCTTTTAAATCAAATTCAAAATACAGCAAGGCTATAAAAGAATCTTCATATAAATAGTGCATTATTCTCTGGTTTATAATCTGCAGGTCACCCATTTCGATCTTCTCACCCGTTAAGAGCACGTTATCCAACATCATTTTAAAGGTAGCGGTTTGCAAGGCTGTCGCCACACCATGTCCACTCACATCGACAATGTATCCACACAGTTTATTTTGCCCTTCAAACCACTTGTAGTTAAAGAGGTCTCCACTGACAATACTATAGGGTTCAAAGATCGTATTGACATGCACCTTGTCCCCAATAAAAGGGTGGGGTAGGGAATCCTGCTGCACCCGCGCAGCCAAAAACAGCTCCATCAGGGTTTGTTTCTCCCTCTCCCGCAGTTTATTTTCCTTCCATGTTTTTCCGATCAGTTATGTCAACGACACTGCTGGCTTTAAGCGGGATATTGTTTGCTTCATCCCGTAGGGGATAGCTTTGCAGCCAGAGCCACCGGATTTCACCATCTGGTCTAATAATTCTAAACTCTTTACTTGTAGCTTCGTTCATATTTAGAAAACTCTGGGGGAAAGAAACCCTCATTTTCTTCCTGTCAGCCGGATGAATCAACTCGACTAGTGAATGTCGATTATCGAGCAGACTCTGACAAGACATCCCACAGATTCTTTCATAGGCCGGGCTGACATAGACAATATTCTCCTGATCAGTAATGAGAAAGATCTCATTGATCGTATTTGCATATTTAATAACACCCTTTTTATGGATAACTACAAACAGAGGAGCATTATTTACGATTGCACCATATCTTTCTTTGCTTTCCAGAAGTTCGGCCTCCATATCAGTCATTTCTGTTATATCTTCAAAACACTCCATTTTCTCGGTAATTTCACCAAATTCATCTTTTAGTACAGCTATACTCTTTAAAACATGCCTGATTTGACCATCTTTTGTGATGATTTTACACTTTTCATTAATTAACGTCGAGTCAATAGCTTTGCCACACAACCCGCAATCATCCCTACATATTCCATGTAAGACCTTTGAGCATTCTTTGCCCATGACTTCTGCTACAGCATAACCAGTTATCTCCTCGGCGATTTTATTCCATCGAATTATCTTTCCGAACTTGTCCACTGAAAAGACTGCACTGGGGACAGTACTAAAAAGCAACTTTGCGTATTCCGCTTCTTTCCTTAATTGTTTTTCAAGCCTTTTCCTCTCAGCAATATCCCTTGCAATCCCAATAAGTCCTGCCACGTTTCCGTGTTCATCCAAGATAGGCATTCTTACTGTTTCAGCGTCGATTACACTACCATCAGTCAAAATAATTATTTCTTCATTCTTCAGCGTTTTGCCAGCCATAAATACTTCTTGGTCTTTCTGGCGATAAAATCTAGCCAGATCAATATCCTTTATTAGATCTAAATCTGTTTTACCAATAATTTCATCCTCGTTTACACCTAAAACCTTTTCCGCATTTTTATTACACCCTAAAAAGGCGCTGTTTAGATCTTTATAAAAGATATAATCAGGTATGGTATCCAGCATCGTTTTTAGAAATCTTTTTTGGTTAGTAAGCTCCATTTCAAGCTGTACCTGTTCTGTTATATTATTCGCAACTCCCTTAGTTCCGATAACTACACTGTCCTCGAAAAATGGTAGAATTAAGATTTCGAACCACTCATCACTCGCTTCATTTTTCACATGAATCCGATTCAAAGATTGTTTGCTTTCAGTCCTAATTACCTCTTCTTCAATATTTCGATGTTCCAAAGCAATTTTGTCAAAATCAGTCTTTCCAATGATTTCCGTACTCTTCATGCTGTAGAAATCTGCAAAATTTCTATTTACAGTAACATATTTACCATTTCTATCTTTCAACCAAGCCATAAATGGCCAAGAGTCAAGTAACAAACTCTTGGCCATTTGATCTTCCTTTTCGTGTTTTCTTCTATCAGTTATGTCGCCTGTCACTGTAAGTAAATATTTATTAGAAACATCCTTGCTTATACCATATAATACATCTTTTCCTTCCCACTTCCCTTTAATAACACGGGTATTTACAGGTACCTGCTTTCCGAATTAGTACAAAAGGGGATCAAATATTTGGTTATATCTCCTTCTAGCATGCCCTTTATGATTTCTTGAACTTCTCCACCTCTAGTTAATGGATACAGTATTTCAACGTTCTTGTTTTCTATTTCTTCTCGACTATAATCCAGTTTCTCTAAGGTTGCTTTATTCAAACGAATAATTTTACCCGTTTCATCTACAATGAAAAGATAATCCTCTACTTGATCAAATAGCAAATCAAAGCTTTCTTTGTATTGATTATCCGGCATCGCGCGATCATCCTTTTCGATGGTCATAACGGGTTACCTCCCTGTATCTTTTCGTGGCTATACATTCCATCTTGCCCTACACACTGCTTTAGGGATTTTTCATGTCCTCAATAAAGGCTAATACTGCATCCTCTTTCGTTGCCCAGGAGGTGACAAGGCGAACTACAGAGTTATCCGCATCAACCTTCGACCAGACATAGAATGAATAATTATTCTGTAGCTTATTGATTAACCGATCAGGAAGTATCGGAAATATTTGATTTGATGGCGAGTTTACCAAGAACCTGAAACCTGCTTTTTCGAGTTCATCCCTGAGCAAACCTGCCATCTTATTTGCGTGCTTGGCAAGTTCAAAGTACAGGTTGTCTCTAAAAAGTTCAAGGAACTGGATGCCTAGGAGTCTTCCTTTGGCGAGGAGAGCTCCTTTTTGCTTCATATGAAATCGGAAGTCTTTTTTGAGCAGATCATTGCAGATCACTAGTGCTTCACCCATGAGTGCTCCATTCTTAGTTCCACCAATATAAAAAGCATCAACCATTGTCCCCAGATCGGAAAGTTCCAGGTCATTCTCTTCTGAACACAAAGCTGATCCTAACCTAGCACCATCCATGAACAAAAAGAGATTGTTTTCCCTGCAGAACCTGCTTATCTGTTCTAGTTCAATCTTATTATATATGGAGCCTATTTCTGTCGGATTTGATATATAAACTAACTTAGGCTTCACCATATGTTCATCAGTATGTGAATCGAGTGCAATCTTGATGTGGGAATCGTTTAGTTTTCCATCACTTACTTCTATGGATATAATTTTATGTCCTGTGGCCTCTATCGCTCCTGTCTCATGCCCCAATACATGACCGGTGTTGGCTGAAATTACTGCTTCATGTGGTCTTAAAAAAGCAGAAATAGCTATAAGATTCGTTTGCGTACCCCCTGAAAGTAGATGAATATCAATATCATTTCTTCCGATTCTTTGCTTTAACAGCTCAACAGCCTTTTGAGTATAGCAATCCTCTCCATAGCCTTCAATCTGCTCAAAGTTTGATTCAATTAAAGCGTCTAAAATCCTAGGATGGGCTCCTTCACTATAGTCATTCTTGAAACTATACATCTATCAGGACTCCTTCATATTTTTTGCTTGATTACTTAATATCACTTGCGTTCTTAAGTTTCTGCCTTGATACTCTTCGATTCTGTCCACCACTGTAACGATATAACAGTCAGTTATACTTTCTTTCTGCCTAGTAAAAAAAGGCCACTCATTGAGTAGCCTTTACATCTAATTGAATCCCGCAAAGTTCCTCCAGAATAATGGATACACGGCTCAAGATTAATCTTCAAAGATTCAATCAAAACTTATTAACCGGAGTATATTGGTTTGATACATTAAACACCTTACTCTTACTAAAACCTGACACTCTACACAGCTAAAGCTAGTGGGTTCTTAGGTACGAAGACTTTCAATATACTCTCGCTTACAGGTATGGCACTCATCTGCAAGGTACAACATATAAAGGCTGGTCTATTTCCCTAAGACTTTACTACCAAGCAGTCCATCGACTACATTAGCGATAGTATAACGCCCGTGTCTTGACGCTTGCCTAATTATACCATACTGTTTATACAATGAAATCTTTAGATTTGCCTTATATCCCCATAGCTGAAGCAAGGGGCTTTACGGCAACAAGCAACCAGTCAAATACAAAGTTTAAAGTAATGAAACTAATCTGGACAAATCCTCCACTATTGCTTTAATTACTTTAGGTCTAACAATTAACTACTGACCACTAAACATTCCTTTCCAAATGACCCGACTCTTACCAACAGACTGACTTCTAATAATGAGAGGAACTTTGCGGGAAATCTTTCATTTTAACAACAAAACCACCCTTTTAGGTGGCTCCAATTCTTCGAAATTCAGCATCGAAACTTAACTAATTGCAATGCTTAAACCTTCGATGAATCGAAACTTTAACCTAGCACGCGACCAATAAGTTATTAGCAATCTGAACTTTTTGATTAACTGATTATACTTTTATTATAAGTAAATTCGGCATTCTGTCAAGTGGTTAGGAATATATTCTTTGAAAGCAGTATCAACTCCTAAATGTTTTTTGTTATCCAATGAGCCACAACAATTATTACGATGAAGCTCCTACTTAACGCTCCTTATAGTATTAGCAAAATAACGTCCCTCACATATGCTGATGCAAAGGGGTGTATTAAATGCGAACGCTCAAACGCGGTTCCACCGGTAATGATGTCATGGAAATCCAGAGTCTCTTGGAAAAGATGGGCTATAATCCCGGAGTCATTGATGGGATTCTGGGCCTTAGGACTGAGCAAGCGATAAAACAGTTTCAGAGAAATTATGGTTTAACTGCCGATGGAGTCATAGGCGCGAACACTCGTAAAGTATTGCAAAGCTTCCTCCAAGGTTATGAGAATTACACCATTAAATCAGGTGACACTTTAAGTAAAGTTGCCCAAAAATATCATATCAAGCTTGCCTTGTTACTTACTGCCAACGCGGGAATTGATCCCCTTAATCTCCAAATTCGTCAGGTGATCAAAGTTCCCTATGCTTTTGATGTCGTGGATACCAATATTAACTATACTTTTGAAATCATGGAGAGAGATATACAGGGCTTAAAGAGTCGATATCCCTTTATCGAAGTTGGGATAGCCGGTAAAAGTGTACTCGGAAAAAACTTGTACACTCTCAAATTAGGTAATGGGCCAGTGGAAGTCTTCTATAACGGTACTCATCATGCCTTGGAATGGATAACATCACCCTTCTTAATGAAATTTACCGAGAACTTCGCCAAAGCTTACGCTGAGGGTCGCCCGCTGCATAGCTATGATCTGAGAGATATTTGGATGCAAAACACGATTTATATTATGCCCATGGTTAATCCTGACGGAGTCGAATTGGTTCTTCAGGGATTGCAAAGAGATAATCCCTATTATGATCAGTTGATTGCCTGGAACAACGGCCGAATGAACTTTGGAGAGGTGTGGGAAGCCAACATCAGAGGGGTCGATTTAAACCACAACTACGACGCTTCCTGGGAACTTTCCAAACAAGCAGAGCCGGCTTACGGCGTACATGGACCAGGACCAACGAGGTTTTCCGGACAGTATCCTGAGTCTGAGCCCGAATCAAAAGCTGTGGCGGACTTCACCAGAAACCATAACTTTAGACTAGTACTTGCTTACCATAGCCAAGGTGAGGTGATTTATTGGACCTATCAGGATAAGACTCCACCTGAGGCTCGACGCATTGGCGAATTGTTCTCCCGATTAAGTGGATATACCCTAGCGGAAACGACTGGAATTACGTCTTACGCCGGCTACAAAGATTGGTTCATCGACAAATACCGACGACCCGGTTTTACGATTGAAGTAGGTTTAGGAAGAAATCCACTTCCAATATCACAGTTTACGGAAATCTATCGAGATAATGAAGAGATATTGCTGGCTGCTCCGATTCAGGCTCGATAATAGAAAGCTTAGGGTAATTTCAACTTTGGCTCATCTTCAAATGCTTTGATTCTATTCCTGCCGCTCTCCTTCGCCTTATAAAGAGCATTATCAGCGGCCATTATCAAGACCTCGGGCGATGAATCCTTTGTCGAGGAAATGTTGGCAACCCCCTGACTGATTGTCACATAACTGCTAGCAGAGGAGTAGGCATGGGGTATTTGAAGTGATAGTATACCCGTGCGGAATTCTTCAGCAACCTTAATGGCGCCTTCGATCCCGGTATTAGGCAGAACACAAACAAACTCCTCCCCCCCATAACGAGCAACCAAATCCGTCTTTCTTTTTAGCGACTCAGAGAGCTTTTGGGCGATCCTGACAAGGCAGGTATCGCCAGCCTGATGGCCGTAGTTATCATTATATTGCTTAAAGTTATCTATATCTATCATGATTAAAGACAACGCTAACTCTTCGCGGATGGACAAATTCCACAAGACAGCATAGTATTCGTCAAAACGGCGACGGTTGGCTATTGCTGTCAAGCCATCACAATAGGATGTATTTACTAAAAAGTCACGGTATCGCTTAAGCTCGGCATGGGTCCGCACTCGGGCTTTGATTACAACAGGACTGAACGGTTTGGTTATATAATCAACCGCTCCCATATTAAACCCTTTTACTTCATCCTCTTCGCTGGTTTTAGCAGTGATGAAAATAACTGGGATATTCTGCGTGCATAAATCGGCTTTTAATCTTCGACATACCTCATAACCATCCATTCCGGGCATCATAACGTCAAGGAGAATCAGATCAGGAGGATTATCCGACTCCACTATCTTCAAGGCCTTTTCTCCATTGGTTGCCACTCGAACTGAATAATCCATTCTCAATAAAGCACCAAGAACTGTAATGTTTTCCGGAGAATCGTCAACAATTAAAATAGTCTGCTTTTGCTGCAACTCATCCACTAAAATTCCCCCATTTCTATGTTCATACCAAGGGTAATTCTTTTTAAGGACTGCTTAGCAGAATCAAAGTCATAGTTTTTAATATACGCATCAACCTCCTGTATTTCATTATGAAACATTGATTTCCCCAAGCTCTTTTTTAGAGTTTCTAAGCACTCTGTTGCATCCAAGTTATCCTCATGAAGAAGCTTTATTAGTTCCAAGAGAATGCCCTGAATCTCAACCATGTTTATTGGAGGTTCTTTGTCATCCAATTCTATATCAGTCAGTTCTTTCTGTTCTACAGGGTTCAGCTGTATAAGTGACTGCGTCACCAGTTCAAGTTCTTTATCGAGTTCAACCAATAATCGGTCAATTGCAGGCGCAGACAAAGCAGCAATTGCTTCTTCTAGTCCCTGGGCCAAATCATATACTCCAATAATGGAGAGGTTCCCTGCAACCCCTTTTAGGGTATGGGCCAGGCGCTCGGCGGTATCAGTATCCTTCTCCTGCAACGCCTTTCTTATTTCAACAGTAAAAGAAGCATATTTTTCGGAAAAATCCAATAAAAGCCTCTTGTACAGCTTTTCGTTCCTGTTTAATCTCTTTAAGCCAGTTTCGAGTTCGATTC
The DNA here is from genome assembly GCA_001516045.1 of Desulfosporosinus sp. BRH_c37. Lineage (GTDB taxonomy): Bacteria > Bacillota > Desulfitobacteriia > Desulfitobacteriales > Desulfitobacteriaceae > Desulfosporosinus. The sequence continues at coordinate 8,358 of LOEW01000166.1, forward strand.
CTGGTAACCTTTTCGGAAGGTTGCTTTCGAAATCCTGTCCGTTTGGTTGAGTCAGCATCTTGGCTTTGATACCCGTATCTGGTCTATGACTTCTTAGCCATCGAGTAAGGACTGAAAACAGTTGATCCGGATTTATCGGCTTGCTAACATAATCATTCATACCTGCTTCCAGACAATCTTCCTTGGCACCCTGCATAGCATGGGCAGTCATGGCAATAACGGGCAAACTTCCATATCTCCCGTCCTCTCTTAGCTTGCGGGTAGCCTCATACCCTCCCATCACAGGCATCTGAACATCCATTAACACTAGATCATAATCAGACCCTGTTACAGCTTCTACAGCTTCTTGTCCATTATTTGCAATATCAACGACCAAACTGGCCTCTTTCAAGATCTCCATTGCTACCTGCTGGTTCATCAGATTATCTTCAACAAGCAGCACTTTAGCTCCTTCCATCCCAAGCGTTATTTTCATATCACTTCTAGGCAAGGAATCGGCAGTACTGGATACATTATAATTAAACGACTGCATGATAGTATCAAACAAAAGTGATTGGTTGACAGGCTTCATCAGGAAATCATTGATACCCGCCTTTTCTGCCCTCTTCATTACCTCTTCCCTACCAAATGCTGTAACCATAATTATTAATGGCGTATGACTTAACCTTTGGTCCTTCATGATAATTTTGGATGTCTCTATGCCATCCAGCTCCGGCATCTTCCAGTCCATTAATACTAAATCATAAGGTTTATCCGCAGCCGCCCGTTTCAACTCTAAAATCGCCTTCTCACCCGATTCGACCGAGATGGATTCAAACCCGAACGACATAATCTGCTCTGACAAAACCTCTCTGGCAGGTTCACTATCATCGACAATAAGCACCCTAATTCCAGCTAAATCAGGCGGAGTCAAAAGACTGTGTTCTTTCTCCTCTGGCTGACGGACAAACTCAGCTGTAAAGCTGAAAATACTCCCCTTGCCCGAACTGCTTTCAACAGATATTTCCCCATTCATTAGCTGCACCAAACGTTTACTAATTGTCAGTCCCAGTCCGGTCCCACCGTATTTCCTAGTCACCGAGCTATCTGCCTGAGAAAACGCTGTAAATAACTTGTCAATCTCTCCACGGGTCATTCCAATCCCAGTGTCCTTAACACTGAATTTGATCTTGCAAAGTTTTTCATCCTTATTGAGCAATTCCGCCTTGATTAAAATGTGCCCAGTTTCAGTGAACTTAACGGCATTGTTGGCCAAATTGGTAAGTACCTGTCCTAAGCGTAGGGGATCTCCGATCAGGGCCCGCGGAACATCCTCTGTGATGGTGCTTAGTAGTTCAACACCCTTTTTGGCAGCTTCAACAGAAATTATGTTAACTATATTGTTCATTACATCCTCTAACCTAAAATCTATTGATTCCATTTCCATCCGTCCAGCTTCAATCTTGGAGAAATCAAGAATATCATTGATAATCCCCAATAGAGACTTGGCTGAAGTATCTATCTTTTTGAGATAATCATATTGTTTGGGGGTGAGATCGGTTTTAAGTGCCAGTCCGGAAAAACCGATAATGGCGTTCATTGGGGTACGGATTTCATGGCTCATATTAGCCAGAAACTCGCTCTTAGAACTGGCCGCAGCCTCAGCAACCTCTTTAGCCAGTTTAAGCTCTAGGGTGCGCTTTTCAATCATCTCTTCCAGATGTTGCTGGTATTGTTTTAGTTCGGAAATATCCTCATGAAGAATAACGAAGTTTTTCACATTTCCATCTGCATTCTTGATTGGGTAATATCTGCTTTTTAAAAATAACTCCCTTCCTTTTCCAAAACTTGCAGCAACATCAAATCGGCTCTCAAAAGCCGGTACTGTCTCACCCTGCAAGACCTTTTCGATGAAAGGAAGGGCACCTATCTTCTTAACCTGTTCATCCTTAAGTACATTTCGCTTGCCGATAAACTCTTTAGCAGAATAATCAAACAACTCTTCTGCTGCCTTATTAGCTGATTGAAGAATACCGTCTGTGGTATATACCTGCATAGCAATTGGCAACTGCTCCATCATTGTTCTGAAGCGCCCTTCACTTTCTTGGAACGCAATTTCAGCTTGGCGGCGGTCGGTAAGATCGCGAATTGACTGGATTGAACCTTCGACCTCACCTTTTAGGTTATAGATAGGGGCAGCGGTACTAAAAACAAAGCGTTTCTCTCCTCTCAAGGCCGGAACGTCCGCTTCTACCGTCAACCTGTTCTTTTCCTTGCGGATAAAATTATAGTGTTTTTCAAATATTTCATTAGGTAACAATACCAAATCTACAAGAATCGGCCTTCTCTCACCGTAAAATGGAATAGCATATTCATAATTGCCCTTTCCGATCATCTCTGAAGCCTTGATCCCAGTCATTTCTTCAATAGCAAGGTTCCATGCAATTACTTTTCCATTTGTATCGATGACAAGTGTAGCATCAGGTAGGAAATTTATGATATCCGCAAGTTGACGTTGGGAGCCTTCTAAAGCCTCTTCAATACGTTTACGCTCCGTGATATCGGTAATTAACGCGAAGGCACCTTCAATTTTACCAGATGTATCCCGTACGGTTGTGGTATTAAAGAAACAATAAACCTCTTGCCTTGTCTTACTTTGGAGTACAATTTCATAACTGCGGTGATCCTGCACTGTTATCTTAGACACAGATGTGCTGAATATCTCCTTATTTTTATCATCAACGTAATCAAAAATCGATTTCCCCAACATTTCATTTCTTTCATACCCTAACATTTTGCAAAGGGCCTGGTTGACATCCATGGTCACAAACTGCGCTGAAATTAGCCAAAAACCTTCGGAAGTCGTTTGGATAAGCCTGCGATATTTTTCTTCGTGAGTGTCGGTACTCGAGTTTTTCATGTTAATTCCCACCTTATGCTTCCCATTCAGTCAATACTAGCCGCATCACTTGATCAATACCTTTTCAAGGAATATCTTACATCACCTTTCCTGGCTAGGGAGGTGTTCACTAGACGTAATTCTCCATTTCTCTGTAAAACCCTTCCAAAAAATTTATTAATGTTTTACTTTTATCTCTTGCCCTGGAGATTGTTCTTGCTGTAATATAATAAGTATAATCAATGAATCTTGCACTTAGCGATATATGCAAAGCAACGGCGCTTTGGAATTACTCGGGAACGAACGAGTATTTCTGTAGCGCTGTTCTTTTATTTTTCCCAATATGGAAGTACTTACCCAATTTACGAGGAGGTATTCTAATATGGAAAATCCCCAAAGTGTGAGTACTGGTTTTGATTCATTAGATGAAGTAATTCAAGCCTTAAGAATGGGCGATAATGTCGTTTTCCAGGTTAGGAATATTGATGTTTATAAACGCTTCGTCACTGCCTTCCTTGAAAAAAATTCAAGCCCTCCACAAAAGATATTTTACATTCGCTTTGCCCATCACGCCCCACTGATTGAGAATAATGAGCTTATTGAAGTTTTTCCGGTCAATGCTGACAATGGATTCGAAGAGTTTTGCTCCCAAATTCATAAGAAGATCACGCGGGAAGGACGAGATGTTTTCTATATTTTTGACTGCTTATCTGAGCTTCTAGATCGTTGGGCTACCGATTCAATGATCGGAAATTTCTTCAAGGTTACTTGTCCCTATCTATATGAGCTGAATACGATTGCCTATTTTGCAACCTACAAAAATCGCAACTCCTACCATACCACAGCTGTGATACGTGATACTACTCAAGTTTTATTTGACGTTTTCGAACTCAATGGCAAAACCTATGTCCAGCCACTAAAAGTCTGGAATCGCTATACACCCACTCTATTCCTTCCCCATGTTATCTTAGGCAATCAATTTACACCTGTAACAAGCAGTGGAGAAGTGGCTACTCTTTATTCTCAACTCGGAGAAGATGACGAAAACCCTGAAAGAGATCTTGATTATTGGGACCATCTATTTTTAAAGGCCGGGAAACTCCACACCTCCTCTTCTTCGACAATGGATCAAGTAAAAGAGCGCATTAGTCAATTATCCAGGATATTCTTAACCCGCGATAAGAGGATTCTTGAACTAATCTGTGAGCATTTTTCCCTTCAAGATATATTAGCTATTAAATCACGCTTGATTGGCTCGGGTTTTATCGGAGGTAAAGCTGTAGGAATGCTGCTGGCTCGAAAAATCCTAATCCAAGCAGCTGAGACATGGAAGGAAATCCTTGAACCCCATGATTCGTTTTATATAGGATCAGATGTCTTTTACTCTTTTCTTGTTGACAATAATTTATGGAAACTCAAAATGGAACAACGCCAAACCTCCGAACACTATTTTAAAAAGGCCTCTACTCTTCGAGATAAAATTCTCCGGGGACAATTTAACGATACGATAAAAAGCAAATTTCTAAGAATGCTAGAATACTTCGGCCAGTCCCCGATTATTGTTCGTTCTAGTAGCCTTTTAGAAGATGGGTTTGGGAATGCTTTCCCTGGGAAATACGAAAGTGTTTTCTGTATCAACCAAGGGACCCTTGACCAAAGATATCACCACTTTGCTGAGGCGGTCCGGCAAGTCTTTGCCAGCACATTAAGTGATGAAGCACTCGCCTATCGTGAAAAACATGGGCTCTCCGGTACCGAAGAACAAATGGCACTTCTGGTACAAAGAGTATCCGGCTCCAATAAGCAGGACTACTTCTTTCCTGATGTCGCTGGGGTGGGATTTTCTTATAATACCTATATCTGGGATCCTCTAATGAATCCAGACGCAGGAATGTTACGGCTAGTACTCGGGCTGGGTACAAGAGCCGTGAATAGACTGGAAGGGGATTATGCAAGAATTGCTGCTTTAGACCGACCCCAAACAATGCCTTATGATGGTCTCCAGAGTTTTAAAGCTTATTCCCAACGAAAAATTGACGTGCTGAACATTCGCCACAACCGTCAGGAATGCCTTTCGATCCAAGATCTAATGGATCAACAAATCCAGTTACATCAAACAATGATAGCTGAAAGAGACTTAGAAGCGGAACAAAGAATGAGACAACTTAACCTCAAGCGCAAAGAATCCTGGGTTTTTAGTTTTAACCCTTTATTTTCACGAACTGATATATCCCAAACCTTCTCGAAACTTCTTAAAATATTGTCAGCAGCATATTGTCATCCTGTCGATATTGAATTCACGGTAAACTTCAAAAGCGATGGCAAGTATGCCATCAACCTCTTACAATGTAGGCCTTTACAAGTACAAGGCTTTAAAGACCGAGTAGAAATACCCCATGATATCCCCTTGAAGCAAATTGTCTTTAAAAGCAAAGGTAATTTCATGGGCGGAAATATTTATACCCCCATTCATAAAGTCATCATTGTGGACCCCCAAGTTTATAACCAACTCAGGCAAGTAGAAAAATATGAGGTTGCCAGAACCATAGGAAGGCTCAATAAGCAAATCCGCAAAGAAACAACCATTGCACTTCTTTTAGGGCCTGGAAGATGGGGATCAAGTATTCCCTCTTTAGGGGTCCCAGTTGCTTTTGCAGAGTTAAATCAGATTTCGATCTTAGGCGAAATCGGGTACCAGCACACTGGTTTCCTTCCCGATGTAGCGTTTGGAACCCATTTTTTTCAAGACATCGTCGAAAGTGAGATATTCTACCTAGCCCTTTTTCCCGAAAAGCAAGACACTATCTATCAATTAAATTTGCTAGAAAACGTCGCTCAGAAATCTCTTGCCAAAATTACAGATAACTTTAATCTTGAAGAAGCTGTAAAAGTATATGATCTTAAACCAGGGAAACTTAACTTGCAATTGATTTCAGATATCAAGGGACAGGAGCTTCAATGCTTTTTCAGCTGATGCTAAAGGGATACCTAGTCTTATACTAGATATCCCTTTTTATTCACTCATACTCCTTGATAATATCTTTCGCAACCAAAGCTTGAGGAAGACGCAAATCCATGGCTCTTTTCTGGATAAGACGAAAGGCCTGTGGTTCGCTCAGTTTTAACTTTTCTACAAGAATCCATTTAGCTTGTTCCAGTGTCTTACTCTGATCAATCCGCTTCTTTAATCTGTCCCGCTCATTGATTAATTGAGTCATCGAATTCCGCACTGATAGTGCAAACCGAGCAGTTTGAAGCAATGTTAAACGGTTAACTGGCTTAGGCAAGATCAAGGCACCTATTTTTTCAAGGCAAGATTGCATATCAAGCAGATGTTCCGGCCTGGCGATCACCACTATTCCTGCGGTCGTCTTATCGTGCGCATCAAAGACCAAATCTGTTCCTTGTTCATCAGGTAGTGGAGTGCTTACAATCACTAAATCTAATAACGGGTTGAAAAAATTCCTGCGTGCTTCATTGGCTGAATGAGCGCAGCTTACCGGATAAAAACCTTCTTTCAGGAGCATGCCCTGCATACTGCTTGCTATTTCTGCGATTCCACAAACAATTAAAACGTTCCCTGCGCTCACTACAATCACCCCTTTGAGCAGTGAAACTACCGTTAATAGGGTTTTAGATATTTTTCGATCTCCCATGCATGAATTGAGTTATCGTAGGCTTCCCATTCCAAAGCTTTGGCAGCTAAATATTTGTTAAACGTGTGTGAACCCAGAGTCGACAGAATCAAAGGGTCTTTCTTCATCTCCTCCAAGGCGAACAATAGGTTTGAGGGTAGCCGTTCAAGTTTAAGGACTTCCTCCTCTTCAGCGGTCAAGTTGTAAATATCTACATTTACTGGATCCGCCAGTGGTAAACGCTTCTTTAAACCATCAAGTCCAGCCTCTAACACTAGAGCTAAGGTCAAATATGGATTACAGGTAGGATCAGGACTTCTGAGTTCGAGTCTTGTCCCCTCTCCCTGAGGAGCCGGAACCCGTAGCAAGGGACTTCTGTTCATATAAGACCAGGCGATATGCACTGGAGCTTCAAAGCGTGGTTTTAGACGTTTATAGGAATTCACGAGAGGATTGGCAATGGCCGTAATCCCTTTAATATGGCTCAATAATCCTGCCGTAAAGTACTTGGCCGTCTCAGATATATGGTTGTTTTCCCCCCCATTAAAAAGGTTACTTCCATTTCGGGTTAAGGACATATTAATATGCATTCCCGAACCATTGACATTGGGAAGTGGTTTGGGCATAAAAGTCGCATGAAGACCATTACGCTGAGCAATAATCTTAACAACCATTTTAAAGGTCATGATATTGTCAGCCGCTGTCAGCGCATCCGTGTACCTGAAATCGATTTCATGTTGCCCAGCTGCTGTTTCATGATGCGATGCTTCGATTTCGAACCCCATTTCCTCCAAGATAATGCAAATCTCACGACGAGTGTTTTCCCCAAGGTCGATCGGAGCCAGATCACAATAACTAGCCGAGTCATGGGTAATCGTGGTTGGTTGGCCTTCGTCATCGTTGTAAAATAAAAAAAACTCGCATTCCGGTCCGACTTGAAAGGTATAACCTAAGTCTTGCGCCTTTTTCAAAGTTCGTTTAAGGATATAGCGCGGATCTCCTTCAAACTGTGAACCGTCATAATTTTTAATATCGCAAATGATTCTGGCAACCTTTCCTTGTTGTGGCCTCCAAGGAATGATCGAGAAGGTATCTGGATCCGGAAAAAGAAACATATCAGACGATTCAATACCGGAAAATCCTGCCACGGCTGAGCCATCAAACATGACTCCGTTTGCGAAAGCGTTGGCAAGCTGTTTATCCGTGATCGCAATGTTCTTCATATTACCAGAAATATCCGTAAACTGTAGACGAATAAATCCAATATCATTTTCCTTCACAGACTTAAGACAATCTTCTTTTGAAAAATGCAATTGAGTTGCTCTCCTTTCTCAAAGTAAAAATATGAACTAAGGCTCCCATATTTGTTATTGGCCTTATTATAACTCAAATAAGTCTCGTTGGTAGCCTAAGTTCATAAGTCCTTACCAGCCACAATAAAGATTGCCATAGGGTCTTTCATTATAAGGAATCAACTTTGAAAATCTTTTAGCTAAAATCTGCTCCCAATTGCCGCCAAAATATTTAACATAGCCCTTAACATAGTCAGTGAGCTGATCTTGATCATCCTCTGAAAGCTCTTCCACTTTGACTTCTTTCCCCAGTTTGTAAGCTTCTACTTCCCCTCGAATATACATAACTCCGCCATGCATCCCCGTACCGCAGTAGGAGCCTACGATTTCTTCCTGTTTTTCCAAGCCTAGACCTAGGACAACAATGACCCCGCCGGCCATGTATTCCCCTAAGAAATCTCCGACTTTCCCTCCCAGGACAATCGCCGGGATCTTGGTTTGGTATTCCTTCATATGAATTCCGACTCGGTATCCACCGTTCCCACGAATATAAATTTCTCCACCACGCATGGCATAACCGACAGTATCGCCTGAACTTCCATGGACAATAATTTTCCCATCATTCATAGTGTTCCCGATACTGTCTTGAGTATTTCCTTCGACATAAATCTCTAAGCCATTCATATAAGCGGCCATATCATTCCCAGGGGTACCTTTAAGAGTTAAACGTGCCTGGCCTGTGATTCCATCTCCGATATAGCGTTGACCATTCACATTTTTAACTACGATTTCTTGAGAACCAGTAGCAAGTTCCTCACGAATTTTGCTATTAAGTTGTTTATAATAGATTCCTTTGGCATTGAGTACAATCATCCGCTTCACTTCCTTAGGGTAAGTCTTTGCCTACGTAGTTCTTTTGGAAAATGAATATATCCGAAATCTTCTTTCAATAAATGCTCTTGAAAAGCGCTTACATCGACTTCTTGGTCTATGAGTCCAGTGAGAATTCCTGCCCGATCCATGGTATTTAAAGCAATATATCCCACAAGCTTTCCGGCGCGCAGAACAATCTTTTTATAGCTTCGTTTAGTCTGATCTTGTTGGACATATTCTTGAAAATCGGGGGCATTAGGTTTGATGATACCTGCTGTGAGCATTGGAAGTCCAAAAAAGCCGATGGCGTTCATGGCAAATCCGCTTTGGTATTCGGAACTTCCTCCAGCCATGTTCACCCCAGCATTAAAACCCTGCTTATAGGCATTCGGCAGGATCGGTAATACACGGCTCTCTTGATAGATCTTATCATATCCTTCTGAGACGTCACCAGCTGCATAGACATCAGTTACACTCGTTGCCATCTGTGGATTAACCAAAATGCCTTGATTTAGCTTAATTGTGGTATCTCGGACAAGATCCAAATTAGGTCTAACTCCGATAGCTAGGATAACCCGATCACACTCTAACTCTTCTCCATTCTGCAAGCGAACTCCAGTTACCTTGCCCTTCTCGCCTAAAATTTGGGCTACCGTGTTATTTAACTTGAATTTTACACCTTGTTCTTCAAGATGATTCTGGACAATTTGAGCCGACTCTTCATCAAGAATGGCGCTTAAGATTCGGGTTGAGAGTTCAGCGACTGTCACGATCGCTTCTCGCTTAACCAAGGCCTCAGTTGCTTTGAGGCCAATGAGTCCGGCTCCAATGACAACTACTTTGATTCCCGGAAAGAGTTCTTTTCCCAACTCCTTCACATCGTCCCAGGTTAAAAAAGTCGATACTCCGGAATACTCTCTGCCTGGGATGGGGGGACTGATAGGTTTTCCGCCAGTTGCAATTAACAGACGATCATATGGAATCTTTTCCCCTGTAGAAAGTTCGACCTTCTTTTCTTCAAGCTTTAAGGCCTGAATCTCGGTCCCGAGATGAGCTTCCACTTGCAAGCGTTTATAAAATTCGGAATCTCGGTAATACATTTTCTCTGGTGTGACTTTACCAGAGAGATAATAGGAAATAAGAGGACGGGAATAGGCCGGATACGGTTCTTTGGAAAAAAGCGTAATTTTTCCTTCTAGGTCTACACTACGGATTCCTTCAACTGTACCGACAGCTGCAGCAGAGTTCCCGACGATCACATAATCCATGCTACTCCCCCCCCTCTCTAACACTATCCAAAAACTGGAGTGCACGATTAGGACAATTCTGAACGCAAACCGGTACATTTGACGCATTCGCAGCCTCAAAGTCCTCTGCTCCATTTGAACAAAGGTCACATTTAGAAGCTACTTTGTGACCTTGGTTATCTCTCCGAATCGCACCAAAAGGACAAGCAAGAATACAGGTCCAACATCCCACACATCGGCTTTCATCATTGCGTACAATTCCCGTAACCGGATCTTTCTGCATGGCTCCGGTGATACATGCCTTGGTACACGGTGCTTCATCGCAATGCCGACATTGGAGCGCAAACGAAATCGATAAATTGTCTTCGACCAGAATTCTCGGTAAGGGCTTCGTCTTCTGCTTTAAAAAGGCTTTGACAATGTCCATTGGATATTCTGAATGGGCTGTCGCACAATACACTTCACAAAGTTTACAGCCCACACATACCTCTTCACGGGCATAAACACGTTTCATCCGAAATCCTCACATCCTCTCTGCTGAGCTGTGGCAAGCTATTGGCCTCAATTTTAGATATGCGCCATTCTAGGTGCGATCGATTATCTACTCACCAGCCGCTAAGACTCCCAGAATATTTAAATCACGATCCGATAATCCGATTCCCCGAAGCATCAGGCGGTTACCTCGCAAGCTTTCAATAGCATTAATCCCCATGCCACCAAGGAGTTCTTTAATCTCATGCTCCCAAGCTCTTAAAAGATTCGTGACCCTTTCTGCCCCAATCTCGGGATTCAATCGTTTAACTAATTGTGGATTTTGCGTAGCGATTCCCCAATTACATTTTCCGGTATAACATTTTTGGCACATATGACAGCCCATGGCGATAAGAGCCGCACTGGCAACATAGACAGCATCGGCACCTAACGCAATCGCCTTGACGATATCTGCGCTATTCCGGATACTTCCCCCGACGACGAGTGAGACCTGATTCCGAATTCCTTCTTCGCGCAGACGGTTATCAACTGCGGCTAGAGCAAGTTCAATTGGAATTCCGACTGAATCACGGGTCCGCAGTGGGGCAGCCCCAGTTCCCCCACGAAAACCATCGATGGCAATGATGTCAGCACCCGCCCGAGCAATTCCAGAAGCAATCGCGGAGACATTATGCACGGCGGCGATCTTTACAATGACCGGTTTTTCATAGTTCGTTGCTTCCTTTAAAGAGAAAATTAGTTGGGTTAAATCCTCAATAGAGTAAATATCATGGTGGGGTGCTGGTGAAATAGCATCCGAGCGTTCTGGAATCATCCGGGTACGTGATACTTCCGCTCCAACTTTCTCTCCTGGTAAATGCCCGCCAATTCCTGGTTTTGCACCTTGCCCAATTTTTATCTCAATGGCTACACCCGCATTCAAATACTCTGTATGAACTCCAAAACGACCGGATGCCACTTGAACAATTGTATTCTTCCCATATCTGTAGAGATCTTCATGGAGACCTCCCTCGCCAGTATTATAGAAAATCCCCAAGGTTTCTGCAGCTTGAACTAAAGACTTAGCCACATTGAGGCTCACCGAACCGAAGGACATCGCCGAAAACATAATCGGGAGGTCCAGCTCGATCTGAGGTGGTAGGGGTTCAACAAGCTTCCCATTTTCCACTCGCAGTTGCTCAGGTTTACGGCCCAAAAAGGTTTTTAGTTCCATGGGTTCTCGAAGCGGATCAATGGAAGGGTTCGTTACTTGGCTGGCGTTAAGCAGTAAGTGGTCCCAATAAATTGGGTAAGGACGATCCGTCCCCATCCCAGTCAACAAGATCCCTCCGGTTTCCGCTTGTTTGTAGATTGCTCTCATCGTGCTTGCAGTCCAATTCGCATTTTCACGAAATTCAAGTGGAAACTTTCGAATGGAGAGCGCATGGGTGGGACACATAGTCACACATCGATGACAATTCACACACTGGGCGTCATCTGAGACAACCTTTTCTTCTTCTGCATCCCAATGATGGGCCTCATTCGCACATTGTCTTACACAAACCTGACAATTAATGCAGCGATTTATATTTCGTTCAATTAGAAAGTCTGGCGTATTCATACTGAGTGCCATACCCTTGTTCTCCCCTTTTCTCGAGTGTAGCGATCACAGGTTCTCCACCGCGGGGAGCCCAAACCTTTTCAGGCTGAGGACAGACTTCCCTAATAGCAGATTCTTCCGAAGCAAGATAAAGGAAATCTCCTTTCGTTGCCGCGACCATTGATCGCAATTTGAGTCGGTCATTAAGTGCTATCAAGCCTTGGCTTGACCCAAGAATTATGGAGAAAGGACCGTTCATTAATAAATTACCATACATGGCACGTACTGCTTTATATAGAATTCGTTTTTCGGGACTCATCCGTTCAATGTCTTTCCAAAATGGTGCCGCTAAAGTCGCGATCGCCACATCCATCGGCAACTTCTGCTTCCGTACCAAAAAGTCAAAAGCATACGTAATTGCTTCAGTGTCAGTTTGCATAGAGAACTTATATCCATACATTTCTAAAAAGCGTCGATTCGCTCCATAGGATGAAATTTCGCCATTATGCACGATTGACCAATCGAGCAGGGTAAAAGGGTGTGCTCCTCCCCACCAACCAGGGGTATTGGTAGGAAATCGTCCGTGTGCAGTCCAGCTATACCCTTTATACTTCTCTAAACAGAAAAACTCTCCGATATCTTCAGGGTAACCTACCCCTTTAAAGGCTCCCATATTTTTCCCGCTTGAAACCACAAACGCTCCCTTGCATTCGGAATTGATATACATAACGCTACGCACCACAAACTCATCTTCGTTTTCCTCTTCCAGCAAAAAGCTGGGTTTAGGTCGGGCAAAGTAACGCCAAGCTAGAGGAGGATTTTTAATAGCCCGAGTTTTCCGAGTCGGGATTTCACCGCTTTCTGCAACATAGAAGAAGCGATTCAGATAATCCTCTGTCAGTTCTTTTCCTTCCGCCCCTTCATAGTACAAGTGAAAAGCATAGAAGTCTTCATACTCAGGATAAATACCATAGGCGGCAAATCCTCCACCTAAGCCATTGGAACGATCATGCATTAAGGCAATCGACTGAATTATATCTTCTCCGGAAAAAACCTGTCCGCTACGGTTAATAATCCCGCTGATCGCACACCCTGACGGAATCCGGACTTCACCTTCTCTAAGCATCTTAAGTCTCTCCTTTCGTCTCCATCACGTATAACTTACCTGTGAAGTTTTGGGTAATCTACCGCTTAACTCCATAGTTATAAAGATCCATCCTCAAAATCTCTTTACCTCTTAATCCCCCTTCTATTTAACAGAATAAAAAAGACGCACCTAAGAAACTGCACTTATACCAAGTGCAAATTTCTTATGAGCGCCTTTGCTCCTATTCTATTGGTTTCTACATTTAAAGTAACATAGCGGCTGCCTTACATTCAACTGTTTGAGATCAAGTATACAATATTAAATTTTTCAAAGTATCGTTTCCCTCAGTCTCAACATGCTTCACTTATTTCCTTCCTATTATATATCAACCGTGGATCATATTTCCAGCTTTAATCTCCTTTATTCCCAACTTATAGCATATTTATTACTTATGCCTACAGTTTGATGAAGGTTATTTATTAAGTGATGCCGAAACGTAAGATATTACCTCTAAATTGGGTACGACTCGAACGGGGACGCTATTGTGGTCGTCGACGATCGGCAACTCGTCCGGTATGTGAACCCTGCGGCTGAAGCCATTTTTAACCGAAACGTGCATGAAATCCTGCATAAGACCTTTGACTTTCCAATGGAAGTAGGACAGCAGGAGATTACGATCAGATGCGCAGACGGGCAGCGGCTAATTGCCGATATGCGCGTCGTGAACTCCAAGTGGGACGGCGAAAATGTGCGACTGGCTACGATTAGAGATATTACCGAAACCGTAATGTTACGGGAACGTTTACGGAAAGAATCTGTTACCGACTCGCTGACAGGACTATACAATCGTCGTGGGTTAATGACCCTTGGCGAAAATCAGCTTAAACTGGCTAATCGGTTGAAGAAACGGGTCGTTTGCCTATTTGCTGACCTAGATAAATTCAAGCTAATCAATGATATGCATGGTCATGAGGAGGGCGACAAGGTGCTTCGAGACGCTGCTCAAATCCTGAAACAGGTTTTCCGAGAAACAGACCTTATTGCACGGGTAGGAGGCGATGAATTTGCTGTTTTGGCACTGATGTCAGGGACGGAATCTCCAGAAGATCTGGTCTCTCGTCTGCAGGAGACTATAGCCCAATATAACGCCAATGGTTTCCGACCGTATCCCCTGGCTATGAGTATTGGAACCGAACTCAGTGACTTGGAAACGTTTAGTTCAATTCCCAAGTTGATGACTGGGGCGGATAAACGGATGTATGAGCAAAAAACAATCAAGATGTGCACGAATTAAGGAAGCGAGGTCAGTCTCAAAATACTAAGGATGTTACTAAAATTGATACTAATAACCCCCCTCTGCGTAGAGCTTCGGGGGGGTATTAGTATCAAAAATCTTTTTATAAGTTAATATTAAGAGGAAACACCAGTAAATAGTTATATTTACTAATTATAGAAGGTATTCCTCGAAGTACAGTGAATATATAAAAAATTTTTGTTAATAAAAAGATTTAGAGGGAGAAACCAAGATGGATGGAAACAGAATGTCACAATTAGCCAGCCCGATATTTTAGTATCCAAGGTGAGGTTATTTCCCTTTACTAAGATTCAACCAATCACTATAATGTTTAGTAGATACTGATCCCTTGATAAACTAGCTAATTATAAATTCCTTGGATGTTTTAATAACAGACAAATATGAATTTTGCCCATTAACTGTTAAAATATCAAAAGAGGGGAGCAAAATGGAAAATAGCACTTTTCGTTCTCAACGGAAATGGAATATCGGATTTATTCTATTTCTTACATTGCTGCTCGCTCTTCTTTCGCAAATAAGTATCCGTCTAACCCTAATCCTGGTTCTCGGAATTAGTTTGGGTTTTGTTTTACAAAAGTCCCGTTTTTGTCTTGTGTCTGCTTTACGAGATCCGATATTGATCGGTATGACTCAACTCACTCGGGCCTTTCTTTTGCTTTTAGGGATTAGCATCCTTGGCTTTGCGTTAGTTTCCTGGGGAGCTGCACAGAGAAATATCCCGCTGAGCCTTAATGTATTTCCCTTCGGCGTTCATACCGTTGTCGGGGGCCTGTTGTTCGGGATAGGAATGGTGTTGGCTGGCGGATGTTCGACCGGAATTCTAATCCGTATTGGGGAAGGGTTTGCCATGCAATTGGTAGCTTTTTTCGGTTTAGCTGTGGGCTCTGTTTTAGGAGAACGCTCAGTAAAAAAATGGAGTAGCGCCTTTGGTGAATGGCCGGGGATTTTCTTGCCGGATATCTTAGGGTGGGTTCCGACCCTTATTCTAGAGATCATTGCCTTATCCGCCCTATGGCAGTGGGCTAGATGGTGGCAAAAAAAACAATTAGGGGAATAGGTGACGATTATGACTCGTTTTGCAATGGATATTTGGGGAGAAATGTGTCCAATTCCCCTAATTAAAGCAAAAAAGAAGTTGTTATCCATGCAATGTGGAGATATTTTGGTTTTAGAGACTGAACACAGTTGTACCTCAAGAGGGATTGTAGTTTGGGCAAAAGCCAATCGATATACTATTGAAGAGAAAGAAGTTGCGAATGGAATATGGCATCTTGAACTTACGAAAACGCATGAGTAGTGAGAGTGAGCAGCAATGAAAAAGACTTTACAGACAATTATCCATGGCCCTTGGGCTTATTGGGTTGGGGCCATTATTTTAGGTGTACTCAACATCCTTGTGCTAATCGTGAGGCGTCAACCCTGGGGAGTTACTTTAAATATTGAAATTTGGACAGAATGGATCGGTGCTAACCTTGGAATACTCAATGACCGAGGTTTTACGTTTCAGGGATTAATGGCTGCCTCAGGAACCTATTTGAACTTGGGTTTGTTGCTAGGTGCTTTTTGGGCAACCTTAGTCGCGTCGCAGGTTCGCTTTCGGCCGATCCGTGATAAAAAATTCTTTTTTTCTGCTTTGATTGGTGGGCTACTCATGGGCTACGGAGCACGAATTGCTTATGGTTGCAATGTAGGAGCCCTGTTGAATGGAATTGCTTCTAGTTCTCTTACCGGCTGGATTTTTGCAGTCGCTGTCTTTTTGGGTGCTTGGCTAGGGTCAAAACTTCTTCTTAAATATTTAATTTAAAGAGACTGTAACGAAACTTAGCCCAAAAAGGGGACGTATGGAAACTAAGTTCAAACTAAGTTTCCATACGTCCCCTTTACATTCGTTCCATTTTTCAACAAAGGCAGCTTTCTTCAGGATTCGTGAGGAATTTAATAAACAGCTTAGCCTTAGTTGTAAGTGGGCGACTATTAGGATAAACAATATTAAAAATCAGAGGCATATCCATGTCGATAATCCTCAGCACTTTAAGCGTTCCTGTATACGCTTCTTTGCGAACCGCCAGCAAGGGCATAACCGATCCCCCCAATCCAGCCTCAACGGCAGATTTAATGGCATAAATATTCTTCATCTCAGTAATCACATTCAGTTGATTCACAGAATAGCCATGGCGAGCTAAAGCGTTCTCCAAAATCTTCCGTGTGCCTGATCCATCTTCTCTCATAATTAGTGGTTGTTTGAGGAAGTCTTGAAGGGAAATAACGTCTCCTTCAGCGGGATGCTGAGGAGGGACAATAAGTACTAATTCATCTGAAGTAACATGAATCGCTTTAAGGGTAGAAGACACCGAGTCTCCTTCTACAACACCGAGATCTACGACATCAGACATAACCATACTCAGAACCTCTTCGGCATTGGCAATATTTAAGCAAAGCTCGACCTCAGGGTATTGTTCTTTAAACAAATAAATCGAGCAAGGAAGAGAGACATTTCCAATAGTGGTACTTGCACCTATCACCACTTGATTGTTTTCATGCTTAAATACAGTTTCAATTTGTTGCTCCATTTCGTCTTGAAGGTCAAGGATCTTTAGTGCATAGTTATAAAAGACTTCGCCAGCCTTGGTAAGCATCACACCCTGAGGAGTTCGGGTAAGCAATTGCCCTTGGTAGTATTCTTCTAAATTTTTGATATGTGTGCTAACAGCCGGTTGACTCATATGCAACAATTTAGCAGCTTTAGAAAAACTTTGTTGGCGCGTTACCATACAAAAGATCTTAAGTTGGTTACTATCCAATACAATTCCACCGTCCTCTAAGTTTCTAAGGTTATTGAGGCAATTGATGTTCTTTAGGCAATTTAATGCTATTTAGGTTATTAAACATATATTAGTATTGTATAGCTAGGCACTTTAGAATTCAATGAATTAAACTTTGGTTCACGCTCATTTTTGATTAACCACCTACAATAGTTCATTATTGAAATTGAAACCATGATCTCATTTTCCTCCCGAGGAAGGTTTATCCTTCGAAACATCATGGCATTTATGGCAGTCATCGGAAGACTGATTATCTGGGTCCTGGCGACATTGATTGTCAATAACCTGTGGAATTAAATATTTTTCCCCATTTGTTTTACGATAATTAAACCATTCACCTTCTTCCTGACGGACGTAAGCTAATTCCTCTCCCTTTGCCGTCTTCAGAATGACATCTCCCATTTTAAGAGGTGGAAAAACTGGATTGATGCGAGCTTCCGCCCAGGCCATATCGGATTTGTCCGTTATCTTCCACTCTATTGGCTTGCTAACCTTAGTCCCATGACAGTCAAGACATTGGATTTTCAACGCATTCCATTCAGAGTAGTACATCTCTCCGTCCCCCATGGTCTCCTTGCGGGTATGGCAGTCTATACAGTCCAAGTTGACTTCGCATTTAGTAAAGACCAATCCTGGGGAATAAACATTCTGCCAGCGAGTCTCGAGACTCTCTTTGACCGGGGGTGGTGAAGATTTAACACGGTCTAAATCCTGGCGAGGAGTAAAATCCATCGTGTCGATCTTATAAGTTCCCTGATTATGACATTGATTACACTGGGTGTAAGGGATTTGCACGGTCAGACGGTGAGATATTCCATGACCCGTTTTTGACCGGGGTATCGTGACATCCTTTCCCTCATAAGTGTGTTTTGGATTGCTTAGCACATGACAGCTCTCACACCCGTTGGCTTTAAGTTGTTGCCCCGGTAGATCTCCCCCGTTCAGGTGGCAAACCGCCAAACAGTTCTGCTGAAATTTCGGTTCTTCAACACGATGGTTAAAAGGAGTTTGTACATCAGTAGCCGTCTCCCCAGGTTTTAGTAGTACCCGCGGTGGGATGTCCAATCCATGCATGTACCTGGTCATGGAGAGTTCACCCCCTTTGCTGGCCATTAAGGCAGTCGTGAGCAAATCCACTTGGTTGTCGGCCTCTTGTCGATTTCCACTATGGCATGACCCTACTTCCGAGCTCCCTCCGCAACTCAAGCGAGCCACCTCTAACTGACCCGGGTGCCCCCCGCCATACATCCCCTCATGGGCAGTCTTCTCCTCCACGGACAAGGCATTCCCTCCATGACAAACTGTACAACCAATACTATCGCTGGGATGAGAAGCCGAAATTTCTTCAAGCCCTATATGACACGTAGTGCAACGTTCAAGGCGACCGTTCGATAGGCGTATCTCCTGTATAGCTGGCTTCTTTTCCTGCCACTCTTTGATTTCCTGTTCTAATTTCTTTACTTGCTCTGTTCCTTGAACCGTGGACATAGTTTCCTGAAGTTCTTTGATCTGCGCTTGAAAATACTTCGTTTGCCAATCCTGCCACGGGGAAGAACTAAACGAGTTTATCGCCAAGAAAAACATGATGAGGCAAAAACTAATCGCTAACCCTAGAAGTATTATTAACCGCAATCGTTGGGTCATTGTTGGAAGATCCTCCTTTACCCCCTAAGCAAATATAAGAAAGTTAATCCTACCCAAACCAAACTTAGGATCAGGAAAAATATCCAAGCCCACATTTTGCCCACTTTTTGACCCCACCAAGGCAGGGTTAATAGCACTACCATAGATAGAAGAGGTAAAACCCACCCACTCAGCCACGCAGGCCATCGTTGTAACAGCCACTGGATTGCCCCAAATACCCAGGGGGCTTTGGAGATGCTTACTGCCGCCGCCTTCGGCGAGCTATCTAAAGGTACTTTTACACTAGCCGTCAATGCCAATAGAAAGCCCAACCAAAGAAAAGTGCCAATGTACTCCCTCATCTGTAGCTCGATCAGTGGTACTTTTTTCTGGCGTCCGCTCTGCTCAACTTCTGTTGGCGCTTCAGTCCTGCCACCTTCCATTAGGTCCATCTATTCTCACCTCACGTCCAAAGCACGTTCGTTTTATCCTAATCATGTTCCCTCATCTCATACAGAGCCTCCCCTTACAACGGCCGCACTCCGCCACATCGTCGGATCCTCCAAAAATGAAACAACTGCAAAAAGCCTACTGCACCTGCCAATATAAAAGCGTGCCAGACAAACATATTTAAGGTACTGCCATTGAGGGGTGATGGTTGGCCAAAAAATACGGTTGCCAAAGCTTGTCCCCCTGGTAACGATGTAAACAAAGCTTGTCCAACAGTTGCCGCAGCCCCGCTTTCTTGCCCCCCCCGGAGCAGGTAACCAGAATAATCTAAAATCACTGTCAAGCCAAAAAGCACTACCCCCGTAATCCAATTAAGCTCGCGTAAAGGACTGTAAGCCCTCGACCATACCACTCGCACCATATGCATAAAAACACTGATCACTATCATCTGGCCTGCCCAAAAATGCAGAGATCGGACGAAGCCCCCGTAAGGCAGAACGGAATTCAGTTCACTCAGTGAAGCAAAAGCCTTATCTCCAGGCTGATAATAGAACAAGAGTAACACACCAGTTATAGTCAATACTATAAAAGCCAAAAAAGAAAATCCACCCAAACAGAATGTGGCTCTTAAGCGGAGAGCACCCACCCTAATTTGTCGAGGGCGAATATGTTCCATAAAGGATTTGTTCCCTTGCTTACTCATCTAATTCTCCCTATCCAGCTTAATCAAAATTGCCTTCCTGCTGCCTTGGCCTACCCATCTCTCGACTTATACTACTGGCTGGTGTAGGAGATAAAAACCGCCTTTCTCCTGCACTTCCGCCCGCGCCAAGGGGTTCACCGCAGGACCTTGTACAGGTTGCCCATCCCTGTTGAAACGGCTACCGTGGCAGGGACAAAGCCACAGCTCCTGTTCAGGGTCGTAGCTCACCTCACACCCCAAATGAGTGCAGCTGGCCCACATCCCCTCCACCCCATCATTTCCTTGTCGCAACCAAAAGCGGGTTTGACTGAGTCGTTGCCAATGAATCTTCAAGGGCATCTCACTACTGGCAATACGGGCCACGGCCAGCTGGTTTTCTTTAGCTCTCAAATAGTGACTGACAGGGTAAAGACAACCTATTCCTAGCACCAACAGAGTCTTTCTGCCCAGACTTAATACCTGCCTCCTGCTATAGAGTGTCTGATCCAATGTCAACAAATCCACCCTCTTCTAACGATGATTGTAAACTTTCGCGCTCTAAAACATTATACATGGATTCACACCATTGATGTTAAAAGAAAACGAGCTCTAAGCCCGTTTAAGTGAGAATGGAATATAAACTTTAATTTTAACCAAAACAAAATTATTTAAACAACTGACCGGTATACACAACGAAATATCGCAAACAAAACCCCCCAATGACTACCATCCCGCAAACAGGTAAAATAACATTTTTGTGCTTTGCAAGGCTATAGATTGATAAAAGCAATGGACTCATCAAGCCTATAATAACGACACCTAACCAGAACAAGACAGCCATACTTCCAGTAAAGAATACAGGTTCGACGGATAGATAAAGAATGATGATTATAATAATCTCGAGGATAATTAAGACCATATCAATCTTTTTATAGGTTGTTAGATCCCCGCAGTTCAAGGCTCCAATCAAGGTTGCCGCCAAACCAGTTGAAATAGCAGACACTAAAAACAAAATCGGCAAGAATGGAATCCCCTCAATACCCATAAACGGTGTGTGCCAGAAGTTATTCGTTGTCACAGCAGATAATAAGAAACCAGTGTAGGTCGCAGTCCCTATAGAAAATAAAATTCCCAGGCCGGCTACTGGCTTACGAAATGCTTGAAGGCCCTGGCCTACAGAAGTAGCGGCTACTTCTGTATTCGCAGAAGTAATCCGAATCTGTTTTTGCGCTGCAGCGTTTAACCATACAAGTACCCCATAAACAACTGACAAGCCTGTGAAACCCGAGACGATAAAGACGCCGATTGACATGACAGAGCCCATATTTACATTAAGAAGAAGTTTCCAAAAACTAAACGGACGACCTAAATCAACAACTAATAACCCCAAGCCGACGATAATAGAAACGATCGCAATATAGGCCCCCGACTGAATTACCTTTGGATACTGCTTTTCGCTGAAGAGATCCGTCATTGAAGCAGTTAGGAATGCTCCGCCAGCAATCCCTGCTAAAAATAAATAAAACGCTATGGCTCCACCCCAAGCAACTTCATCGACACTAACACCCCAAATAATATCCACGTTACTTCACCACCCCTTCATAAATGTAATAAACATTAGGGTGAGTGCCTAGCTCAGGTTTGCGAACTTCTCTTTTATGCTTTGCCAAGAACTGAGAGGCTTCACTAAGTGGATCATTAAGGTCGCCAAACATTAAAGCACCACCAACACAGGTTGAAACACAAGCCGGCTTTTCCCCTTGAGAAACCTTTAATTCATAACAGAAGGTGCATTTGTCTGCCGCACCCGTTTCTTTGTTCAGAAAACGTGCATCATAGGGGCAAGCAGTCATACAATACTTGCAACCAACACACTTATCAACATCGATTAAGACAACTCCGTCTTCATTGTAGTAAGAAGCTTTTGTTGGACAAACGCTGACACAGGGTGCCTTTTGGCACATTTGACAAGCTTCCTTGACAAAATATTGTGAAACATTAGGGTAGGTACCCTTCAGCCCATTTGCGGGAGTCTTCGTTCTAAACTGTCCTTCCGGTACATTATTTTGGAACTTACACGCGACTGTACACGCCTGACAGCCAATACATTTCGCCAGATTAATAATCATGGAATACTTTTTAGCCAACAAAATCACCCTCTTTCTGTGAATTAAACTGTTTGACTTCCAGAATTGCGGCAACCTCAGAGTAAACCGGACGATTAGAATTCTTAATCCTTAGTAAAATACTATTTAAAAAAGGAGTTAAATGCATTTTCTGAAACTCCATTAATGAGTCAAGCTGTCCATTTCGGGCCAGCAACGCACAAAACTCTAGTTCAACGGCTAAATGGTCAGGAAGTTCTCCACTTTTCTCCCCCATACAATACCCACAATTTGCATAAAATTGTTGAACATTAAACGCTTCTTTACCTAACACTAAACCTTCCTCCCCGCAGTAAACCGAAGCATACGGGGCGGCTTCAACTTCACCCGTTTCAAAAAGTGGAATATAGTGTTCCCATAAGGCATTAAGCCGCTGTTCCCCCGCTGGAAATTGACGACAAAAAGCTGTCAATTTCTGAACCAAATCGTCAATTTCTGGAATTACTTCAGACCAGAGATCAATAAACTCTTCTAAATGATCCGCAACGTCTGGGTTAGGTCGATGGAAAATTGCTGCAAACGACAAATATAGTTCTGCAATCAAGCTTTTGTCCATTAGGCTTTGCGAACCGTTACAAAGGTAGTTGAGGTCACAGCGTTGCCAACTTCCCCAATTTCATGGGGAATTAAGTAATTATCATGAATGCCCTTACCAAAGGCTCTTTTAAGTTCCGGTGAAATTCGTCCGAACCCATGATAACAGAATACGGAATCTGGCCGAATTCCTTCGGTCATTTTCAATTTGCCTTTTTGCTCATAAGTCCCTGAAGAAATAATGACCTCATCTCCATCGTTTAAGCCGAGTTTTTTACAGCTCATTGCATTCATCCACAAAGTATTGATCGGCATTAACTCGTTCAGTATCGGGACATTTGCCGTTCCGGCGTTCGTGTGTACCGCTACTTTCCCTTGGACAAACCGAAACTTGCCCTCTTCTGGTTGCGGGTGACTAACATATTTCGGGACACCTTGTTTTGTTGCTTCTTCTACCTCTGCCGAAAAGATTTCAATCTTTTTACTTTGGTTTGACAAAACGTTATCCAAGGATGCTTTGGAGTCGTTAGCTCGAACATAAAAGGCATTCATCCCTGGGGGAGTCCAAACCCCTAGCTCCTTTATTTGCGCTAAGCTTAAACCAGTGGGGGCTATTTGTTGAGTTATATAATCTTCCATATCCTTAAATTTAAAATAATCGCCCAAACCCATCTTTTCCGCAAGTTCTTTATAAATCTGCCAGTACGGTTTCGTATCTGGATAAACAAGCGGTACAGCAGGTTGTCTGATCACATATTTAGGGGTTAATCCAGACATATCAAAAATTGGTTCATAACGTTCTAAATAGGTGCATTCTGGTAATACTACATCCGAAAAATAGGCGGTGTCCGTCATATAGACATCACAAGTTACCAAAAGATCTAGTTTTTTGAAGGCCTCTATCATCTTCGTACTTCCGGTCAGGGATATATAGGGATTAAAACGATGCACAAGCCATGCTCGGATAGGGTATGGCTCTTCAGTTAAGATGCTCTCGGCAATTTTTCCGACGGCTCCATCATAAGCAGGAATAATCTGACCTGGTGTGCCTTTAACGCCTGTTCCATCAATCCGGCCCTTGGATGCCTTGGGGAAACTAGGTTGGGCTACACCCCCTAGCGCTTTAGCGTAAGCGGCTTGATCCGGAAAACCTTTTAAGAAATTAGCCGGTTTGGTTGTATAATATCCCCCCGGAACCTCTAAGTTGCCAATCATCATATTTACTATCAGAATCGCACGGCGTAGTTGATAATCATTGGGTGTATAAGCCGTTCGCCAACCAAAGTCTAAAATTGCCTTAGGCTTTGCAGCGGCAAATTCTCTAGTTATCTGGATAATCTTTTCTTTGGAAATTCCAGTCTCTTGCTCTGCCCACTCCGGGGTTTTATCCTTAACCTCTTCGGCCCATTTATCAAAGCCCTCCGTATATTGGGAGATAAAGGCTTGATCATAGAGATTTTCCCGAATCATGATATTGGCCATAGCCATGACAAATGCCAAATCAGTGGTGCCTTTGATAGGAAGCCATTCTCCTTTTGAAGCAGTAACACTAAAACGCGGATCAAGGACTACAAGCTTGGCCCCATTGCTTAGCGCCTTGGAAACTGCTCTAGTCTGAGCAACATGAATTCCTTCAAACCAGTTTCGACCAATAGAGATAAGATACTTGGTATTGGCATAATCTGCTGCGATCGCTTCATTGCCAAAGGTAGTCTCTAAGGCTACGGAACGAGTCATCGGACAGGTTGCCTCATGGGAAAACACATTAGGGGAACCCAACGCTTTACCAATTGACCGAAAAAACCAATCATGGGGTCCTTTGCGACTTGCCAAGGCGATGGCTTCCCCGCCGTATTGATCCTTGACGTTATATAGTTTATCGGCTATATAGGTGTATGCTTCGTCCCAACTTACTTCTTTGAATTTGCCTTCCCCTCGTTCGCCGGTGCGAATCATCGGTTTCTTTATCCGTTGGGGGTCATATAGCAATGATGGACCTGCATTTCCTCTAGCACAGATTACGCCACCAAAAGCTGCATCATTGGGATGACCCTCAATTTTGCAGACTTTTCCGGCTTTAACTTTAACGGCAATTGGGCACTGGTTTCTACACATTTCACATGAAGAAAAAACAGTTGTTTCAAGATCCTGACTTGCTGCTTCAGCTTTGTTCGAGCCCAAGTTATTAAAGGTTCCGAACCCACTCACGAGCGCCACGGTACCACCTGTTCCATAAAGTATACCCTTTAAGAAATTTCTCCGTTTCATCTTTTCCCCTCCATTCATAAAGAAAGTCGTACTTTCTAACTAGTATGAAAATATCCTGACAGCTGTTTATATTTCATTAACCACAATTGTTTTAACAGCCGCCTACCATTTCTTGGACTTCAGGCTTAGGCTCTTCCGCATTACCACCACTATTATTAGTTGCGCCGTTATTATTAGTATCAACGCTGCTGTTGCTACCTGCTGAGCTGACGATTCCTCTCCACTGCAACATGCCCCCGGTTAAGACTTTTACTTTGTTTTGGTCATAGCCCTTCTCTACCAGAACATGCCAGGCGGATTGTGAGCGGCTACCGTTAAGATCGATTAGGACGATTTCTTTGTCCTTACTAATCTGGCCAAGATTTTTCTCTAGTTCACCCAAAGGTCTGTTAATCGCCATCTTGATATGCCCCGCGGCAAATTCTCTAGCTTCTCGTACGTCAATTAGCTGCAACCCTTTATTGTCCTCTAGGGCAGCCTCAAAATCAACGACCGATAAGTTGGCAGTAGCTGGTACCATGTCGTCAGAGACGCCTTGGACAGGTTGAGTGGCATTCTGGTTAACCTTAGCCTTTGACGGGTCTTGCCCCTTGTCAACGGTGCTCACCGTTGACGCGCTATTGCCGCAACCGACTAAAAAAGTCATACCAAAACCCAATAACAATAGATAGATAACGGTCAAGCTCATGGATCGCATTGACAGCGACTTAGCTTTCAAATTTCTCGCCCTCCTCTTAAATAAATAATTCACAAGTCTGATTACGATGATTTCTTCAATTATCGCCTAAAACTATATACTTAATTATTCTCTAAACAGAACATTTTTCCTGCTATTAAGATCTAAGGTCCATATTCTTTAATATTATAAGCATATAATTAAATGTTATATGCTTATTTCTACTTTAATAAATTAAATTCTAATATAAAAAAACAAAATTATCCTATTCATCATTTTTATAGGAGTATAACAAACATTTATACGTTTATCTTAGCTGTAATAGAGGTATTTTTCACATGCTTGTGGAATATTAATATTAAATTACATATTCCGATTTAAGTTAGAATGTAATCTAAATAAGTTGGGATATAATTTAAAGTTGAAAGGATGTTTTAAATGTTTAAAAGAAAATCATTTTCCTTTTTGACCTCACTGGTAATTGCTGGCCTCGTTGCAACTGGATGTGGTCAAGCACAACCCGCAACCACTACTCCGTCCAGTACACCAGTAGCAGCCGTATCTCTTCCTGCGGAAGACCCAGCAAAAGCAATTAAAGGAGCTGTTGAAACTTATTTCAATGATATTGGCTCCAATGTTAAAGACTCCTATAAGATAGCTGAGAAAGATTTAAAGGATGCGCTCGATAAAACACCTGATAAATACGTAATATTGGATGTTCGTCGTGCGGATGCCTATGCTCAAGGACATATCAAGGGAGCCATTAACGTACCCTATGGCCCAGATATCGCCAAAAACATTGATAGCATTCGTGCAATAGCCAAAGACAAAACGTTAATCGTTGCTTGCTATACTGGACAAACCGCTGGGCAAACAGATTCTCTTCTCAACGTTGCCGGTATCAAGACCCTCTCCTTAAACTCTGGTATGGGTGGCAGCAGTGTAGGCTTAGACACCAGAGGCTGGTTAGGAATGAAGTTCCCGACTGTAACCGAACCAACAGCAATGCCGACCGCTCCCGCAGTTCCCAGTAAGAGCAAAGCAATTGATGCTGCGGTCCAGAAGTATTTTAATGAAGTCCCTGCAGACTCCTACAAGATTGAGCTCCCACTTATGAAAGATGCCCTTGCTAAAGAGGCTGACAAATACTATATTGTTGATGTTCGCAAAGCTGAAGATTTTGCAAAAGGCCACATTAAAGGCGCAGTAAACATTCCCTACGGTCCTGACATCGCGAAAAACCTTGATTCGATCAAGGAAAAAAGCAAAGGTAAAACTGTCGTCGTCTATTGTTATACCGGACAAACGGCTGGACAGACCGACTCCTTGCTTAATATCTATGGTATCCCTACAAAGAGTCTGAATTTCGGATTCGGTATGGATGGCTTTAACAAAGGGTGGAGTTCTGACAAATCTTACGAAGTTGTCAAATAATTTATTTTGAAGCTGAATATCTTAATAAAACGAAAGAAGAGGTGGCCAAGCCACCTCTTCTTTCGTTTTATCGATTTTTGTATAAATGTAATCTGATACCTGGAACACGCTCCTCATCCAAGTTGTGGTCCAGCGCTACGAATATTGGCCGCAATGTTAGGGAATTTAACAAAATTCTGGTGAAAACGAGCAGCGAGAGCTAGTGCGGCAGTATCATACGCCGCGGGGTCCGCCCATGTGCCTCTTGGCTGCAAAATCGCATCTGGCACCCCTGGCACTGTTGCCGGAATGAAAATCCCAAACACCGGATCTGGTTGATAGAGCACCTTTTCCAAGGTGCCGTTTAAGGCTGCCGTAATCATGGCACGAGTTAATGGAAGCTTCATCCGCTTTCCCACCCCATATGGTCCACCCGACCAACCAGTATTAACCAGATAAACTTGAGCATTATGAGTATCTATCCGTTCCCCTAGCATATTGGCATAGACGGCCGGATTCAAAGGCAAAAACGGTTCACCGAAACATGTGGAAAAAGTGGCTTCCGGTTCTGTAATTCCTCGTTCGGTACCGGCAAGCTTGGAGGTATAACCGGAGAGAAAATAGTACATTGCTTGCTCTTTGGTAAGCTTGGCAATCGGCGGCAATATCCCAAAAGCATCAGCAGTCAGAAAGATTACCACATGAGGATGTCCTGCTAGACTAGGAATCATCGCATTATCTATGTAATCAATTGGGTAACCTGCTCGGGTATTTTCCGTCAATGACCCATTACTATAATCAGCCACCCTAGTCTGAGCATCTAATACCACATTTTCAGTCACTGTACCAAAGCGAATGGCATCCCAAATCTGAGGCTCATTTTCCTTCGACAAATTAATACATTTAGCATAGCAGCCACCCTCAAAGTTGAATATGCCAGTGTTCGACCAGCCATGCTCATCATCTCCGATCAAACGGCGCTCGGGATCGGCCGACAAGGTAGTTTTTCCTGTACCGGAAAGACCAAAGAACAGGGCCACATCCCCCTCGATTCCGACATTAGCCGAACAATGCATAGGTAAAACTTCTCGTTCGGGCATAAAAAAATTCATTACGCTAAAGATGGACTTCTTAATCTCCCCTGCGTATTCCGAACCACCGATCAATACGACTCTTTTTTCAAAGGACACTACGATAAATGCCTCGGAGTTAGTACCATCAGTTAGGGGTTCGGCTTTTAAGCCAGGTGTGCAGATCACTGTAAACTCTGGCTGATGGTCTGCTAATTGGTCAACAGTGGGACGAATTAACAATTGTTGAACAAAAATATTTTGCCAAGCAAGCTCATTGATTACCCGAATCGGCAATCGATATTTTTCATCTGCCCCAGCAAAGCCATTAAATACAAAATACTGAGTTGTCCCCAAATAAGCTAACGCCTTTTGATAAAGGCCTTCAAAATTTTTTTCGGAAAATGGTTTATTGACCGCTCCCCAAGCAACTTGGTCATGTACAGACGGCTCGTCCACAATAAAACGATCCCGAGGGGATCGACCTGTGTATTTTCCGGTCGTACAGGAGAGTGCACCTGTTGCGGCTAGAACCCCCTCCCCGCGAGCCAATGCAAATTCGATTAATTGACTGATCTGCAGATTAGTTCCGACCGGCGGCTTTACCAGATTGAGATGGGCGGTCTGTGTGTCATTACTCACTTACATAATCCTCCTTGAAAGATAGATATAGGGTTAGTCTCAAAACCAACCCACTCGTTCTTTGATAACTTGCACTCTAAACATTTCTACATCTTTCCTTCATATCCTCCCATAGATGACAAAAATAATTATACAATATTATGCTACTGAGCGCGTTAATAACAACGTTCTGGCGGTTAAAACCTGGGTAAAATAATTTATCCCAAGGTCATTTACTTTGGTAAGAGAGATAGTACCGATAGTAATCCTCATAATTGTTAACCTGAGTTGGCTCGTTTCCATTTTGATAGTGATTTATACTAAAAGCAACGAATTTACGAACATAAGCTGACTCTCTAGATAATTGCTCAGAAATTCGCGGCTGCGGCGCCGGTAAGTTTTCTCCCCCAGACTCCTCAAGCGTTTCAGTTATTGCATATAGAATCAGACCAATTTCATCGCTAGCCTTTTTTGTATAGGCATAGATCTCGTCCAAATCCTCTAACGAGTTAAACCCTACTCCTATACTATCTTGCAAGGCAATAATATCTATCCCAGTATCTTTAAAAACGTTACGAATTATTTTTGCCCAAAGGGTCAAAGTCACAGGTTCTGACAATCGCGCATTATAAAACGGGGCGATCATAATCGTATCTGTGCTATTTAACTTGATAGCCCCTGCAATTTTTAGAAAGAATCTGTTTAAGTTAAGTTGTTGGGTATTACCCAGCGCCATCAAAGGGTGAAATTCATAGGGAATATACCAACCCGTGAATGCTCGATGCCTACAATACATTGTTAGAATCTCAGTAACGATCACTGTATTAATTTCAGTCTCATGGTCTAACCATTCTTGATTATACGCATCAATTGACCACCAGTCATCGTTTATCCCCAGACCGATTCGGACATTCATACCAACACTGTCCGCAGCTGATAAAGCCGTTTCCAGCATATCAATACTGTTACTTGAATATCCTTCCATTTTCGTGGGATACACAGCATAATGTAATTTTGTATCGGCGATGCTCTGCAAGATTATTTCATTGATGCCTATCTTTTGTAACATTTGATACTCTTCAATCCAACGATCATAACTCCAATTTTGGCAATACCAATACTGAATGAAAGAGCTACAAAACGTCGGCTGAGTCTTACTACGGAACTGTCGGAACAAGCGCCTGAACCCCTTCCACCAATTGTAAAGTACCTGCCATATCTTCATTTTCCCAACCCTTTCTCTAGTTATCTAAGTAGAATACTCCTACTCCATTTGGTTGGATAGTTCCCTTTTCTTCACATTATTCTATGAAAACCTCGTCAGAACTGTTTAAACCTATTTTTACAACACCTCTAACCTTTCACTAGGATAATGTTCAGATAACTGAATCCTCACACAGATGCCTCATCAAAGTGGAGAATTAGGGAATTAATGTCCAAACGTCGTATTTGGCATGTACTGTTGCCTTGAGAGAATGGTAAAGTCCTCAGCAATTTTTATAGCTGGGGACTTTTTATTTTTAAAATTTAATTAATAAGGAAAGATAGATCCATGGAGCATTGTATTAACCTAAAGGTAGCGAGAATCCACTTGTCTAAAGTTTTTTTCAGGTATCGCTAAGAGCTTATCTATGGTTTCCAGCATTTCAGGCTTATCATTAGGTATGTTCCCATTAATTGGAGCAAAATTCGAGATATGATCACTGAGTAACTCGAAAGGACCTTCTAAGTTAGCAATTAGGAGACGGGTTTCCCTTAATGCTTCGTAGGGACTAAGTAAGAGAAAGCGTCCTTGTTGATAGTCTTCATAGAGGGGTGTTCCTTCCCAGGGAACATAAGTGCGTAAGCGTACAAAGTCTGGGGTAAAGGCATTGAGCACCCGAGCACTTTCTAAAGCGTGTTCTTGTGTGCGTTCACGTCCACCAATCCCAATAAGAATATATTCGCTTAATTCAATACCCGCTTCTCTCACTTTGAGACCCTCTTCAATCATCTCAGAGGCGGTGAAACCCTTTTTAATTCTCCGAAGAACCTCGTCATCTCCACTCTCCATTCCGGAATGTATACGAGATAAGCCTGCCTCTCTCAGGAGACGAAGCTCATTGAGCTTTTTTAACTTCAGAAATTTTGCAGAGCCATAGACAGTCATACGTTTCAAGTAGGGAAACATTTCCCGAGAGAAGTTGAGGATTTCTACAAGCTGATCTGTTTTCATTAAAATCGTGTTCCCGTCGGGAAAAAAGATCGAACGAACTTTATCACCATAATAATCTCGGGCCATTAGAAGGTCCTCTTTAATATCTGCTACGGATCGGATCCGAAACTTAGTGTTTCGATACATACCACAAAACGTACAATTATTATGGGGACAGCCGATAGTCGCTTGGATCAGCAAACTTTCGGCTTCACTGGGTGGACGATAGACAGTTCCTTCATAACGCATGTAATAACTCCCCTCTCTTATCATCTAATTCGAGCCTCCCTTTAACTTCTCCACTAGTGGAATATCTGCAGGGGCAAAGTCATATAAATCCAACTCATTGTGATTAACCCAAGCGATCTCGTTGTGTACTTTCAACTTTAAGTCGCCTGAAATCAACTTGCACCAGAAAGCCATCAGTTGGATAGTTCCGCTATGATAAGTATAGATGCTTTCACCGAAGAAATCTAAAACTTCTATTTCGACATCTAATTCTTCACGAATTTCACGCTTCAAGCATTCCTGCGGAGTCTCACTAGGTTCAATTTTACCACCTGGAAACTCCCATTTACCTGCTAATTTATCATCTGGTGCTCTTTGGGCAATCAGTATTTTGTTATCCTTTAAGATAATTGCAGCTGTTACTTCTTTCATATTGTCAATCCTTTAACACTCTACTAAACTTCAATTTATGAATATAGCGTTTCCCCATTAGTTCTAAGTATATTTCATAAATGATTTGTCCAATCATCTCATTAAGAGTGTCCATGGAAGCTTTCAGTGGCAGTCCCATAAGATGCATTGGCACATCCCAAATTGAATAATCTAGGTCCGGAATCAAATGAAATCCTGCAATTTGATAGAATTTTATTCTTTTTTCACAAAGAGCTCTTTCCTCGTCAGATCTTGAAGCTTCAGGCTTTTCGACTTCAACAATAATACCTTGGTTCATGGAATAATTTCTTATCAATTCTTCTAGGAAGGTTGACCCAAGACCATCGCCTCTGAATTCCTTATACACTGATAGTAAACTAATCAGGATATATCCGTTAGCGCATCCATCCGCGCATATTGAATAGGCAAAATCCTTTTCACCGTTATGAAAAATATACCCTTTCTGCACACCCTTTTCAATCTGTTTAGCCAATACATCATAGGGAGCATACTCTCCCACTGCAAAATCAAGCTCAATACTCTTGTAGATATCCTTTAAATCTGCTGGTATCATATTTCGAATAGTCTTATCCATCTAGTCTGTTTTTCCTCTCTTCAGCTCATTCGCGGGTAGAGTCCCCCACCGAAGACTCGATGTTCAACTTTACTTGAACGAGTTCACTTCGTAGCCAAATAAAACTGCCTACAGCCCCGAGCCCTGACAAAACCGCCATCATGATATAAAGAATAAAAATTCCGCCAGTCTTAACTAACCAACCTCCAACAGTTGATCCCACAATCGCACTAACGCCAAAACTGATACCTTGCATCAAACTTTGAGCACTACTACGCAATTCGTGAGGAACAAGCTTTGTCAGGTACTCCACTGCCGCTAGATAGAACAACGCAAAACTTAAGCTTTGGGCCAACTGCAAAAAGACAATTATCGGATAGCTTTGGATATAAGCATATGCCAACCAGCGAACAGCAAATATCATTGCTGCTCCAGCCATTAAGCTCCAAGCTGGGGTCCGTATCAACCACCGGCTACCCATTCCAAATATCGGCACTTCACTAATAGCCGCAACCGTCCAAGCGATACCCACCCATAGGCGCGAGGCCCCCAAGGACTGTAAATGCCAACCCAGAAAAGAACTATAGGCAGCATATGGGACCATCACTAGTAACAAAACGCTTAACAATATCTTAACTCCAGGCACCTTTAAAACCTCGGCAAGGGGAAAAGCCGCCCTGGTTGCTCGGTTCCACTTACGTGGATTAGGTAAACTAACGGTCCAGAGCAAACTCGAAGCATATAAGCTTCCGGCTACCGCTCCGAACAATCTTACAGGTAGGTGAGAAAAAAGCACGCCCAGTCACTGCCGTAACTGCAAAACCCAATGATCCCCAGCGGCGAAACAAGCCAAAAAGACGTGTATCGGCAACTGCATCTAGTGCCAAGGTATCCGTCAACGGGGAGATTGCTGAATTAAACAAGGCATAGAAAAAAAGAAGCAAAGCGAGCAATGATAAACTCCTAAAGACAGTAAGAGTTATACATACTATTGCCGTACCCGCTACAGCTATTATTAAATACTCTTTACGCCGATTATGTTTATCAGCAAAATTGCCCCAGGCGATTTGAACGAAAATACTTGTACTCGGTCCAATCGCCAGGAGGAATCCGATTTGCAAGCTATCCAAACCAGTCGCGGCCAAGAACAGAGGCAAAAATGGCAGATATATACCACTTGCCCCATATATAAATAAGTAATGTCCAATCATTCGGGTAGTTGCACGCATATTCTCATCCACAAGCCGGAGACAACTATAACTGTCCCCTATTTCCTCTCAACTTATATTGAAGTATTATATCAAACATCAGACCTATCCAAAAGCGCACTTGCCAAAGCATTTCCGCAACTATAACATTTAGCTGAATATTGCAAGGAGGGTGAATTTATGTCCTATTTACTTAAACCATTACAGGCAGGCCCGTTAACACTGACTAACCGTTTGGTAATGCCACCGATGGCTACCGCGAAAGCAGATCCTGATGGGAAGGTAAACCAGTCAATTCTAGACTACTATGCCGAAAAATCCGAAGGTGGTTATCTTTCACTTATCATAATAGAACACAGTTTTATCACGTTAGATGGGAAAGCAAGCGATCTACAGCTTTCCGTTTCTGACGACAGAATGGTTGAAGGCCTAAAGAAATTGGCGGAGGTCATTCATCGTAATGGCTCTAAGGCCATGATGCAAATAAACCATGCCGGAAGCAATACTACTCAAGAAATTACCGGAACTGTTCCGGTAGCTCCATCAAAAGTCTCACACCCCCGAAGAGGGAGTATGCCGAATGAACTTACCCGCGAGGAAATTGCGAATATCATTAGAGCTTTCCAAGATGCAGCTCGACGCACTAAGGAGGCTGGTTTTGATGGCGTGGAAATTCATTCCGCCCACGGTTATCTTCTCAATCAATTCTTCTCTCCGCTAACCAACAAACGTACCGATGAATACGGTGGAAATGTCCATAATCGTATTCGCCTTCACCTACAAATCATTGAAGCGATACGCGCAGCTCTAGGTGACGACTTCCCCATTCTTTTACGTTTAGGAGCGTCAGATTTTAGAGAAGGGGGAATTATTATCGCTGATAGTCAAGTCGCCGCCCAAGAGTTTGAACAGGCCGGTGTAAACATTCTTGATATTTCCGGCGGTTTCTCAGGGTATATGATACCTAACCTTAGCGGACAAGGATTTTTTGCACCGCTCAGCGAAGCCATCAAAAAGGTAGTCACCATTCCGGTGATTCTCACTGGTGGAATTACCGATGTACAAGCAGCCGAACAATTGCTAACAGAAGAGAAAGCAGACCTCATTGGTGTGGGAAGAGCGATCCTTAATAACTCTAAATGGCCGAAGCAGGCTATAATCAAAATCGAGGAAATCGAAAATGCCCGGTTATTGTCGAAGGCCAGCTCTCCAGCTGATCCGATTCGATAGGGCTTGGTCCGGCATTATGGAGAATATATGGGACTCCATCAGACCTACGTTTATCCGAAATAATGGCGATATGTTCATGGGGAAGGCCATAGGTCACGAGGTCTCCGGGTTGCCAGAGCGTTAGATTTTCGACATCTCCCGGTTTGATTTCTCGTGGTAATACCTGAGCATTGCGCTGAAAAAAGACTATGAGATTTGGCACTCGCCGAAAATCTATATTTGGATCCGGTTTTCCCTGTACCCGAGGATATACGCCCAAGTTTACCCGAATATCTTGATCGACTAAACTCTTTAAATCATAACCTGCATCTCGAAATGCCCGCCACACGACATCTGTACAGACGCCCTCACTCTCCGGAGGATACCCCTTTTGATAATAAGCACTAAGATATTGAGGTTTCCTCTCGACCTCTGCTTTTGCACCGGTCACAATATCTTTAAGATCGTCTAAGCCATCCCCATCCTTGTCTGTTGGACAAGCAATGGTCGGGATTCCTATCGATGGTATCGATGGCAAAT
The DNA here is from genome assembly GCA_001516045.1 of Desulfosporosinus sp. BRH_c37. Lineage (GTDB taxonomy): Bacteria > Bacillota > Desulfitobacteriia > Desulfitobacteriales > Desulfitobacteriaceae > Desulfosporosinus. The sequence continues at coordinate 43,465 of LOEW01000166.1, forward strand.
TGGGAATTGAAATTTGGGACTGGGATTTCCTCGAAATTAAGATTCCGCACGCGACAACGCCAATCAGTAAAATCAGAGGTACCCAAACAAACCGTTTTCTCAAAATCATTCCCTCCTACAATGTGCTAGTATGCTTCCTTGACATAATTCTGTATTTTTTCGCTAAACCCTGCAAGAAACTATTTCGAATTTTACCATGAGGCGCAATCGAAGAACACTAAAAAAAATGTCCAACCAGTAGAATAAGTCATCTACCGCTCAACCTAAGTATTTACCCTTTTGGAATAATATGGTAAAATAGACCAAATACATATTATAAGAAGGGGTTGTTGTCATTTGGCTAAACATTCTAAAACTGCTAATATTTCTAATTTCGCTAAGACTGCACGAATCATTTCTGTTGCATCACAGAAAGGTGGAGTTGGCAAGACGGCAACTGTCACAAACATGGCTGTAGGATTAGTCAGTCTCGGATATAAGACAGCTATTGTTGACATGGATGCTCAAGGCCATATTGCCTTATCGTTCGGGATCAAGAAAACTGACTTAGAGAAAACGATTTATGATGTTTTAATTGGTGAAGCAAAAATGAGAGACATCAAGCAGAATGCCTTTGGGGTGGATCTGTACTTATCAAACAGTTCTCTTTCTGATCTAAGCCCAAAAGTAATGGCCCAGATTAATGCCAAACTATTCCCTGCCCCCAAATACCTTTTAAGAAAAGCAATCGGTGAGATAAAAACTCAGTACGATTACATTCTAATTGACACTTCTCCGAGCAATGACATCCCAACTGTGAATTCCTTGTTAGCCTCCACGGATATTATCATCCCTGTCCTTCCAGAGGGTCTATCCATAGATGGCATCTATGAAACAATTTTTCTAATCAAGGGTATTCAGGAACAAGGTTCAAAGATAAATATTTTAGGGATATTGCCTACGATGGTCCAAGACCATACCAACCTCCATCATGTAAAGCTCCAAGAACTACGGAAACAATTTGCTGAGACCCCAGATATAAAGGTGTTTGACACTGTTATCAAACGAGCCATACGGCATGGATTAGCACAGACCCATGGTGAACCTGACATTAAAAATGCACCAGAGTATCTTTCTTTTGTAAAAGAGGTATTTGCCATAGCATGATCTTCGAGGAGAGCCATTACTTCTTCTGCACTTATGCTACAAACGAAGACACTGTCTTCGCACGAATTAGCATTCTTGCAGTATGTAACGTAAGTTATACTTTCAGATAAGTATAGAAATCGCCTAAAATCATTGATTTTAGGCGATTTCTGGGCTAATCTTTGTTACAGCCGCTTTGTTAATTAAACCAGTGTACTAGACCAGTATCTAAATGGTACTTAGCACCAAGCAGCTTGATTTGGTTATTACTCTTAGCATGTTTAATAATTGGGCTATTAGAAATGTCAGCAAGAGCATTCTGAACGTTAAGGTCGGCACTCTTTTCGATTAACTCATCCCCTTTGACACCAGTAGTTTTAGCTTTGGCGACCGCTGGTTTGATTTTATTGGCGATAGCTCCAATGCTGCCAGGCATTTCGCCACCCGCAACAGTAGCAGTGACGGCCCCACACTTTTCATGTCCAAGGACGATCACAAGTGGTGACTTAAGGTGCTCTACCCCATACTCCACACTCCCTAATTCTACCGGCGTAATAACATTACCAGCCACACGGATAATAAAGAGGTCTCCAAGGGCTTGGTCAAAAAGTTCCTCAGGTGGGACACGAGAGTCGGAGCAACATACGACTACGGCAAAGGGGTGTTGTCCATTCTTGATCAAGTCATTTCTCCTGGTGCTACTAAAATCTTTGGCTAGAATTTTGCCTGAGGCGAAGCGAGTGTTCCCATCGACTAAAAGTTGTTTAGCCTGGTCAGATGAAGTGATCACTTCAGTTCGTGAATAAGTAACTTGAGCGCCAAGCGGTGCCGCTGTGGTTTGGGTTCCCTTAGTTGGTGAGCATCCAACGAGTAAAAAGAGACTTAACAATACAGTAGCCACTAAAGAGAAATTCCTTTTCACCAAGTTTTCCCCCTTATTCCTTTTGGTCGGGTTAGATGGCTTAACCGATAAACTTTATGCTATCATAGGCTAACTTTCCCCGCTAGCAGAAAAGAGGGATGATTCTGGCAACTCCTGTCGAACAGAGATCTAATACAACGGGGGGGAATAAATTAGTCAATTTCGAGGTAAGTTAACAAGTGTTATTTCATTCACTAAAATCGAGCAGCAGGTGAAGAGGGGATTGAATAAGTAATGGCTAAATGCGAAAAGTGTGCGGTTGACGTCGCGGAAGAGGATTTATATGCAGATCATGGTTTACAAGTCTGCGAGGATTGTAAACTGAAGAGCTCTGTGTCTCCCCCCGAGACCTGTGCTACCAGGAAAAATATGATTAAATAAAAAGGATATATTTTCCATTTCTTTTGAATTTAGCTTAACTTTAGAGAATAATGTCCTATTTAAGTGGACCCAAGCTGAGCGAGAGACTGTATGATCTTACTTTCCGTTGTGTATTTTTTAAAAAAAGTATTGACACCTTTATTCTAATGAATTATTATCTACATCAATAGCAGAACGTAATAAGATTTAACACAATGAAGGGAAGTCCTAAGTTCATGTTGTATAGAGAGCTGACGGTTGGTGAAAGTCAGTCTAACATACTTAAGGATTCCATCCTGGAGTGGCCAATGATGAATTGTGACGGGTTCCGCCCGGTAAAGCGGATAAGAGTTGGCAGGATTCAGTAGGATTCGGCAACATGGGTGGCAACGCGGGAATAACCTCTCGTCCTTATTGGGATGGGGGGTTTATGTATTTTTAAGCCTCTTATCGTGCACCTTAACACTGGTGTAGGTAGATGGCTAAATACTTAATATCCGTAAATAGTGACAATTATAAGGTAATGAAATAAAGGGAGGTCTTTTAATGACGTGAGTTATAATTTTCTTGCAGTTCAAGCCTAAGACTCGGTACTCTAACAAACTTTGAATCCGACAATCAATAATCAAATAGCCAAAAATAAGGAGTGGACGAAAAAATGTTCAAGATAAACTGTTTAAATCCTATAGCAAATGTGGGAATGGATTTATTGACTGATAACTATGAAAGAGTTGATAGCTTCAATGAAGCTTCTGCACTCCTCGTAAGAAGTGCAAGTGTTCACGATTTGGAATTACCAAGTTCTTTAGAGGCCATCGCCAGAGCGGGTGCTGGAGTTAATAATATCCCCCTTGATAAATGTGCTGAAAATGGAATTGTAGTATTTAATACACCGGGGGCAAATGCGAATGGAGTCAAAGAAATTGTTATCGCTACATTAATCATGATATCTCGCAACCTTGTAGATGGAATTAAATGGGTTGATTCTGTTAAGGAAGATCCAGACATTGCTAAGCTCGTTGAAAAAAAGAAATCAAAATTTGTAGGAACAGAAATTAGTGGAAAAAAACTTGGAGTCATAGGACTTGGAGCTATCGGAGTTTTAGTTGCTAATGCTGCTAATAAACTAGATATGGAAGTCTACGGATATGATCCATTTATTTCGGTTGATGCTGCTTGGAAGCTTTCAAAATATATTAAACACAGCAAGTCTTTAGATGAAATTTTTAGAGAATGCGATTTTATTACGGTTCATGTGCCTGCAACAGATCAAACAAAAGGGATGTTCAATGCTGAAACCTTTGCGATCATGAAGGACGGAGTCAAAATATTGAACTTTTCTAGAGATACTTTAGTGAATGATGATGAAATGATTGAAGCATTGAAATCCGGAAAAGTAGGTAGATATGTCACTGATTTCCCCAATCCAAAGGTAGCAGCTATGGAAAATGTCATTGCAATTCCACACTTAGGCGCGTCTACGAATGAATCAGAAGATAACTGTGCGGTTATGGCTGTTCAGCAATTGATGGATTACCTTGAAAATGGGAATATTAAAAATTCGGTGAACTATCCTAACTGTGATATGGGTGTATGTACTCATGCTGGACGGATCGCCATTAATCATAGAAATATACCAAATATGCTAAGCCAATTCACATCAACTTTTGCAAATCAGAACATTAATATTCCCGACATGATTAATAAAAGTAAAGGACAGTATTCCCTTACTATACTCGATATTGACTCCCCTTCGACCCCTGAAATAGCAAATAAGATTAGAGAAATTGACGGAGTTTTGAAAGTAAGAATTATTAAATAAGTGGGAAAACCTTTAATCCGCTTCTGTCTGAGTTCACCCAGCCCCTTACCGCTTGTTGCCGTAAAGCCCCTAGCTTCAGCTATGGTGATATAAGGCAAATCTAAAGATTTCATTGTATGCAATAGTATGGTATAATTAGGCAAGCGTCAAGACACGGGCGTTATACTATCGCTAATGTTGTCGATGGACTGCTTGGTAGTAAAGTCTTAGGGAAATAGACCAGCCTTTATATGTTGTACCTTGCAGATGAGTGCTATACCTGTAAGCGAGAGTATATTGAAAGTCTTCGTACCTAAGAACCCACCAGCTTTAGCTGTGTAGAGTTTCAGGCCAAATTGTTTCAGATATGGAATGAAATTAGTATGTTCTCCACGTAACAAGTCTCCGACAAAGCATGTTTGTCGGAGACTTGTTTTCAATTTTGCATAATATGCTGTACAAGGATATTATTCGTCATCGACAATACAACCATCTAGGGAAGGCAATTCCTCCTCTTGATATTGTGGTTCTCCAAGGGCATTGATTTGAATAGTCCCGGCCTGTCCGTACTGATAAAGCTGATCCAACACTTCTACGGCAGCACGAATTCTGGTTCTTAACAGGTATCCTCTATTTTCCGAGGCTTTTAGCACTTCTCTTACATCAATCTTCGGTTGCCAATCATAGGCTTGACCGTGAAAATCCTGAACCTGTTTAAGAACAGCCAAGATTTCATCCTGGTTCAGCGGTTGAAGCTGGGGTGCGGAAATAATAGCGTTGATTACTTTTTCGATGGGCTCCCGTTGGGCACGATCCACATAAGTTGTGGCGAGGTTTTCAAACTCATGCTTAGACTCTATGACATCCTCTTGATACGATGCCCCCAAAGCGAACATGGTAAAAGTTGATTCGAGGCGCGAATATTTATCAGGAAACAAGAACGATGCCATATTATTATAAGCCTTGAGGCGGGCTTTTTTGCCCAGACGGCCGACCAATTCTGTTTCATCAAACAAGATAACCCAACCATTGTAACCCAGCAATTTAAAGAGGTGACTTAACATCGTGTAGTAATCCATACTGTGACGAGTTTTACTAAAGGGAACGGCGTACTTGACTGTTTGGGCAAAAATCCGTTTGTAGATCTGTCTCAAAAGGGCATTATTGATAAAGTCACCCTCTAGATCCGACATGAGTAGGTATTTTTCATCCGAATCATCCACGTTTAGAAAGGACCGCAAAACGAAAAACAACTTGTCAGTCTCTAAGTGTTTACTGGTAAAGGAGATCATATCTTGAGCAATGGGATTATTCGGAGTAATATCTTGCATGATATGTTGAAATCCTGGTTGCAGACGCCCTGGCAGGTATGTATTGCTAACCAGTTTCTGATAGGCTAGATAAAGTTTGTCAAACGGGGTTTCCTTACTTAGGGAAACCAGGCTGACCACCATATTGTTGCTATGGGCTAGATTAAACACAGTATTTAAAAGGTGGGTTTTACCCTCTCCGTACTTTCCAGAAACAACCATACCAGTGGATTCTCCGGTGTCTCTAATCCGGTCTAACTTGCGGGAGATCTGCTCCATTAATTCTGGACGGGCTGAGGAGAAGTAATGTCCAACCGCCCGAGAAGACACTCCCGAACGCAAGGCTTCAATAACTCGCTGCGCTTCAAAATCCATTATTCTGCTCCTTCCTGCAAAGTAGTGAAGGCTACTTTTCGAGGCAACGAAACTTTGCCAAACCGGGACCGGGCGTGGAGTTCTTCCGCCGTGTTCAAGCTTATAGGAGTGGCCCCTGCATCGAAACGGTTTATGACCTGAGCCAGACGGGTGGACATTTTTAGGATATTTTCTGGTGTATAGACCTCATCAATCAGACGATCTAAATCCACAATATCAGCGAATCGGTTAAAACGCTTGCCTTCGATTTCATTTTGTATACGCATCCACAACGCCTGATAAGACTTCATACCCCTCACATCATCATCGATTAGACTGCGATCGAACGAAAAAACGAACATGGTGTGCTTTAAGGTGTCAATTTCATCGATCAATTCGCGAATACTCTCATAGGCGTCTTCCCGTTTTAAACGAGAATAACGAATAGCTTCTGCACTATCTGCGCTCACAAGAACTTCCATGTTATCAATAGATATCACCAGACCCTTGAATCCGGCCAGACAGCAGACCTCTACGAGGGAACGCAGCATATGCCGGGCATTATATTTGGTGATTTTACTCGGCGACAAACCCAGACGGCGCAGGGAAGACAATTTAGCTTCCCGACTTCCCTCCAGCCATAACATCAACAGCTTACAGTTGGCTTCTTCCAAGGTGGGGTGTCCCAAAATTCCGCCGGTCAACATGGCGCAGGCAAGAGCAAAGTTATTATCAATTAGGGGGTTGTCGAGAAAGAGCTTTTCCAACTGGTGCCTTATCTCCCGCTTGGTCAACGGCTCTAGCAGTCCCTGGCTGGATAAGTAATCCGCAAAGCTAATATTTTCTGGAATAATCTCGGGATCATACCCCAACTGCCGGATAACCTCGTGGCTGCAGAGTTGTAAGCGTGCCAGTAGATTCACCTGGTGCAATATTGCTGTATAGATTTCCTTAAAATCATGAAGCCAGAGTTCCCGAGCTGAGAGATCAACCGAGATATAGCCCATGTTTTCTGCTTCCATAGCCAATATTTCCAGGAAATGTGTCTTTCCGCTCCCAGTACGTCCCGTCACGAACTTTATCTTGCTGCCTCCCTTAGCCAGATAGTTCTCCAGATATTTTTCCTTCCAAAAATCCATAATAAACTCGCTGCCCACAGATATTTCTTGCAGGATTTCGCGATTACCTGGAGCTTGTCCCTTCCTTAAACTGGCTAGGGCAGCTTTAATATCATTTTTCAAGTCTATTACCTCCCATCAAATTGATGTTCGAGGCACGAAGTTCGAGGTTCGAGTGCATATGCTTTTTTAGGCCTTGAATGACTTCGTAGCGAGTTTTCGTTCTCTGATGCATGCATATTTTCATCAAATCAGCTCAATTCCGGTAACGGTACCGTAGGTGCTGTAGTCCCGAAAAAACGGATGGTTGCCAAATACTGTTCCCGACCATCCTGATCAAGGATGCGGATAGCCTTGTTGATATTGCGACTGGGGCCAAATTGAAACTTCCGTCCATCCTCACAGGTACGTAGGTCAGCTGCATAAAGGCGGGCCAAGTCGAAGGCAAAACTCTGCAGGTCATAATCTTTACGGAAGCGACGCATCGGGGTTAAAAGGGTGTAAAGACTCTTTAGATAAATATCCCCGACCGCCGAAGTTAATAATTTACCCTGGTTTTGCTTTAGTAGCATCAAATCATAAGCGGTAGCAAGCTCTTTGACGAAGCTCTTGGGATCAAAAGTAGCCTTCAATAGTTTATCCCTACTGGCCTTAACGTCTTGCACAAAGGCCAGAGGGCGAAAGCATTGGACGCGTTTTCGATCAAGGTATAAGTCCAGATTCTCTGGATCGATCCTGACCCGGAAAGGAAACATCTCATAAATTGGATAATCTCCTTTAACGTCCACCTCTAGCCGATCGCAATGAGCTAGCAATTGTTCCACAAAGCTGCCATTTTCCACATAGTCGCGAATCCCGAATTCATCAACTTGATTCTGCATCTCTTCCATCAAGGTTTCCTGTTCCTTCAGATAAGTACGCATGGAGGACAGATCCCTAGTCCAGCTCTTAAGATCACCCTTCTCCATATTTTTGCTCAAGCTCTTAAATAGTTTTTGCTGACTGTTAATCTTATCCTTGAGCTCTTTTTCGACGCTTAACATTTGTTTATATAAGTCTTCATAATCCGTCATAGTTCTGTCTCCTTCTTCAATTTTTTAGGGAACGCTCACTTCATTGAAGTGGGCATCTCGCAGTTGGATGAATCAAATTACTAATAATCATCCTAATTTTCATGAGAATGAATGGCTTTGATTCCAAAATCGAATGATTAGTTTTCTTTTTTTGCTAGTGTTCGACACAAAACAGAGTTTTCCTTCCCTGCTTGCCTCAATAATCCAATAATGTCATACTAATACCATAACAAATATTACATCTAGACAACCATGAGGGAGACTGGGGAGAGAAAGTATGACTTTTCATAAGCAAACTTCCGCAGAGGCAGCCAAATCCACTTCAAACGTATATGGTCAAGTGAAAAAGCCATTATTTGCCTGGCAGAAGGAATGCCTAGATATCTGGGTTCAGAATCAAGGCAAAGGGGTTGTGAATGTCGTTACCGGAGCAGGCAAAACGATCCTAGCCTTAGGAGCCATCGCTAGGCTGGAATACATATTGCGTGCAAAACAAGCACTAGCCTTAAAAATAAAAATTGTTGTACCCAAGGTTTTTCTGGCAAATCAATGGGTTAAGAGTCTCCAAGACGATCTCTCTGTTTCTAGGGATGACATAGGGTTATACTCCGGGATTCACAAAGACCCTCCCTCTCGTAAATATATGATTTATGTGGTAAACTCAGCCCGCAACACGTTAACAAAGCATATTCTAGACGATTATCATCAGGGTAGCTCCATCTTGTTGATCGCAGATGAATGTCATCACTATTGCAGCCCGGAAAATTCGCGCATATTTAATTTTATGGCTCAAATCCTAATTGAAGACCAGGCCACACATTACTATGCACTTGGTTTATCCGCCACCCCGGAAACTGCAACCTTTAACCAAACGCTGCTTCCCGCCTTGGGGCCAGAGATCTTCAAATACAGCTTTGTCGAGGCCTTGAATGCTAATATCATAAGTTCCTTTGCGATCTTTAACATAAAGTTAGCTTTCACTCCGGACGAAGAGCACCAGTATTTGGATTTAAGCGAACAACTGACGCATGTCCGAGAAAGCCTTATGAATCGCTGTCCTTTCCTGAAAGGCTTAACCAGACTTCAGTATTTTGCCAGCCTAGAGCAATTGGCGCAAAGTTCTGAGGATGACACCATAGCAGCTCTTGCCCGTTCGCTACTCATGCTTGCCACCAAGCGCAAAGATTTGGTCTACAGGGCCGAAGCCAGGATAAGCTGTGTCAGCAATCTAGTGACACAGCTCCCGCGAAGTTCAAAGTTCTTGGTCTTTTGCGAAAGAATTGTTGTGGCGAACACAATTTATGAACAGTTACAATACCTGTTTCCTGGACAGGTCGGGCGTTATCATTCCGAAATGGACGAGTGGAGTCGCAAAGAAATCCTTCGTAAATATCAAGACGCACAAATTCGCATCCTCGTAAGCTGCCGCGCTCTCGATGAAGGGTTGAATGTACCCTCTACAGACATCGGGATCGTCGCATCCTCCACCAGCAGCAACCGACAGCGCATCCAGAGATTGGGTCGAATCCTGCGCCAGTCTGGCATGAACCGCACCGCCAAACTTTATTACCTATATATTGGTGCATCCAACGAAGAAAAGGACTTACTGTCCGAGATTTCTCAGGACCTGACAGGGATAATTCCCATCCTGGACATGGAATATGATCAAGATAGCCAGACCTTTCAGCATTCCTCCTACCAAGCCTTGGCTAACCAAGTCATAGCCTATACTCAGCACAAATGCTGGAGCGCGGAGATCATTGCAGAGATCACTAAAAACCTAGAGCGAGGTATGCTGGGATGCGATTGGTGGCTCTCCGAGCAAAACTGCCGCTTGAAAATTCAGAATGCCCCCTCTCGTTCAGAACAGAATTACTGGATTAGCATGCGCTTACTTGTACAGGCAAGTCTTGGCCGGTTGGCCGAATAATAGTAACAACAAGTCCCCGACAAATGCTAGCTTGTCAGGGACTTGATTGTAATAGTCTTAAGTAATGTGCTGCATAACCCGCTTTGCCGCACCCCGGTTAAACCGTTCAGTTTCAACCTTGATCTGGATAGTCAGTTCATTTCTGTCTATTGCAGATTTGATACCAGGTAAATTTTCCAGTGCACTGTACATGTCTTGCAAGGAAACGACGTTTGCGGTCTTTGCCAGATTAACCTCAATATCAATCAAGTCTTTCCTTCTCTCGCAAGTAACACTCGTCCGAAAGTCCAATATCCCCGCTAGCGGAAACAATGCCTCATCAAGATCTCCTTGTCGTAGAATGATACCGCTTTTTAAGCTTATCTCATCCGCCCGTCTTCCGATTACCAGGTCCATAGTCTTCAAAACGGTACCGCATTGGCAAGGTTGTGGGATAAACCGACTAATGTCTCCGGTACGATAACGAATTAACGGCATTCCCTGCGCCGTAAGACTAGTAAAAACGATTTCACCATACTCGCCATCTGGGACTGATTGACCAGTATTACTATCCACTATTTCAAACAAAAGATCACTTTCCCGTAAATGATATCCACCCAAAGCTTCACATTGAACAGCACCGCCCAAACCCATTTCTGAGGCTCCATAATGATTAAACACCCGACAATTCCATGTTTTTTCCAGTACTCTCACAATAGCCCTCGGAACATAATCGGTGGACAGAAGAATGCTTTTTAGTTGTGTAGAAAAGGTTTTTAGGCTAGCCTGATATCTTGCTAAGATAAGAATTTGTACAGGAATGCCAACAAGTACATTCGCCTTTTCTTTTTCCATAATCATTAAAACCTTTTCTGGGTCGACCACAACACCATGCTTGATACCAGTGGCTCCCAATCTTTCTAAGGCCTTCTGTAATAGGTCTCCCACACTTCCCGGCAATTCACTAGGAAGAAGAATTAGTACCCTGTCACCTGCGCAGGCCAGATTAGTCATTCCATGTTGAAAGTAATCAATAGTAGCTTCCTGATCCTCTGCAGTATAAAATATCCTTTTGGGTTCGCCTGTCGTTCCAGAAGTCGATATTGTCATAACGCGAGATATCTGTTGCTGGGAAACACAAGAAAAAGCATTTGGATTCCGAAATAAATCTTTTGAAGTAGTGAAAGGCAATCGCCCCATATCTTCAATGCGAGAAATTGCCCCAGCCTCTACGTCCTTCAGATGTTCACGGTAGAATCGGCTCTCTTTTTTGACCTTGGCAATCACTGCATTCAACTGCCTCACTTGATACTGTTCTAGTTGGGCAGTGGTCAACGCTCCTCCAGCAACCCCAAAGATCTTCTGATGTATCCACGCTTCCAACGGACTTTTTTTTATCATTCATGACCCCTCTGTTTATATATAGAATTACCAGTTATGTCGCTTAAATAATATGCACAAAACGGTATTACATTTCCTGCCGGACTTAGCACATGCAAACTGCATTCGCGCAGCCGTTCTAAATCAATTGTCCGCTAAAAGAGCGGGTTTTCTTTTCACTTCAGGAATGGTACGAAGGTTCTTCCTGACCCCGCCATATTACTGTGGAAAAATCCCCATGCTCTGCACATGTTTTTTGAAGGTAGATATCCCCGCCTACCAGTTTATTCCTAGCAGGAATTATTTGAAGACAGACCGGACAAACACTCTGGGTATCGTGAAGAGCGGTCTCAAACTTGTTCATGACGTCTCCATTTTAAGCATTTAGTGCTACTCTTATTTTTCTTCAAGCTCTTTCTCTACCTGTTTCATCTTACCTTTTACTAATTCCTCAGATATATATGCCTGCCCACAGCTTGGACATCTATGCAGATCGGCGGCAAATTTATATCCCTGGTAGCTGACCTCCGTTTTCCTAAGCTCTAATGCGACATTGCATTTATAACAAACAACCTGTTTCTGATCTTCGTCCTGCATGACTATGATCCTTTCTCATCAATCTGCATTCTGTGAGCGTACACGTTGAAGACTTCATAAGCATTACCCTTGGGCAGATACTCTGCCCAATAAGTAATAATCCCCAACTGCAAGTGCGCGACAAAGTGATTGTTGGCAGTATCAATTATCTTATTACCAGTCTGCTCAGCATAATAAATGACCTCTTTAACCTCGTTAAGCAAGATAAGCTCTCTCTCCATTTTTTCCTGGATTGTAGCTGAATAGCTCAACTCAATTTTTTCATACTTTTGCTGGGCTATTTCCATTGTTTCACCCCATATACTTTCCAAAAGGTACGTCTTCAAAGTGATCCGGTTGTTCCTGCGCTCCGTATAACCAGGTACTTGCTGGTTTGCTTCAGCCTCACTAACTTCACCAAATAGTAGATCCAGCAAGTACCAGACAGGTTTTCCTTTGGCAGCAAAATCATTCCGACAGTTGATACAGTAAGTTACGTAAGGAAGATGACTTGCGGAAATTCTTTGGTTTGTAATTTGATTAGCGAGTTCCGGATTAACAGCTTGTATCAGCCCGCCATAACTGCAGCATTGCGCATAAATTCCATGTAATGGCAATTCAGTGATATCACAACCCAGTTCCTTTAGTATTTTCCGCACACTCCCTTGACTTTCAGGATCATACCTGCTTGAGCACGGATCATAAACCGCAATTGACAGACCTTTGGCACTATTGTCTTTACGTGAGAATCCTACTTGCGCTATTAACCCCCATAACGACTGCACGGGAACCTCAGGCAAGTATTCCTTAAACATTTTTATACATGTTGGACAAGACAAAATAACCTTGGGTCTACCCAAACTTTCCCAATGACCTTGAAATTGCTGTAATTGCTCCTTGTAAACCTCGGTTCTCCCGGACCATTCGGCTGGTGCGCCGCAACAGCCAAGCATAAGTCCTACCCCACCTGGAAGCATTGTCATAAGATATTTGTAAGCCTTTTCTACATTACCAGGAGAAGATGCGCTTAACTGGCATCCAGGAAAAAAGAGATAGGAGCAGGCTTGCGCACCTGGCTGCTGCCTAACCAAAAAACTTTGCTCACTGTTGGCAAACATCATATCCCGCAGGAAGAAATCATGAAAAGCAGCCGGCATATCTCCCTGTTCTACCATAATCTTTCTGGCATCTAAGCATGCTACACCCATATCAAATTTTGTTACACAAACCTCTTTGCAAAGCCCACAAACACTGCAAGAGTTAACTAACCGAGACGCAAAACGTGTGCCCATAGTAGGGATTACTGTTAAACTTTTACTAATATTCTTAACATAACTTTTAGGATATTCAGAATATGACTCAAGAAAACAACATGTTTTTACACATATTTTGCAATCACATTGAAGACAACGGGCCGCTTCTTCTTTTGCTCCTGCTTCACTATAACCCCGAGCGGAGTCATTAACCGGAACCATAAGCTTTATCTCTTTATCACGTATATCCGTATAAAGCCTAGTCTGATAGCTTCCTTCTTTTTCCCGCTCGCCGCTTAAAGAGAGTTTTCTAAAATATCTGTCAATAGATTTACCCGCGCGTACCCCCTGAGATACCGAATAAATTGGCGAATAATGCTGCTCTGGGACCAGCATACTACCCCCCACAAAAACTCCTTCCATCGAAGTAGCCAAAGAAACCGGATCCACGCCTTTTGATTTTTCTGCCGACTGCGTAAGGGCGAAACTTTCTCCAATTATACCTGTGCCAACATATACAGCCTCAAAATCCAGTTCAGACAAACTGACAACAGCAGAATTCAGACAAACTCTAACTCCCGCACCTTCCAGCTCAGAGAGCTCATTAGTAATGATTTCAGCTGGCAATAGTAACCGATCAAAATCCCATAGTCTGCCACCAAGACGTTCGGTTTTTTCATACAGAGTCACATCATATCCCTTGCTCACTAATTCTACAGAACAACTCAAACCACTCAAACCGCCACCGATCACAGCAATTCGTTCACTCTTTTTCACCTTTCCCGACCTATTGTGCCGCTTTACGACAGTATAGTCAACACATGCCTTTTCTATGAGCCTGACTGCAAGGGAATCATCTAACTTTTTACGGATGCAGACTGCTCTACAAGGTTCATCACATACGCGGCTGATAATCCTGGGAAACTTGACTTGTTTAGCATAACTCTTGAATGCCTTCTCAAAACTACCTTTATTAACATAAGACATCAACGCACGAACATTTACATGTACAGGACATTCGGCTGTACAATATGCCGTTTCTTCCTGAATGCACAGTGCTTCCATTTCTCCTATTTCGTAAGCATTCATGACTTTACCCCTATACTTAATTACTCAAATTATTTTTGGTAGAAGCAATATACTTCAGCTTCATTTCCGCAAGTCTTTCGCGGAAATCCGGTCCTAAATCGTACTTAGCCTGCTCTGTGACTTTACCAGATTCGATAGCTTTTAGTCCTGCAATTACTTTTTCCGGGTAAGCCGGCAATTCATGAATCCTTACACCGCAAGCATTATAAATGGCGTTTAATATCGCTGCGTGCGGCGCTGTAAGCGGCAATTCGCCGCAACCAACAGATCCAAATGGTCCGGGGGTTCTATATGTTTCTAAATATTCAACATCTAGGTCGTCGGGAATATCTTCAATAGCTGGAATCCCTAATCCGATGATATTACTCTTTTTAAGATCTTGGTAATCTTCAGAAAGAGCCAATCCAACACCTTGCGCCATACCGCCGTACATCTGTCCATCAACCGCCAGCTTATTGCCAATGACACCCACATCGGCATGTATGGTGGATTTTAAGACTTTCGTTTTGCCAGACTTAGTATCAACTTCTACTTCCGCCATGAAGACCCCATACATGTATTCAAGATTAGGATCTCCTTGACCGGTAAAAGGATTTAGTGCCGAGGTTAACCCAATGGTGCTATAGGTACCGGTATACCGGGTAGGGATACCCTCAGCAACCATCTCAGCATGAGTACGGTAAGTTCCGTCAGGTTTACGCATGGCGTTCATCAATTTATTAGCAGCATCAATGGTGGCGTTACCATTCATAAAATGTGAGCGGCTACCAGCTGCCGGACCTGCGGTTGGCGCTAGGGCTGTATCATTCATATTGAGAATAATCTGCTTCGGATTGAGTCCTAACGGCTTTAATGCTTCATGAGTTAAAACTAATGCACCGACATCTGCTCCTTGCCCCTGATCCTCCCAGCCATTCCAGCTTGTCACTGAACCATCTGCATTTAATTCAAGATCCATATTGCTAGTATCATTTTCACCACCGCATACATTGTAAACACCAACGGCAATCCCGACACCTCTGCGTTTTTCAGGAGTAGACTCCTGTTTTGACCGTTCTAATGCTTGCTTATACTTTGGACGCAGCATATCCAACAACTGCGGCAAGGGATGTACGGAAAGCTCGGTGCCGTTTGGAGTAGTCGAACCCGGTCGGTAAACATTAATGTAACGAAATTCCAGAGGATCCATACCAATTTTTTCAGCTAACATATCTATTAATTGCTCTGATGCCGCATAAGCCTGAGGTGAACCAAAGGCGCGGAAAGCTGTCCCAAAAGAATGATTGGTAAATACGACTTTTGTCAACCCAAGAATGTTGGGAATGTGATAGCCAGCACCTATATAGCGGCTGATTTTAGTAGCCACAAGTTCGGCTTTTTCCGAATAGGCCCCATGGTCTAATACTGCGTCAAATTCCAGACCTATTAGCTTTCCGTCTTGATCAGCGGCCATTTTAATATTGCTGTAACTTGGCGCACGTTTTCCGGTAAAATGCGTATGTTCGTCATATTGCAATTCTAAACATACTGGTTTCCCTGTAGCCATAGCCGCTACAATCATTAACGCAGCTGCTTGCGGAGTTAAGGCAGAACCAAAGCTCGCTCCTGTTGGGTTTTCAACAACCCTTATCTTTTCCGGCGGAAGTCCGACACCAGCAGCTGCCCAAAAAATTACCGCCTGAAGTGCCAGAGTTTTGCAATGTACAGTTAAACGACCTTCTTCATCCATATACGCCATGCCGCATTCAGGTTCGAGGACACCATGCGGCTGACGCTGCGTATAGAAACTACCTTCTACTACATAAGGCGCAGAGGCAAATATCCTTTCTGTTTCTTCCCCTTTGATACAAGGTGCTTCTACATAGATGTTCGGCGTTCCTGGATGGATTTCAATCGCATCGTCGTCAAGTACATCCAAGGCATCCATATATTCTGGCAGTAGCTCCAATTCCACTTTGACTTTTTCCGCAGCAGCCAAGGCATTCTTACGCGTGTCAGCGGCAACTATAGCCAAAGTATCGCCATACATATGCACTTTTACATCATTAAGAATAGGACGGTCCCAAGAATTACATTTATTATACGGTCCAGCTACCGGACTGAAAATACGGTTTTTGCCTTGAACATCCTGATGAGTGATTACTTTAAATACTCCAGGCATCTTCTCTGCTTCTGAAGTATCAATTGATAAAATTTTAGCATGGGATACTTTAGGGTGAACTAAAGCTAGGTGAAGCGCACCGGCAGGCATTTTCAAATTCATGTCAGCGCCAAAATCACTGGTGCCGGTTACTTTAGCAACTGCCGCGGGTCTTGGATAGTAAGTGTTATAAATCCTACCATTCTCAGGAATTTTGAAGACAAATTCTTCCATTTTCATTTCGCCACGCATTACTTGTGCTGCTGCCATTACTGCATCAACAAGCGGCTTATAACCTGTGCAACGACATATATTTCGATGTTTTTGAAACCAACTACGAACTTCCTGACGCGTAGGATTACTATTTGTATCTAGTAACCCCTTGGCCGATACGATAAATCCAGGTGAACAGAATCCGCATTGTACTCCGCCATATGCGATCCAGGCCATTTGAATCGGGTGCAAGTTAGTAGGAGTTCCGATTCCCTCTATCGTAATAATTTCAGAAAATTCTTTTAAGGATTTCATTCTTCGAGTGCAAGACCTAATTACCTTACCGTCCAGCAAAATTGAGCAAGCCCCGCACTGCCCAGCATCACAACCGATTTTTGTTCCGGTTAATCCCATTTGTCGTAAGACGTTCGCCAGATTATCATCTGGTTCGTACACTACCATTCGATCTGCCCCGTTGATGTTAAGAAACATTTTACTAATTGTCATACTATACTCCTCCAATAATACTTCAATCTTCTCTTTATCCATCTTGATCTCCTCCGAAAGTTAGAGATATCGGTTGACAAAGGTATGTCTGAATTCAGTGTAATATGTTTTATTGAACTACTCCAATCTCATTAATTCTTAGTCTTACATCCAATCAAATAGTATGCAAAGATTATGCCAGGTTAATCCATTACTTTGAGCCCTTACAAAGACTTGATATTAAGCCTATATCACTACTTACTTAATGAGTAAATGCTTTTCTGATGCAAAATATCATTGCAATAATGCGAATAGGCATTTTTTGCGGTTTGAATAAGTATAGTTAAGTTAGTTTAGATTAGATATATATTTGTTTAGTATGCAAAAGTTGTTGATCTGACTGAGATTATCATAAGTTGAAAATTGAACTCAGTAAATCCTCAGTGTGACGTTAATGAGGAGAAGTTGACAACGAAATTTAAGCCAAAAACATAAGGGCTTCACATCTTTAAAAACGCGAAGCCCTTATATCGGCGGAATTGACTAGTAATAATAAGGAATCAATGTGCTATGGAATCACTTAATTTCTCAATAAAATGCATAAACTCAGATATCCTTTCGTCTAGGACCTTAGTCATTGAATCTATCCCCTTCGCTAAGGGCTCCATCTTACGCCAGCGAAGCTCCGAACCGTAGGAATGCCTGAACATATGGCGAAAACGTCGGTATTCATCTAATTCCTCTGCTAAATCACGTGAGATAATACTCGGTCGTATATCCGGAATCTCTATTGTCATGGAGCGTAATACCTCCCGATGATAGTCTCCACCCGATGTTAATCCTCCATCGAAAGCTCTAGAAATACGCTCAAAAACAGATTCTATACCTGTATAAAAATGATGTAAATACCCAGCACAGGCCATCAAATCAGACCCTCGTACCATCCCTTTCTCATTTTCTAAGACCTGAGTAATTCCTTTAATGTCATCAGTAATTTTTCGTATTGAATTCAAATCATCTTTAATGTCCACAATAAGCCTTTTATACTGAACTCGTTTCTTCTCTTTACCCGTCATATCCTCACCCCATCCCTAGCAATACGCTCTTTCATAGATTGTTGAGCAAATTCAAATTGTATGAAATCTAGAGGAAATGGTTCAGCAATATCTTCGGCAATCCGATATGCCTTAAAGAAATCCTCCTCCGCCAATTGTTTCACCGCAATATCAATATCGGAATCTATGTCAAATAAATCTGTGGTCAGTGAACCGATAAGATATACTTCTACATCGGGAAATTCTTCTCGAAGAGCCTTGGCGATTTTTTCCGCTATCTCATGTGCTTTCTTATAGTAAGTTAAGCGTCTTTGTTCCTGAACTTCAATTCTCGATTTATTCCCTACAACGTATGGAGTTATGTCCATAGCCTATGCCTCCATTACAATATTTCCTTTATATACCATATCATAAGTAAGGCAAACGAACAATAGGCGCATAATCAAGTAACCTATGGAATTACAAACCCTTAAATTTCCGAGACCCATTAGGCGAGATCCTAGCCGTAAAAGAAGCATCGGTAGAATAGCTTTCTTACAAAGCAATGCAAACTGAGACCAACACTTTCGAATTTCTCCCCATATTCCGTCAATTAAGTCGCTTAATTCAATTGTCGTTGTCTACATTATTTATTGAAGGATTTCTTCCTGAAAAGCATTCTATAGGAAAAATATATTGCAATTATTAAAAGAAATATTAATCCCAAGAGCAGTCCCAACTGCGTTATCAATTCGTTTATTGTCTCCCATGCATCACCAAACCAGTATCCAATACCGATGTTGCGCGGTAAATGATATGCTGAATTTAAAATCCCACGGATTCCTGATCCGTGGGATTTTAAGTCGAGTACTAAATAGACTGTTCACTTGAAGAGTTCAACTGTCTTTCTAGCTTATCCTTTCCCCAAATATTCTTGCTCTTTCTTTTTGACCTTCATCCCCCTCTTGAATTCACACAGGACCATAGTGAATAAATAGCTTTCCCTCAGCACCCCCTGACGAATAGACAACCATCCCTTTTACCAACAACTGAGCAATCAATGCTACCTCTGCTACCTCTGCTCCACCACCTACATAATTCGCTGTAGCAAAAACGGCCCCTAGCTTTCCACCAAACTTAATATTTCTCGTCATATCCAACCATTGTTATATTTACCATGAAAAGGTATCCAAAATAGTTGGGGAGGCAAAAATAACTGTTTTGGCCTTCATTAAAAATTCATTATCTGCTTCTTCAATAGACATACATTTTACTTCTACCTTTTCAATTATCTTAGCACCTTCTGCAATGAGTTCTGCAACCTTTTTGGTATTTCCAGTTTTGCTAAAATAAACGACAGCGATTTTAATAAAACTCTCCTCCTTAAAATACATTATTTCAACTACTCTGCCCGAAGAATAACCCTGAGTAGCACCATATTTCAAAAATAAGTATTTTCCCATATCTTTGCCGATAAGAAAGTAGAGAACAATTGAAAAAAGGTGAGCCTGTGATAAAAATTGCGATCGTAGCGATTAGCTATCGGAAAAATCTTCTTCATAATTAAACCCATTATGGCTCTTAATAACCCTTAATTCTAACTCAAAATGTTGACCGAACTTTTCTGTGTTATCCGTAAATTTCAAATAATGAGGTACTAGACAGTGCCAGCGAACATTGGAAACTCCCTTAAAAGCGCCCGGAGTCTGTAAAATGTGCCGGGCAGTAGAATACTTTTTACAATATGAAGCTAAGAGTACTGCGACCTCCTTTAAGTTAGTAATTAAGTAGACATTCCCTTGCAATTGAATACCTTGTATTTCCTTCCAATCCCCATAGTCTTCGGTGATAACCGCTGCAGATAGAGACTTTTTCTGCAAGTTAGAGCTGTGTTTAGAAGTAAGTTCTGATAAAAAATATATACGAAATCCGCGATTAATAAAGAAAACGGGGGTGGCCCACGGTCCGTTTTCTCCATAAGTAGAAAGGATCATTGTGTTATGTTTGCCTAGGTAATTAAGCAACTTTTGGGCCTTTTCGCTCATATATCTATACCCCTCCAGTTCAGCCATTCTGCAGTACTTCCTGTAATAATCACAGGTTTCCCAGCCAATTCCTTCAAATTTGAAGCCCCAACCATTAACATTGTTCGTCTTAAATTATCTATGATTCTATCAACCCGCTCGTTAAGTCCATACTCAGCACCCTGAAATAGAACCTGCAAGAAATGCCCTGCAATCCCTACTAATTCAGCCCCTAAAGCAAGTGCACTTGCTACATCACTCCCACCCCTAAAACCACCGGAGGCTATAATACCAAGCGGTAAATTTAAGCTATGAGCTCCAATAAGGCTTGCAGCAGTGGATATACCGATATTCTGGTAGTTCCCTAGGTAGTCCTGACCTGAGCGCATACATTCAATCTTAATAAAATCAATTCCCCCCTTTCCGGCAACATCTATGTAATGCACTCCAGCATCATAGATTTTTTTAATAGTCTCACGAGACAAACCAAAACCAACCTCTTTAACGATAACCGGTACATTTGAAAACGATACTATCCTTTCGATATTAGCCAATGTACCCTTAAAGTTCCTGTCACCCTCAGTCATAGCAAGTTCTTGAGCCACATTTAAATGCAATTGAACCCCGTCCGCACCAATCATTTCGATAGCTTTTTTTACCATTACCGACGGAGTAAGCGCACTGACATTAGCCAATAAAACTCCATTCGGATTCTCATCGCGGGCAACTTTATACGTATCTTGCACATCCGGGTCTTCCAGCCCAGCTATCTGAGAGCCAACAGCCATTGCAATGCCTGCCCGAGCAGCCACTTTTGCTAAACTTCGGTTTATGTATTTCACCTCGGGATGACCCCCTGTCATGGCATTTATTAATAGTGGAGCATTTAGCCTCTTGCCCAAAAAGCAAAGGGTAGTGTCAATCTCATCCAGATTTAGTTCCGGCAAGGCCTCATAAAGCAAATGAACATCGGAAAAACCGTTACTTCCATTTGATTCTGCGGCGGCCTTCAAAGCAAACTCAATATGTTCCTTTTTCCGATTTTGCCTGACTATCTTACTCTTTTTATCATCGTTATACATCTTTATCTACCTCTTTAGAAGCCCCATAAATATTTTTTTGATGGCTAACTCTTCACAGCCCCTATATTTCTCTGACATCCTCCTACCCCTTCAGGGGTGGAGGATGTCAGTAATATTTCACTTATTCACACCATCTTTTAACTAGGGAATTTTCTATTCCTAATTGGTCAAATATTCTCCCGACAATTTGCTTCATAGTATCCTCGATTGTCTTCGGGTGCTGGTAAAAGGATGGAATCGGAGGCATGATTATTACTCCGAGCCTTGCTAGTTTAAGCATATTTTCCAGGTGGATAGGGCTTAATGGAGTTTCACGCACCAACAGGATCAGCTTACGTCTTTCCTTAATGGTTACATCGGCAGCACGGTTAATCAAATTATCTGCATATCCATTGGCTATCGCGGAAAGAGTTTTCATACTACAGGGAGCTATCACCATTCCCTGATGCAAAAAGGAACCACTTGCCGGAGGCGCGGCGATATCACCATAAGGAAACTGGTAGCTGGCCATTTTTCCGATATCATCAAGTGAATAATCCGTTTCCAACTCAATTGTTTTTTTCGCCGATTCACTTATAATTAGTTGTGTTTCTATCTTGGCATTATTAAGTTCTTCAAGAAGTTTGATACCGTATATTGCTCCGGTGGCACCTGATATTGCCACAACCATTTTATTCAAAACCAATCCCCCTTTTTCATCTTAAAGGCCTGTTCATTAAATTAAAAGGAATAAGTTAAATTAAATCAGCCCACGATAAAAAGCACTTGTTCCTTGAATATAAAATGAGGTTTCACCTTGCTTGTATAATTTTTTAGCTATTAGGTGAAACCTCATCATTTTTCTAATAAAAAACTTACTTTATTTCTTTAAAGGAGGAACCGGAACCAGAACCAGCAAATCGTCTATATTCACACCGTCGAGCTGGAAATATGGATCGCGTTTTTCTGGATTTATAACATGTTCCTCTTCTGTGCTACGCCAAGTAAAGCTACAACGGCTGCAACCATACATTTCCCAGGCACCACTTCCGTCAGGAGCGTTAGCCACTTTTGTTGCAGTATCTTCTAAACAACGAACACACTTCATGATTTTACCTCCTCTTGCTTTTTGAAATTCTTAGCGGCCAATAGCCTTTTGGAGATCAGCGATAACTTTTTCATAGGCTTCTGATCCCTTAATCTTATCAACCATTCTTATTTCCCGCAGAACTGAATCCGGCGGAGTTGGGCTAGTAGCGTCTATAATCAGTTTATTACCCATACCAGGCGGATCCGAGGAAGGATCAAGGGGCATTCCGGGTGTGTTTGGAATCACGATAACATCTTTATCGGCACGAACCCTAGTAGATATTGCCCACATGACCTCCGTGAGGTTAAACGGATCAACGTCTGCATCAACCAAAATAATGTTTTTGCAATAGGAAATGCCGTGCGGTGTAGAAGCTAAACGGAAAGCAACGGATTTTGCATAGCCACCGAAACGGTTAGCGGTGGCAATAATGGCGGTTAAACCGTGCTGGTATATAGCATTGACTGCCTGTACCTCCGGCATTTGTTCCTTTAACTGTTGGTACAGCGGAACACAAGTATTCAAAGCCAGAAGGTAATCTATTTCAGTCCAAGGCCTACCGATGTAGAGGTTCTCAAAGATGGGATCTTTACGGTGGGTTATGGTCTTGACTTTTATTCGCACCTGTCGGCGAACTCCAGAGTAACTACCAGGGAATTCACCAAACGGTCCTTCCGCGTACCGCTGCCGAGGGATAATTTCTCCTTCGATCACATACTCGGCGTTGGCTGGTATATTAAGGTTACTTGTCATTGCTTTAGTGAGTTCCTGCGGTATGCCGTTCAATGCTGCGGCAAATTTGTATTCAGACTGGTCATAAAAGATAGGTGTACTGGCCATAAATGTCAGTACAGGATCGACGCCTAGGGCAATAGCTACTGGCAATGGCTTATTCTCTGCTTCCGCCTTGGCTAGCTGCTTGGAAATATCATGGAAAGCTAAAGCCTGCATGCCAATGATATCTTTGCCCTGCACCTGTAATCTGTACGTACCGACGTTTTCTTTATCGGGGTTATCCGGGTCGTCAGGATCTTGAGAAACAATCGATGCCTTAGAGAAGAAACAACCGCCGTCATATTCGTTAATCCGGAATATAGGAAGCATCTCAAAAAGGTTGATGTTTTCTGTAACCACAACCTCCTGGCAGGGTGCTTTGTCTACAAAACGAACTTCCCCAGGGTACTTTTTCCATTTATCCAAGAGTTCAAAAAATTGTGCTTTGGGAATTGCATTTTTATCCATACCAAGCATTAAGGCATGATTTGCCCATGAACCGTGAACATTCATCACCACACGCATACCCTTGTAACCTTTAATATTATCCATCATGACTGCCGGACCATTTGGTATATCTCCGGCTGCGCGGGAAATAGATCGAATATCTGGCTCCGGCAAAATTTCATCATGTATATGAACCAGTTGGCCTTCTTCTTCTAATTTGGTCAAAAATTCACGCAAATCACGATACACATAAATCCCCCCAATTTAACTATTTTTTTCTATCTGATGGGTCTTAATAATGGTAAAGTCGGTAGTGGGAAATTAGGAACCTAGTACATCTTTAACATCGTTAATGCCAAGTTCCAACATTTTTATCATTGCGGACATTCTAATAATATTCATTTCGATAAATTTGAAATTGCCACCCAATGTTTTTAATTTATCCACTTCATTTTTAATGTTTTGCACAGTATTTGACAATTCACGCAGGTTGCTCTGTTCTACCAAATCATATCACCACCTTTTAATGTTCGTTTCTAAGATCCTTGAAGCGCTTGGCTTTTACTTGATATCTAGGCAAAGACTCATACGGACAACTTTCATAAACATAGTTTAGGTTGGTCTTCAGTCTCAACACTCGGGCTAATTGCGTTTCTACTTCTTTTTCTTGACCCTCGTAACCAGTCGCCAATTCATATCTTAAGGTAATCTTATCGATATCTTTTTCTCTTGAGACAATTAATTCAAACTCGTTACCTAGTTGAGACATGCTACGCACAACTTCTTCTACCGAAACGGGGCTAAAGAGCACGCCTTTAACTTTGGTGATATGGTCTATACGGCCCTGGATTCCACCTTTCAATACGCGGAATGTCCGACCACACTCACATTTTTCTCCCCACATGGCTACGTCTTTACTGTCGAAGCGGACGCACGGCTGCGCCTGTCGGTCGAAAGATGTTATGACAACCTTGCCAAGCTTGCCTGGCTCTTCGATTGTCTCCCCGGTTTCAAGATCCAGAAGTTCTACCAGGAACATTGCTTCGTTAACATGTATACCACCTGGTTTAGATGAACACTCAAATCCCCAGCCGCCAATCTCGGTCGCGCCGATATGGTCATAGACATCACAGCCCCAGGCTTGCTCCATCCTTTTTTTGGTACTGGGAACACTTGCTCCGGGTTCTCCTGCGCACAGTATTCTCTTAATACCCAATTCCTTAGGATCTATGTCCAACTTTTTGCAAGAATCCGCCATGCCAAGAACATACGTAGGAGTGGCCATAAAAGCGGTTGCCTTTAGCTCCTTCATTTTCAGAATTCTTTCTTCGGTGTTAAGCATGGCCCCCGAGACAACCTCACAGCCGATTTTCTCAGCGGCATAGTGCCCTGCCCAGTAGGCAACGAATACGTTATAACCAAATGGAATAAAAACTCTGTCGGTATTTCTGAAACCCTGTGCCCATAGGATGTATGACCAACACTCAGTCCACCACTCCCAATCCTGCCAGGTGTCAGGCTGAAAAACTGGCTGTCCGGTTGTGCCACTGGTCTGGTGGTATATGGTAACATCTTTGGGCGGTACACACAGGGAATCACCATAAGGCCACGGTTCCTTATACTGTGCTTCGCGATAGTGCTCTTTTTCCAATAAAGGTACTTTTCTTACATCGTCCCATGTTTTGATATCTTCGGGCTTTAACCCTGCTGCATCATATAGTCCCCGGTAAAGTTTGGATTTGTCATAGCACCACTTAAATATTCTCTTGAACTTCATGAGCTGCAGGTCCTTTAGTTTTTCCACCGGTATAGTTTCCAAGAATGGGTTCCAGTAATTGTCTACACTCTGCGCTATAATTGCCACCCCCAATTTTTTTAAACAATTGCAAGTCTGTTTATTAAAAAACCTACTTAATTGCTTACCTGGAAAGAGCTTAGCATATAGTAAGAATCGATTCTATACTCTATCAAGTCAGAAAATTCACAAAAATACTGTTACACTTAACAGTTATATATTTTCATTTTCCTAAATTTTTGTACTAAGTGTAGGAGATATGACACACAAAAAAACCGAGGATTAGGTAAGCCTAATCTCGGTTTTTTATGTACGCTCTGCATAGGATTCAGGTCCAGATTGAAAGTTAAAGTAGTCCATGGTATGTACCGTAAACTGTAAAATAACCTTATCCAAAGCTTGTTAGCAGGGGCTGGCAGGTGACTTATATTTGATCTATTAATCATGTGCTATTTGATTAAGTTACGTTGCTTTTGTAATACACCATATTTTTAAAGCCAACTGTAAATTGAATCTTTTATTCGGATCTTTCAAAGTAAAGTCGCTAACTTCACAAATCTTCCCAAGGCGATATTTAAAGCCACTCGGCGTGATAGACGCAGCCCGGGCAGCCTTCTTAATATTCTCGTCATATGTAAAAAAATAGTTAAGGGTTTCAACCAGTTGAGTTTGGTGCTTGATATCATATTCCAGTATTTTACCAAGCTGGTCATGCATAAAGGAAAGCAGGTCTTTCTGGTTGGCAGCATGGAAAAGCAGGCCATAGGTACCCAGGCTGTCAAAGGAAATCACTGTATTTTTTTGGTTTAACCCTTTTATTACTATTAATGATTGCTGAGCTTCCTGGTAGGACAAGGAAAAGCCTTTGGGGGAGTGGTAAGTTCGGCCTATGCCAATCGAAACTGAAATTTTCGGGAATTGTCGATTAATCCGCTCTTGGATACTTTTTGCAAGATCGATAACTTCGGAAGAGGTTGTATTTGCGTCTAACGAGGTGAGTACGATAATATTGTTGCTTTTAGCTGTGACCATATTATTCCTATTACAGCCATTAAGCAACTTGCTAACTGTTTCGCAAAGTTGACCCTTGAATCCTAGAAGCTTTTTTTCGTCCTGCCCGTACTGGTCTATTATATGTGTAAAGTTTTCTAAATCGATGATCAGGACCCTGTGTGGCTGGCTGATATTATAACCAAGGTAACTCGCCCTTTCAATAATAGAATTATCTGAGTCAAAGTTACCCGAGACTAAATCGTCAACAAAGTTACCTTTAAGACGGTTTTCTACTTCTACTACAGTTCTAGTCTGCATTATCTTTAGGGCGAAAATCAAGGCCGCGCGCTCAAGGATCATCTGATTTAGCTCAGTGAACTCCTCTGAAATTTTGAAAGTACTAACATAGCCCAAAATATCCTGGCCGATTACGATCGGGGAGATAAGCCTAGAAAACGGTTTATTGGACGATTTTGCTGGTAGTAAGACCTGTCTTTTTTCCTGGGTTAGCGTGGTGGACAGGTGGCGGTGGTGCCAATTGCTAAAAATATCCTTGGCTGAACAAGAGTTTTGAGTCGGGAAGTTCTTTTTAATTGACATTGGGGCCGAAAAAAAAGCAAGCGGTCGGAAAAGCGAGTCTTCCACAATTACCGTACCACCAATGATCCGACCTACGGTGTCAGCAATGGCTGAAATATCCTCACCGTTTAAAACCATTCTGGTTAGCTGTTCGTGGATGTGCAGTGATTGTTTTAATATTTCATTTTGTTCAGGGATCTTGGCGTGCGCCAGCTCTAATGCTTCATTCAGATTTTCTTCCTGGTAGTAGTGCAGGTCAGGAAGAATTTCTTTGCCCCACGCGCCCAATGTCTTACCTATATAGGTACAGTGGGGGTCACCCTTAGCAACGCAAGACACTTCCTTGATAATTACTCGTTCACCCAAAAAGGCCGACATGATACCACTGGCGTATCCCTCTAGCGTCCAGCAAACCGGTTCTGATGCGAGATCGAAATGCTTTATGTGATACTCGGCTTCATAAGAATCATCCCAAATGCCTTCGCAATGCCAATTGCGTTCGTCTTCATTGGAGTGTATTTCAACAGGGGTGACGCGGGCCATACCCACAAAGGTATGAAAAAGTACGCCCAAATTGTAGCTATCATTTTTACTGTTCAGGGAGAAATCTTGCATGATGCTTACAGCATCGCTGTAACCGCTGGTAAATCCATAGCGAATTAATAGACCCTTTGCTTTTTCTGTACCCAGTGTACAAATAAGTTCCTTGCGTAGAGCCCCGATTGCGTCAACATTATTAATTATTACGCGCATGTTCTTTAGGTAGTTCTTTCCTGCTTTGGACTGCAGGCTAAGCATTTTTTCCAGATGAACGTTCTGAATCTTAATCACCCCACCCATGTGCTACTAGCATTAGTTTAGTAATAAATATATAACATTTTTCCAATTTATTCACAATATTCTAATTTGACAAAACTATTGGAATTCCTCCTTATGATCTATAAAAGATTTACAGTTAATCTTTTTTTGCGGTATTGTTATCTTATGCGCTGATTTTCATTTGTCCAGCCTAGGCTCCAACTGACAGTTACGTCAGTACAATGGAACAACGTGGGTAACCTTTTGAAAAGGCCAGTCAGGGTGCGCAAAAAAATCAGATGGAGCCACTGAGTTCCAAAGCTTTCTGAACAGCGCGAATTCTGTTCATATACGAAGTATATTTATCATCATCGTTTACGATAGCTGCTCTAAGTTTCGCTTCTAAATAAACAGAATCAATCGTCTCTTGAGGGCTGTTCGTCGATAGGGACTCTAATTTCGAAATAGTGGCGTCAGCCTCTTGTTCCCGCTGTAACTCAGAGTATTGAATTTGTTTGTCTTGCAAATGTGTATCTCGCATTTGTCTATTTTGCTCTTGTAATTGTTTATCTTGCTCTTGCATTTGTCTGTTTTGCTCTTGCAATTGTTTATCTTGCTCTAATAATTGTTTATCTTGCTCCGGTGTTTTTTCTTTGGGCGGTTTTTCATCAACCACTTGCTTTTTGGTGTCGGGCTTTTCAAAGGAGTGCTCAGAAAACATATCCTGTCTTCCTGTGTTAAAATCAGTAGGATTACCTTGTTCATCTATATTTTTATAGACGATACCCGGTGGTTTCAGGAAATCTAATTCAGGCAAACCCTCGTGTATCTTGGTCATGTAATCTAACCAAATGTGCCCCGGATAGCTGGAACCGAATAGATTGTCAACTGTGGCAGGGATATCGTAACCACTCCAGACTACGGTCGTATAATAGGCGGAATAACCACAGAACCACCCGTCCTTACTCCCTTCTGTTGTCCCAGTTTTCCCCGCTACTATTTGTCCATCGATCTTTAAATTGTGGCCTGTGCCATAATTCGTACTGATGACCCCTTTAAGTATATCTGTCATCATATAGGCAGATTCAGGTGAATAAACTTGCTTTTTTTCTCGAGTGTTCTTATAGACCGTATTTTGTTCTAAATAATCAACCTTGGTGACACAACTTGGCTGAGTAAAATACCCCCCGTTTACCAAAGTGTAATACCCACCTGCTTGTTCAACTGGCGACACTCCATTAGTAAATCCCCCAATACTTGCTATTGGGTTATTATCTTCCGGATATATCCCCGCGTAGTTCATGTTGCCCAAATAAGCTAACCCAGTTATTGGCTTTATCTTATTAAATACTTGATAAGCCACGGTATTAAGAGACATTTCAGTTGCCCAGCGGATCGTTACTGGACCGAAGAACATGTTCTCGTCATTTTTAGGTCCGTTCGGGAGGGGTTGATCCGTTATCTTGGATAGAGGATGATAACCCAATTCAAAGGCAGGCGCATAATCTAGTACGGGCTTAATGGATGACCCAGGTTGCCTAAAACTCAAAAAAGCTCGGTTGAAAATGTCCGTATCGCCACGGCCCCCCACGATAGCAACTACATAACCCGTCTTATTGTCGATCGAAACCGCAGCACCTTGCATTTCGTATTTGTTATTGGCCGGATTTATCGACGTAAAGTCACTTAATCCATTATCAAGAGATGCTTGTAGTAACGCCTGTTTAGTAAGATCCAATGATGT
This sequence comes from Desulfosporosinus sp. BRH_c37, assembly GCA_001516045.1. GTDB lineage: Bacteria > Bacillota > Desulfitobacteriia > Desulfitobacteriales > Desulfitobacteriaceae > Desulfosporosinus. The sequence continues at coordinate 72,913 of LOEW01000166.1, forward strand.
ATGGATAGTGTAGCCACCACGACGTATATCTTTATCGCGCTGGAAATAGGCCTCTTTATACATGGCCACATAGCTTTTTCTCTCAGCATCAGTATTAAATATATACTGAAATCTGAAGCCATCTTGCTCCATCAACGCTCTCGCTGTGCAGTCTATGGTGTAACTGGTCATGTAATTTTCAGACGTTGCCATAGGTTTTCGAATCGTTAGTTTTAAGACCGTATTTTTAGATTCATCATACTGTTCCTGCGTGATCATAGCTTGTTCTAACATCTCACTAAGTACAATATTTCTTCTTAACGTCGTCTTTTCAGGATTCACGATCGGATTAAATAAGGAGGGATTGTTTGATACTCCGCAAAGAGTCGCAGCTTCTGCCAAGGATAATTTTAAAGCTGATTTCGAAAAGAAATATTGACTAGCGCTTTCTATCCCGTAACACCCATCGCCGTAATAACAATTGTTAACATAAAATTCAAGAATTTGGGGTTTAGTGAATCTTTTCGCTAAATCTAAAGCTAAAAATATCTCGGTTAGCTTACGTAAAAGCGTTCTATCCTGTGTTAAGAAAACGTTTTTCGCCACTTGCTGAGTAATCGTTGAACCGCCAAATGTCGCTTTTCCTCCATTTTTTATATATAAAAGCGCAGCTTTTATTGTACCTTTATAATTGATGCCACCCTCAACAAGAAAGTCTCTGTCTTCAACAGCTATGTAGCCTTTCGACACATATTCAGACACCTCCGCTAAGCTTAAGTACTTATAAGTATTTAAGCTTAGCTTGGCAATTTGTTGATTGTCCTTATCTAAAATTATAGTGCTTCCCGCTCTCCTAAATGTTGTGTCATTAATAGTACGTTCCTTAGCAAATGCTTCTTCTCTTGCCGAATCAATCATAGTTTTGTAATTTAAAAATAAGCCCCCCAAAACAATAGTTATTAACACAATCAAAGCTGCTATGGAAATTAATGAGACTCTAAAAAACTGTTTCACTCGGCTTATTTTCTTGATTTCATCCATATTGATCCTTCTTATGAATTCATTTCGTTTTATGTCAATAAATCTACTGAACCTTAACACTATATCTATCTTACAAGGAGATACCATTAATGTCACCGATTTTTATCGGTATTTATTTAAAATTTAGATACTATGTTTCTATCTTTTTTTCTACCAGCAAAGAATCAATAAGCTAGACCCTAGCGGTGGAAATGACACAGCATGGTCCTTGTCTGAGTTTAGACTAATCAATCGTCGAAATTTCAAAGGACTCCGCCGTATCCAGCGGCTGAGTCTCTTTTATACTTATCAGACCCCCATGCCGCTGCGCGGCACCACTTTATTTACAGTTTTAAAACAACTGAATAGTATTAGGCATTTCGCCCAACAAAGACTCTCGAATATACTTTAGCCATAAGTGGGTAGCGTATGAAAGGTAACGTCTTTTGTGCCAGATCAGTGACAGTTCAAGGAATATTTGCGGGTCACTTAAAGGAATAAATGCCATTGTTTCCGGATCAAGTTCAGCACATAGTTTACTTGGCAGCAGGGCTATTCCAAGTTTAGCAGCGACAACCTGAGTCATCAGTTCACGTTGTGAAGTTTCAAAGACCACCTTAGGCTGAAAACCGGCCATTTTACACCGGTTGACGATTTCATCATATAAATTAAAATCCCGACGAAATAAGACAAAACTTTCCTCGACGAGCAATTCAAATTCGATTTTTGGATACTCTCGTAACGGGTGTTCAGGGTGAACAACCAACCATAAAGGGTCTTTGGTAAAGTTCATTATATTATGCTCACTATTCGTGGGACAACAGATCAGGCCTACATCTAACGAGCCATCCTGGATACCTAACTCCACACTTTTAGACCCATATTCAAATAAATTAATCTCGATATTTGGATAAGCTTTCTTAAACTTACCTAATAATTCGGCAAATGCGGTAGCTGCTGTAATGGGGGGCATACCAATATTAAGCTTGCCTTTTTCGGTTTTTGCCATAATGTCTAGTTCTATGGGGATGCTGCGGAACATCTCCACTATTTGCGTGGCCTTCGTTAAGAGCACCTCTCCGGTATCTGTCAGCTGAACAAATTTTGAACTTCGGTTAAAGAGCGATTTTCCCAATTCATCCTCCAAGTCCTTAATCGTTTTACTAATTGTTGACTGGGAAACATGGGTTGTGTTCGCCGCATTGCTAAAACTCTTTTGACCTGCGACCTCTATAAAGTACTCCAAATGACGTATATCCAAAACTGCACCTCCCTTATGCCAGGTATTATACTATCTAGTTTTGGAATAATCAACATTCTAATTATCTATTTTACAGATAGTACCCTTAGTAGTAAAATAAATTTAGGCATATGAAAGAAAATAACAAGTCATGATGCCTTGGATATTTTGCGTCAGACAAGGAGGTATATGCCCCTCATAGCGGGGCTATTAGGGGCATATACCGACGCAGTATGACACAAAATAGACTGGCAGACTGACTAGTTATTTTCTTGAATGTGCCTTAAGTCAAAACAAGCTCATTTGGCATGAAAGAAGATGAATTTATGAATTACTGGTTACGCGTGACTCTACAGATTACTTTGCTTTGGGTGATCTACCAATTAGGAAACATTCTGGTAGGAATAATGCACTTACCTATTCCTGGTAATGTCCTAGGAATGATTATCCTATTTGTTTTGCTGAGCACCAGAACTATTCCCTTAGTCTGGGTAGAAGAAAGTGCGGATTTACTGCTTAAGCATCTTGCTTTTTTCTTTATTCCGATTGCTGTTGGGTTAATGGAATGGGTAGGTCTATTCCAGACGAGTGGCCTACAACTTTTGTTGGCTATTTCACTTAGCGCGACCGTAGGCATTCTAGTTACAGGTTTGGTAGTTCAGATTTTTGCAGGTATACGTTTTGTCAAGGAGGAAATCAAATGCATCAACTAATCGTACTCTTTACTATTGCTATTTCGATAGGGGCCTATACCTTCAGCCGTTTTCTGAGTAAGCGTTATCCTCACCCGCTCGTCAATGTGGTATTCCTGAGCACCGCATTAATTATTATGGTTTTGCTGAGCACCGGAATCAGTTTTAGACAGTATCAACCCGGCTTAAACGTTATGACCTCGCTTTTAGGACCCGCAACAGCTGCTTTAGCGATACCCCTTTATCGCAACCGTAAGATCTTGTTAAATAATTTTATTCCCGTGGCACTAGGGATTGTGTTAGGAGCAACGGCGAATATGACGACGTCGATACTCGCAGCTAAACTCTTTGGTTTGAGTAAGGTCACCGTGGTCTCCTTGGTACTTAAGTCAGTCACGGTGCCAATTGCGATAGACATCTCAAAAATCTTAAGTGGCGACCCCTCTCTTACTTCTGCTTTTGTAATTGCTACTGGTATTTTAGGTACCGTCTTAACTCCCATTCTGCTTAACCTATTCAAGGTTACTAATCCGTTAGCCCGAGGAATAGCTTATGGAACCACCGCGCATGGTCAAGGCACTGCAACGGCTCTGTTAGAAGGACCTGTGCAAGGTTCAATGTCTGGGGTTGCCATGGGGCTTGCAGCTATCTTCACTTCATTTTTAGCTCCGCTATTGGTTAGTAGCTTAGTAGGTTAACATCCTCACTCCGAAATATGGGGGTGGAGTGAACATATAAACAGGCCGGAAGCATTGCTTCCGGTCTATTTATTAGTTGAAATAGAGATTTTCCAGGTATTTCATGAAATAATTTAGAGGAGATTTGCATATTTAAGTCGAATGTTTATTAATGACCCGACAAAAGGAAAAGAAATAAGGAAAGCTGAATCTAGATTTACCTAGAACGGGGGATCTTTTTATGGGGTGAAACGCGTACCACGCGTCGGGCTAACACCTTGTGTCCGAATCCGTCAACTAACCTCGTAAGCTAAGAAGGGTGTAACTAAATGCATTTGAATTTCAATTGGTCTCAGAAAAAAGTACTCGTCCAACAATTGTTCCGTGTCAATCTACAAAAAATATCCTGGAAATCACCGCGTGTCCTCGGTAGTATCTCGATGACAATTATCCTAACTGGCGGGCTCACTTATTATTTTTCGACAACGACTTCTGCTGCTGCCGTGATACTTAACGGTCAACAGCTTGGCTTAGTTCAAAATGTTAACATTGGTAAAAATCTCGTTGAAACGACTTTGAAACAACATGGCGAGTCCTTTGGGCTAAGCGCCAAAACTCATGACCAAATTACCTATAAAAATGTCAGGGTTAATCCAGCAGTCTATCTTGAATCTACTTTGAGCGATAAGACGTTGGAAGATAAGTTAACGTTTTATCTTGAAGGTTATAAGTTAGAAGCAGACGGTTCTGTGATAGCAGTTTTACCTAGCAAAGAAGCTTCTGATCAAGTTCTAAAAGACTATCAAGACTATTTTGTTAAACCCAGTAATGAGAATAAGGTAACTACCGTTAATTTTACCGAAAAGATTAGTGTCGAAGCGGCAGAAGTCCAACCTGATCAAATGAAAAAAACCGATCAAGCTTTAAAAATGTTGATTGACGGTAAAATAAGGACCAGGGATTACACTGTCCTAGCTAATGATTCTTGGTGGCTTATTGCCCGCAAAAATAATATGTTGACGGATGAAGTTTTGGCTAGTAATTCGGGGGCAACCAAGGATACGAAGTTGAAGCCGGGCCAAATTATTAAACTTGTTGATTCAACACCCTATCTTACTGTCGTAAGTCAGGGAACCTATTCAGGTCCTGAAACAATTCCCTATGATGTCGTATCAAAAGTTGATAACAGTTTAGGAGTCGGCCAAACCAAGGTCATCAAACAAGGTAGTACTGGTTCAAAAGTAGTTACATATTCTTATGTGCAAAAAAATGGCATAGACGTTTCCAAGCAGGTATTAGATGAAAAGATCACTCAAACTCCTGTCAATCAAGTCATCGCTAAAGGCCCCAATAGTCGACCTGTCAATGTAGCGTTTGCAGCTTCTCGTGGAAGTAATGGTTCTTCTTCCATCGTAAATCGCGCCCTTAGTTTGCAAGGGACACCCTATGTTTTTGGCGGAACAACTCGTAGTGGCTTTGACTGTTCGGGTTTTACCAAGTATGTCCTCGCCAGTGCTGGGATATCCCTTCCTCGTACATCTTATGCGCAATTCGCTTCAGGATCTTTGGTCGGTAAGAATAGTCTTCAGCCGGGTGACCTAGTTTTCTTTTCGACTTATTCTTCAGGTGCCTCTCATGTGGGCATTTATATCGGGGGAGGCCGTTTTGTTCATGCCAGTAACCCCACTAGTGATGTTAAAGTATCAAGCCTTAGTGAAAGTTTTTATGCTTCCCGTTATCTCGGAGCACGCAGGTATTAGAGACTCTTTTTTTCAGGTTATACTTCCAGAAAGTTATAATTTCCGACTAGTACCGCCACACTAAGCCTAAGAGCGCCCCCCAGTAGCCTGAACTATGGGGGAGCGCTCTTGCTTATTCTGGGGTTCACTCGATAAAGGTTAGCTTTGATCCGTAGTAAAGGGCTCATTGACAACTTTTCTGAGGTTTTCCCACTTCAGGCTTTACCGTTCCCTAACCAATCGAAGTATATCTCGCCAAGATACTTTTCCATACATAAGAACGCCCACTCGATACATATACTATTTTGTCTTGCCAGCTAATTTGCCCACTATCCGGTCTAATAATATCTAAGATCATTCGCATTGTAGTGGTTTTTCCAGCACCATTAGGTCCTAGAAAGCCGAAAACCTCACCTTCTGGTATAGTAAGGTTTAGATCTTCGATCACACGCTTAGCCCCAAAGGACTTGTTCACAGAGCTCAGCTTTAGAGACATGTTTCGATTAAGCAGGGTTTTTCCCCCCTTCCGGAGCTGGTAATTTCACAGCTGATTAAGATAATACCAGAAGCCCTTGACCGAGTTCATCAAAGTTTGATCCACCCGCTGTTTATCGAAACTTAATTCCGGATGTTCCGCAAGATTGTATCCCTGATTGAACATGGACCGGAACACGTAACTGTTGATTTGTTCTATAGCGGTTTCCAGCGGCTGACCGGCTTTAGAAACCTTCATAATTATTTCGGACCAAACCGAGAACTGACCCAACATTCTTTCAATGATGGCTTGTCCATGCTTTTTGCTGCCAAAGTGACTGAAGTAAATATTATCAATATTTAATAACGCCATTTTCTGCATTGAAGCAAGCATCATCTCCAGTTTAACTGGGTGCGGTGCCCCTGGAATAATAATATCGTCATCTAGGAAGGCCGAAAGCCTTGGAAAATAAAGGCCTAAAGCGTCGCCGCTGAAAAGTCCTCTGGTATCAGAATCGTAGAAAACGTGGTGGTGCGGAGAATGCCCTACTGTATCAATCACTTTAAGACAGCGTCCTCCACCAAGATCAATCTCAGCTCCATCCTGTAAGGCCTGAACCCTGTGGTCAAGAACAGGAACAAGCTCACCAAAGACGGAAAATGCCTCGCCCCAATACTTACTCGCTCCAGCTTTCAGCCGAGACGGATCCACTAAATGCTTTGCTCCGTTTTCATGGACAAGCACTTTTAGTTTAGGCAGTTTTTGGGCCAAATATCCGGCGCCACCGGCATGATCCAAATGAATATGGGTCGCGATCAAATAGTCAATATCCAACGGGTCTATACCCAATTCTTGTAGTCCTGCCAATAAGACATCGGCAGAGCTGGTCGGTCCACAGTCGATTAGCGCTAGTTTCTTACCTTTGATCAGATAAGCAGAAGTAAACCCTTCCCCCCGATCCTTTACGTCAATTGAAAAAATATTATCGCCTACTTGCTGAGTTTGCTTCATCATTTTACTCCTATCAAGCTAATTATTTCTCCCATAAATATTAATAATTGGCGTTTTGCTCACTATTATAACATAAATGCAGCAAAACCTCGCTTAAGGCTTGCTGCATTTATTTGAAAACAGTTGATCTTAGTAAAAGCCCGTATCCCAAAGAAAATCTTATCAATAGTCAAAAACTGAAATATATTTAGTTAGTGAAGGATTTAACTCAACTAATACAGAATACTCTGAATAAAGATCTGAATAAATATTTCCAACAGGGGGATTAGTAATGAAAAATCTTTTTCAACGCAATTGGTATACAGAAGTGCGACGCGGCGACAACGGGCTGCTGGAGGCAAAAACGAGTTATGTTGATACTTACCGAGAAGCAGTAGCACATCTTCTGGTGGACGTAAATTCCTTTATTATTAAAGAGGCCGTATGGGAAGAACAGAGATCTTTAAAACCAATCAAGGCCCGTACCCGTCTGGTTACACCCCTGCACGGCTCTGAAGCTTTCTTCAGTTCCGGTCCTGCGCTTAAAAAGGTGGGAACATTTCTTGAGGACCCTCTGGCGGTTGCTTTGTTTTCCGAAACCGTCAAAGGGATCATTCAGGCTGAAACCTTTCTTCTAAACGAGCGCGGCTATGGTTCAGAGGAAGAATATAGTCAAAAGTGGCTGGCCTTCTTTGCAGGCTCCTGCAGATACTACAGCAACTTGGACCGAGTTACTAGGCATTGGTATGAGTATGTAGGGGAAAGCAAACGGGATGGCAATTTGTTCGTGCGCTTCAAGACTCAGAGCCTTTTCGAATTAGGGAACGGTCAATACTTATTGACCGGGAATTTGAGTGATTCTTTCCACGAGGTCAATGTACGTCTAAAATTAAACGGGTTTACCGTAGAAGAGGCTGATGGCGTTCTTTTACGCACGCCGGATCTCGTTTGCCGTGAGTCAGCAACTTTGCTAACTAACCTTGAGGGTATTAATTTACGGGGAATTGCCAAAAAAGAACTGGCTGGCATTTTGGGCAATGGCCAAGGCTGCGTCCATATAATTGATACAGTTAATGATTGTGGTCAAATACTAGAACTTTTTAAATTTTAATCCACGTTCGAGACACCCACTTCTTAAAGTGGGTGTTCCCTATTCTGCTTCGGGGACGCTAGACTCCACCAACAAATCAAAGTACAATAGAGAAGCCTAATAGTAAAATAATGGCCTCTAGCTCGGTCACGATTTTGGGCTGAAAAAAACATACAACTTAAGGAGGGCTGTAAATGCTCAAAGCAAATCCCGCGCCAGAAGCTCAGATATGGAACAAGACCTTCTTCCTAATTCTGGTCGTGTCATTTTTGATGTTTTTGTCAATGTACATGCTATTACCGACGCTTCCTTTATATGCCCAAACCTTAGGGGCTAACGAGACAGTGGCCGGAACAATGGTTGGCATTTTTTCGCTCTCCGCCGTTTTGGTACGCCCTTGGTTTGGTAACCTGCTTGATCGGAAGGGACGAAGATTAATACTTATCCTTGGGGTTGGGATCTTCCTTATTTCAATACTTGCTTACAACCTTGCCTTCTCTATTATTACCTTACTAGCACTAAGATTAGTTCACGGGATTGGCTGGGGTGCATCAACTACCGCCACCGGAACCATGGCTTCAGACGTAATACCGGCTGTTAGGCGAGCAGAAGGAATGGGATATTACGGAATTGCCTCCACGATCGCCATGTCTCTAGGACCGGCATTAGGGTTATACCTGGTCGAGTACAGCAGTTACTCCATCTTATTTACAGGCGCAGCAGTTTTAGCCGGCCTTGCCTTAGCGGGTTCGTTTTTTATCAATTATGAAATACCACATAAAAATGGGCAAGGAACCAGAATCCCACCAGTAAAAGGTGTAATCCTAGAAAAGAGTGCTATACCTCCGGCTCTGGTCTTGTTCTTTATTACCTTAACGTACGGTGGAATAGTAAGCTTTATACCTTTTTACGCGGACTACCGCGGAGTTAAAAACATAGGGGTATTTTTTACGGTTTATGCCCTGGTATTGCTGTTAGGTCGTCCGACTATCGGAAAAATGGCTGACCGATATGGTGCGCGGAAATTCCTGGCTCCAGGAATATTACTCATAGCTGCTGCTCTACTATTACTGATTAAAGCTTCTACCTTACCTACGTTTCTGCTCGTTGGTGTAGTTTATGGCCTAGGTTTTGGAACCGTACAGCCAATTTTAAACGCCCTGGTTATATCCTTATCGCCACCCGAACGTAGAGGAGCCGCCAACGCAACCTTTGCAGTTGCAATGGATCTGGGCATTGGTCTGGGTGCCATTACGCTCGGCTTCATTGCCCAAAAAATGGGTTATATCTACATGTATGGCAGCTCGGCCATTTTTGCTCTATTAGCACTAGTAATGTATTATGCCTTTCTTAATAAAAAACTGCCCCATTGAACCCATTTCAACAGACCCATACTGGTTCTCGGTGACGGATCCACTATGTTTAATAACCAAGCCAGGAGATAGCGGCCTCCAGCAAATGTCTTAGAAAATCGTCTCGTCGTATGGAGCTATACTAACTGGATTTTTACAAAGAAGTATGGTATTATTCTACAGTAGATTACATATTAATATATAATGAGTGTTTTTAAGTAGATTGACTTCGGGTATATAGATGTAGAATGGTAGGATAATGAGTAACGGTAGATACTGGTTGTTTTAAATAGTGTAGGACAGTTTTAGGACGGTAGGAAATAAGAATGTGAGTTTATACCCAATATCCGTGTCTTTTGATACGGATATTGGGAGTTGCACAGCTTTTTTAACTCCTATTATTAGGAGTTTTTTTATATTAGAAATACAACTAAAAAAGGAGAGGTAATTGTGAAAAAAAGGTTAAGCAAATCAATAAAGTTGAGGTCATTTGGGAGATGGATTCTACTAGGGTTGCTGGCACTGATTTTGGTCGTTGTTTCTGGATGTGGACAGAAAGCATCTGCTCCAGCTGCCCCGACTGCAACAAAATCTCAAACAGTAGAACTAAAATTAGCACATTTCTTTCCTGCCACACACCCAGCTGAGAAAGAGCTAATTCAGCCTTGGGCCAAGGCGATCGAGACTGCAACTGAAGGCAGAGTAAAAATCACCAGCTACCCGGGAAATACACTTTTGCAGGCTGATGCAGTTTATGACGGGGTTGTCAATGGAATAGCAGATCTGGGTCTTTCATGTTTCTCTTATAATCGGGGCACTTTCCCCGTGTTGGAAGCTTTTGAACTGCCAGGTATTAAGTACGCAAATTCTAAGGCTGCCAGTAAAGTTGCCTGGGAAGGGATCAAACAGTTAAATCCCAAGGAAGTTCAAGATACAAAGTTGATGATGGTGTTCACAACTGGCCCTGGGGATTTATATACCAAACAACCTGTACGTGCTCTCCAGGATTTAAAAGGATTAGAAATTAGAGCTACGGGTCTGAGCGCTAAAAGTCTTACAGCTCTTGGAGCCACGCCAGTAGCTATGGCTCAATCTGAAGCTTACGAAGCATTATCAAAGGGTGTTGCAAAGGGAAATTTAGGTCCTATTGAGGTCCTGCAAGGCTGGAAACAGGCAGAAGTAACCAAATATCTGACTTTATCACCTTTCCTATATAACAATTTATTCTATATAACTATGAACCTAAACAAATGGAATTCACTGGACCCTAAAGATCAGAAAGCAATCGAAGCCGTTAATCAGAAGTTCTTTGAAGAAGTCGCCATGGGTTTATGGGATAAACAAAATGAGTCCGCATTAAAGTATGCTGTCAATGAAAAAGGGATGGAAGTCATTACCCTTTCTCAAGCAGAACAAGATAAATGGATTAGTTTGATAAAACCAATTCAGGACGATTTTGTAGCCCAAATGAATCAAAAAGGACAAAAGGGACAAGAGATTTTGGATAAAGTGAAAAATCTTGCCGATCAATATAACAAGGAATATAAGTAAATCCTGAGGGGGACCTGGAATTGAAGCAATTATCTGGCATAATTAAAGGAGTAAGCAGCATCTTGGACAAATTAGCCGGACTATGTATTTTTTCTGTGATGCTGTTGATTGTAGTTAATATAGTTTTACGAGCGGTTTTCCACCACCCTATTTTAGGAACTTACGAACTAGTAGGCTTTTTAACTGCAATGGGAGTGGCCTTGGCTCTAGCGCACTGTGCTTTTCAAGATGGTCATATTGCAGTTAGCTTTATTATGGAATATTTTCCTCAAAGAATTCAATCCATTGCAAATGTTTTCGTTAATGCCGCTTCATTAATATTGTGGATTGCTGCAGCCTGGTCCCTTGGAAAATTTGCTCAAGCTATGAAGATAAAAGGGCTTGTTTCACCCTCAGCAGAAATACCTGTTTATCCCTTTATTTATTTGATTGCTTTTGGTATGTTGGGGCTTTGTCTGGTGCTCCTGTTTAAATCCTTGGTTTCCTTCAAAGAATTATTCGGTATCAATCCAGCTAAGAAGGTGACACGATGAGTGTATTTTTAGTTGGGCTAATTGGAATCGCAATTTTCTTTGGCTTAGTAATGCTACGCATGCCAATTGCCTATGCCATGTCACTCGTTGGCTTTGTTGGATTCAGCTACCTCACTTCAGTACCTGCCTCTTTGGACATGGTGGCCAAAGAACTATATAATACTTTTACCTCTTATTCGCTGAGTGTTATTGCCATGTTTGTTTGGATGGGGTTTCTGGCTTATTATTCAGGAATTGGCACAAGTCTCTATGTTTTTGCCTATAAAATGATCGGACATTTGCCTGGGGGTCTGGCAATTGCCACCCAAGCAGCTTGTGCTGTTTTCGGAGCGATTTGCGGCTCTAATACCGCGACAGCGGCAACAATGGCGGCTATTGCTCTGCCAGAGATGGATAAATATCATTACGACAAGTCATTATCTACAGCCAGTATTGCTGCCGGAGGCGTTTTAGGGATTATGATTCCCCCAAGTGTCATTTTTATTTTGTATGGCACAGCAACTGAACAGTCTGTAGGAGCCCTTTTTATGGCAGGTATAGTTCCTGGGATTCTTCTAACCATCTTAAACATGGGCATGATTTACTTGCTTACTTTACGTAACCCGAATCTCGGACCAGCTGGTAGCAAATCAAGCTGGCGGGAAAGAATTAGTTCTTTGCGGGGAGGATTGGGGGAAGCCTTAGCGATATTTATTCTTTCTGTAGGTGGCCTTTTTGCCGGATGGTTTACGCCCACTGAGGCAGGCGCTGTAGGTGCTGGTGGCATACTAATGGTCAGTCTTTTAGAAAAGCGACTTGGTTGGGAAAACCTGAAAAAGTCCTTAATTGATACTACTCGAACTAGCGCTATGATTATGCTAATGCTTGCTGGAGCTGTCATGTTTGGTCGGTTTATGGCTATTAGCAGAGTGCCCTTTGAACTGGCAAATTGGGTCGGAGCTCTTCCCCTGCCCTCGTATGCTATTATGGGCATAATTCTTTTCATCTACCTCATACTAGGCTGCTTTATTGATGCTTTAGCACTAATTTTACTTACCATTCCGATATTTTTCCCTGTGGTAGTTAATACCCTGGGATATGATCCGATTTGGTTTGGGGTCGTTGTAGTTTTGGTAGTAGGCATGGGTGTTATTACCCCTCCAGTTGGAATGAATGTTTATATTATTAAAGGAATTGCCCCAGAGATTCCCTTGGAAACAATCTTTAAAGGTGTATGGCCATTCCTAGGTACAATAACGATATTGTTAATCCTGCTGATGATTTTTCCAGGGATTGCTACTTATTTGCCAGAACTACTAAAGGGATCGTAAAAAATCACGTTAACGTCAAATCGTTGAAGAATAGAGCATGGATGGATACCAGAAGAGACTACCTCGAAGAGATAGTCTTTTCGTTTGTTTACTTGTCGATACGATAGTCTCCAGTACGATAGTCTCCAGAGGAGAGTATCGCCGAAAGCGCACGGCCCTTAACGAATACTACTGCGCTGAGGATGAGTATCGCCGAAGCCGTGATCCCGAAAGGAATACCTACCGGCGTAGGATAGAGTATCGCCAAAGCGCACAGTTCATAATGAATACCATAACGCTATAGGATTTGGTATCGCCGAGTCCCTGGTCAAGACAAATGTCCAGTCCTAATTAATTATTTTTATAATAGAGAAGGATTTATGCATTTCATCACAGAATATTTCCAATATTAATAGTACCTTCAAACTATAGGTAATCTATAATGTTAATCTTTTGCATTTGCTTTATTTTATTTAGTGAGGTGTTAGATTTTGAATAACCTTGTAATCCAAAGATTGGCGCAGGCCCTTGAACATCGTGAAGAAGTGGCTCTAATTATTATTACCCAAACAAAAGGTTCTTGCCCCCGAGGGGCTGGCAGTATGATGCTCGTTGACCTTGATGGACACTTACTCGGAGGCACGATCGGTGGCGGAGTTGTGGAGTCCAAGGCGGCGCTTGAAGCTGCCAAATGCCTTAAACAAGGAGTTTCTAAGACTGTACGCTATGAGTTTGAGGTTGGTTCTAGTGACCCCCAGAAACTTGCGATGGTTTGTGGCGGTGAGATTGAAATATTTATTCGTGTTTTTAAACAGGCAAATCATTTACTGATTGCCGGAGCCGGTCATATTGCTCTTGCACTTTATCAACTGGCTAAGATTTTAGGGTATACAATCACAATCCTTGACGACAGGCCCGAGATGCTCACCCGAGAACGGTTTCCATCAGCTGATGAGTTAATACCCGGGGATATTGTCACAGAACTCAAAGGCTTCACAACAAACGAAAATACCTCTATTGTGATATGTACATACGAACATACCCTGGACGAAGCGACTCTGGCAACGGCAATCGTAAAGCCAAACCGCTATCTCGGAATGGTGGGTAGCCGTAAAAAAGTCGCGTTATGTTTCCAACATCTTGAAGCACAAGGGGTGGCGCACGCGGCCTTAAGCAAAATTCATACTCCCATTGGACTGGATATCGGGGGAGAAACACCTGAAGAAATCGCACTTGCTATCTTAGCCGAGATCCAAGCCGTAAAATACAATCGGAACGCTAATTTTCTTCGAACACACACATAATTCTGATCAGATACTACCTTTAGGCAAAGCCCTTAACGCAGGTCAACTACTGATATACTAACATTACCACAAGGGTAAAGCAGCTAAAATCCTTAACTTCTCATCTTCTCAGCCCAGCCTTCTTCCCCAATTAGGGGCACAAAACGCACATGACAAAGAGTCTCTTCTAGAAATTCCTCAGAGGATGACCGGTATACCCGCATAAGTTTCTGCTGCCCCTCCTCCCCTATCGGAATAACAAGTCGTCCCCCCACGGCCAACTGTTCCTTCAGGGACTTCGGTATAGTCGGTCCTGCGGCTGCAACTATGATACCATCAAACGGGCTTTCCTCCAGCCAACCCTTGGTACCATCTCCCACTCGCACCGTTATATTATCATACTGCAAAGATGCAAAACGTGCGTAGGCCTCCTTGGCCAGCTCTGCATGCCGTTCAATGGTATATACTCTGTGAACGAGGTGCGAAAGTACAGCAGCTGCATAGCCAGACCCAGTTCCGATTTCCAGTACTCGGTCTGCCCTACTTGGTAGCATAGCTTCCAGCATAAGCGCAACAATAAATGGCTGGCTGATCGTCTGCCCTTGCCCGATCGATAGTGGGGCGTCATAATAGGCATAATCGGCCAGTTCCGGACTGACAAACATATGGCGTGGCACAGTACAAATGCTCTCTAGAACCATCTTATCTCGGATACCTTGGGCCGCCAGCTCCTCTGATAGGCATTTCCGCTCTTTTTGACGCTCATCAACTTCTCTCATTCCTTCAATCCCACCTCGCTGTATTTTTATCATTAATCATCACCCTTATCTAGTTTTCCCCGGCTGGCAATTGGTCATGCCAACCTTCTTTCAATTCTTCGCTTCAATCTCAAATTTTCCTTCACTGACCAAGCCTTTTAAACTTGGACGATATACTTAGAAAAAACAATTACTTATCACAAAATAGAAGGAATTTAAGCAAAAGGAAAAAATATTCAGACTTATAAATATATGGAGGAGGATTAGGGTGAAAAATCTCTTTCAACGCAATTGGTACACGGAGGTGCGCCGAAGCGATAACAGACTTCTTAAGGCAAAAACTAGTTATGTTGATACTTACCGAGAAGCTGTCGCCCATCTTTTAGTCGACGTTAATTCCTTTATCATTAAAGAAGCCCTGTGGGAAGAACAGCGGTCTTCAGAACCAATGAATTGCCGCTCCCGCCTAGTTACTCCCCTGCATGGCTCAGAAGCTTACTTCAGTGCCGGTCCCGCGCTTAAAGAGGCTGCGGCATTTCTTAATGACTCTCTTGCAGTCGCTCTCTTTTCCGAAACCGTAAAAGGGTTTATCGATGCCGAAACTTTTCTCCTAAAAGAGCGTGGCTTTACTTCAGAAACAGACTATGTACAAAAGTGGAAGAAATTCTATTTAGGCTCCTGTAGGTTTTTTAGCAACTTGGACCGAACAACTCAGAGCTGGTACGATTATGTAGGGGAAAGTAATCGGGACGGGAATTTGTTTGTACGATTTAAAACCCAGAGTCTCTTTGATTTGGGGAAGGGTCAATACTTATTGACTGGGAATTTGAGTGATTCTTTCCATGAGGTCAATGTGAGTCTAAAATTAGATGGTTTTAATGTAGTTGAAGCCGATGGCGTTCTTCTGCGTGCTCCAGACCTAGTATGCCGAGAGGCAGCAGCTTTACTAGCTAACCTACAGGGCATTAATTTACGGGATCTAGCCAAAAAAGAAATAGCTGGTATTTTGGGTAAAGGCCAAGGATGCGTTCATGTGATAGATTTAGTAAATGATTGTGCGCAAATCCTAGAACTTTATAAGACATTCGGCCTATGAGGATAGGATATGTGATAAAGGAGCGAACCCAAATTCCTTAGGGTTCGCTCCTTCAAGTTGTTATCCGACAGTAAGGTCAGCAGTGAATGAGTTTACTCGGTTTTTTGAGCATCAGAGGATTTGCGGCAGCAGCCCTTTTTGTACCCAAAACCATGAAATTCGCCTTTGTCAATATCCTGTTCAATTCTTTGTTGACGTTCTTGCATGGCGTTCTTGATTTTTTCGGCTTTTGCTTGATCCAGTATTCCGGCCTCAACTTCCTTGTCGATAATCTGAGCTTTTATACTGTACATTTGCTGATTGAGGGCTTTAATCTCTTTCAACTTGCCTTGATCAACAGCTCCGAAGACAGGTGTGGCGCTTAGAACCAACAAAGCCAAGGCCAAAATGCTTGCAGCCAGTCTTCTCAATTGCCATTCCTCCTCATTCATTCTTTTGCCGGAAACAACTCTTAGAATGCCCAATTAAATTTTTTCTATTAGATTCAAGAATTGCCTTATGTCCTGCATAGATAAACCTGGAGCCAGCTATCCTAAACTACTCTTGTATATTGTAATTATTATTTTGACTATCCATTAAATAATAACTATAGTTTTTTCCGTTTTTCTCTTCGATACTAATTAGATCAAGTGCAAATTCTTTTGCTTCTTGCAAGGTATCAAATTCATATTCTCCAATATGATCTTTGGCAATTGGATCATCTACAACCAGAATAAAAGTCATTTTCAATCTCCCTTTCTTTAAGTTCTCTACTGCAAGCTCCACCTTTTTACACAGTTACGCCCGCTTGTTTTCGCTAAATATAATGCCTTGTCAGCAAGTTCGATGCCTTTACTAACATCGGCCTTCCCACTTACTTCAATCGAGCAAGTACCAATACTAACTGAAATATAGTCCAAAGTTTTTGAAGATTCATGAGAAATTTTAAGTTCAAACACTTTACTTCTAATTGTTTCCGCAATTTCTCCGATCTCTTCTTCCTTTGTATTGAAAGACGCATAAATAAATTCTTCTCCACCCCACCGAGCAACAAAATCCATATTATGTCTCACAATAGAATTAATCTGATTAGCTACTACTTTGAGCACTCTATCCCCCTCGTTGTGACCGTAATAATCATTAAATTGTTTGAAATAATCAATATCGACCATTATGATTGATAATAACGATTTTTCTTTGAAATATGTTTCAAACGCCATGTCAATATGATTCCGAAAACTTCTTCGATTTGGTATTTCAGTGAGTTCATCAACTAAGGCTAGTTTTTTAAGCTGAAGATTGGCTGTAGTAAGTTTCCTATTGATGATAGTGTTCTGTTCGATCTCTCTTTCAAGTAAAATATTTGATTTCTCCAACAATGCCTTACTCCGATAATTGTTGCAATAGCTAAGAAATATAATCCTAGAAGCTAGCCAAGAAATAAATATAAAAATACATAGATTCACATAATGCCCAATAAGAACATCCTTCGAATTTTGAAAGAACGGCAATCCAAATATGAGGATTAGCACAGAACAAACATAGGGAACTAATATCTTTCTGTTATCTAAAAAATACATTACAGAACAGATAATCATGTTTACCATAAAAACCATTAACTGTCCATATAATTTTTGATCCATCAGAGATACAATACTACCCCAAGACATTACTAAAGTTATATAAGCTACTAGACCTATCTCCAGATTTCTTAGTTGCCTAACTGGTTTTTCCTGAAAATCCTTAAACCTTCTAATTAATATTAATGGGATAATGTTTATACATATCATAAGCAAATACATTATTAAGTAATAGCTAAAGTGAAATCGATTGTCTACTTCCAAAATTGATGCGCTAACATCAATCACGGCTAAGATAGTCTCAAGTCCAATCATTACTATTGCTAGAATTCTTCCTCGGCAAAGGTTATCAGCAAGAATACTTTTTCTAAAGTTCTCTTCTTCACATTCTATAATATTAATTTTAAAAGAAAATATTTCCTTCATGAAAAACCTCTCCAATGAGTCTTTATGATTTTTGGGAAACCAACTGCCCCTGAGCATTGTAAAGTGCTCCTGGATCACCATCATTATTCCAGATATTTAATTCCGTCCAAACCAGGACACTTGTTCCTGCTTGGGCATCCTTACCACTCACTACTTTCAGCGTCCCATCCGCAGGTATTGTTGTACCCGATGGAAAATTAAAGGTTTGATTGCCTTTTTCGCTCACTAACTTCCAACCAGTTAAGTCAACCGCTTTATCACTATTATTCTTTATAGTAACAACTTCTCCACTTAAATCAATATTTGAGATTATTACTGATCCTGTAGATATTGTTGGAAGTGGCTGTACGGTTTTAGCGGGTGATGGTGGGATGGAAACAGTTACCTTTACTGTATCTCCGTCTGAAGTGGCAACAATAGTTCCCCCTTGATCCGTCCGATAGACTTGCACTCCTGCATTAGCTAATTTATTCAAGGTTATTTGGGCAGGATGTCCATAATCATTATTAACTCCAACCGATATCACTGCGTACTTTGGAGAAACAGCTTTCAGAAATGCACTTGTTGTTGAACTCGTGCTACCATGGTGTCCAACCTTTAAAACTGTAGCCTGTAAATCCTGCCCGTTCTTCAACATTTCTGCTTCTGAAACCTCTTCGGCGTCTCCTGCTAATAGGAAGGAAACCTTACCAAAAGTAATCTTTAAGACAGCACTGTAGTTATTGAGATCTTCATATTGGTCACTATTAGGTGCCAGAAATATACCTGATATACCAGAAACATCTAGCTTGCCTCCAGCTTTAGCTCTAATTTTTTTAGCGCCACTGGCATTGACTGCGTTTATAAAATCCTCAAACGTTTTTGTTGTTGAAGTACCATTTGGCATATAAATCTGTTTTGGCGGAAAATTGTGAAGGATGGTATCTAATCCTCCAATATGGTCTTCATGTGGGTGAGTCGCAACTACAGCAGAAAGCTCTTTGACTCCCAGGGATTTGAGATAACTTACTACCCTTGGTCCGTCATCAGTATTTCCACCATCAACAAGCAATGTCTGACCGTTAGGTGCAATAACTAAAATGCTATCCGCTTGGCCAACATCCATAAAATGGACTTGTAACAAGTTTCCCTTATCCGTCTGGATCGGTGCCGCACTTGTAGTAATAACCTTTTCTGTTCTACCACAGCCAGAGAACAGAAAGAAAGACAAGACAAGCAAGGGTAAGATTAACGGCCTTTTATGAAATAACAATTGTGTTAACTCCTTACTACTCATCGAAAAGGTTATTTAACCTACGTTTAGATTTTTCTGTACGTTCCTTGGTCACTTCTAAGTCAATTTCCACCTCAATACTTATTACATCCCCTTCTCTAATACCAGGCGGTAAAACGAAACGGGGCAAATTAAATGTGTCACGATTTTCCGTTTCGATAATCGCCCAATCTCCTTCAAATCGATCAACAATAAACAACTGTTGTTACCTCCTTGACAATCAGCATAAACTAACCAAGCATCTGCATAAGCATCTCGCAGTTCAATCGCTAGTGGATAAATTATTCTCGCTGTATATATCATAACACGAAGCGCTGACATAATTTTGTGGATTTTGCATTTCAGCCTGAAAATATATGCAAAAAGAGTAAGTCTTCCCTTGGGGTTCCCTCTTTTTGCATATATTAATCCCTTCTTGCATAATGAACTAGAGTTCTTAACCTATTGAATAATAAAAGGAGACTTGCTAATCATTATTATTTTGTTTATTATTGTTTTTAATTACTTAATCAAAATGTAGGGAGTGATCAGATATGAAAGTTGTAGCATTTAATGGAAGTCCTCGGGTTAAGGGCAATACTGCTCAAAGCCTCGAAATTGTCTTGGCGGAATTAGAAAAGGAAGGAATTGAGACGGAAATCGTCCAATTGGGAGGACGCAAAGTCTTTGGCTGCTTGGCCTGCGGCAAATGTCGGGATACTAAAGATAACCGCTGTTCGCGCAAAGACGATGAAATGAATACCTTCATTCAGAAAATTGAAGAAGCAGATGGCATTATTATCGGTTCACCTACCTACTTCAGTAATGTTAGCACGGAAGTTAAAGCCCTCATCGACCGTTGCGGTTATGTAGCGAAGTCCAACGGGGGCACACTGCTAAAGGGAAAAGTTGCAGCTTCCGTCGTTTCAGCCCGTAGAGCTGGATCAACCTTCGCTTATTCTGCCATCAACTTCTTCTTTGGCATAGCCGAAATGATTATTTGCAGTTCAAATTATTGGAATATGACCCTATCCCGCGATCCAGGCGATGTCCAAAATGATGCTGAAGGGATTCAGACTTTCCAAATCCTTGGGAAAAATATGGCAAAGCTTTTAAAACAGGTTAACAATGCACATTGAAACACCTCACGCTACCTCCAAAACCTGTCCCCCTGCCAAAATGTGAGTGTGTTGATCATTGACGACGCAGAGAATTTAAGAAAAACCTCGGCTGCGCCTCGGTCCTTTTATTCAGTCTATGACATCCGTAATCTTATACTCATTACCATGAAGACCCTTATAATACACTGGATACATGTTGCCCCCACATTTCTCACAACTAAACTGTGGTGGTACCGTCGGATCCCCATCATCCATTGCATCCATCGTTCTGACAACGTCTAATGGGATATCCTCAGATTCATGACACTCCAAACATATATAACTGATCACTCCCTGATCTTCCCCTATCTTCCTGGAGTTTTGATCTCTTTTCTTCTTCTTTTTGGGGTTTCGCGACTTCGATACCGGTGAAATTATAAATCATCCTTTCCATGTAGTTTCTTGAGGTCTCGTCACTTGCATATTTGATTTCCAATTTCCCTTCTTTTAGACACACTTCTCCCTTGTATTCATAGCAATTCTCACAATGTGGACATATCATCGGGTCTTTACCCGTTTGTTCCTTGATCC
>LOEW01000167.1 GCA_001516045.1 Desulfosporosinus sp. BRH_c37
ATGAGGATTTGAAGAGGATGGCGAAACAAAGGATGGATGACCTGAATTTTATTGTGAAATTAAAAAAGAAAAATAAAAGAGCACTGGAATTTGTTGTGGACCATTACAGCAACCTGGTTTGCAAAGTGATACGGAACGTGCTTCCTTCAAATGACTGTGAAGCAATGGTTGAAGAGTGTATGAACGATGTCTTTTGGCTTGTGTGGTGTCATATCGGCAGTTTTGATCAGACAAAAGGCAATTTCAAATCCTGGATCGCGGCCATTTCAAAATATAAGGCGATTGATTGCCAGAGAAAGCTTTACAAACAAAGTCAATGGGAAAGTTTCATCGATGGAAATATGTATGAAGAGGTCTCAACAGAAGAAATCGTTGTTACAAAGGAAAACAGAAAAGAACTTATGAATGCGATCAACGATATGAAGGATGAAGACCGGGAAATATTTATCCGGCGCTACTTTCTGGGTGAAGGAATAGAGAACATAGCCAGGACTTTTTCGGTGGACAGGAATGTCGTGGATCAAAGGCTTTCAAGGGGTCGTCACTATTTAAAGGAAAAGTTGGTCTTATTGAAAGGAGAAATGCTGTGATGTCTGAGAAGGAGCTGCTGCTGGAAGAAAAAGATATCTTAAAGCTGTTAAATTATTTCCGGCTGGATGAGAATGAAGATGCACTTGATCCCGCTGCGGATGAAGTGCCTGAATGGCAAAGAGACAGAATCAAAAAAAAGCTTAATCGAAAAATCAGTATCATCCGATCTGTTAAAATCCTTCGAATCGGTTCCATCGCGGCAGCTATCTTGCTGGCGGCAGTTATCGCGATTGAGACGACATCCCCTGTTTTGGCCAAGAACATTCCTTCGGTAAATTCGTTTCTTCAGATGATTAGCGATAAATTTGGCTATCAAGGAGATTATGCAGCCTATACCCAACTTGTGGACAAAAGTGTGACCGATCATGGCATCACGGTTACTATTAATGAAGCTCTGGCAGATGACACAAAGTTTATTTTTGGCTATACCATTAAAAGCGATAGCAAAATCGAGAATAAAGATCTGAATTTGGCGGATTTGTTTATGGTTACGAAAGTTAATGGCAGTCGCCTCGGGGGAGGGGGTGCCCGCGGGGAATTTATCGATGATTTTACTTACATCGGTAGCGGTGAGTTTGAATATGATGCTTCTGCATTCCTTAATAAGCTGAAGGTTGATATCAATGTCAAAGAAATGTTGGGGGTAGAGGGGAATTGGAAGTTCGCTTTTACTGTGTCAAAGGATGAGCTGATTAACAACAGCAAGGTCTTTAATACAAATGTAAAGGTTGATCTCCCGGACCGGGTAATCACGATGGAAAAAGTGGTTTTATCCCCCATTGATACAACTATATTTTACAGTGGTGTTTATAAGGATCCGGAAATAACGCAAAAGGATTTTACCAGCACTCATTATCAATGGATTGTTTTTGATGATCAAGGCGTGGAGCTTGCGCCTAAAGGCGCAGGGGAGGGTGGTGGTATAGGCTCTTTTACAGGGTCGATCCAGTTTGAAAAAGCAAACGGCATCCCGCACTATCTTACCGTTATACCTTGCGTTAATAATTTAACCAAAGATATTAAGGTTAACTTGGAGCATAAGGATCAGGAGACCCAAGTTGCCCAAACCATAAAAATCCCCAGCGTAAGCAGAGTTTTAGATGGCAAATTCCCATTTGAGCTTTCCCAGGGAAAGATGGGCAAACTGATTATTAAAGACATTGTAAACGAGAACGGAGAAACGGTGATTCGGTACACGGCAGAAGGCAAAGCGCCGTATCATCAGGGTAGTGCTTTTTACATTTCAGGGGAAAACGTGGCAGCCAAAAACTTTGATATTCGAAGGGACGCGGCGCACCCGAACGAGTTCACTAAGGTCTACCCGCTTCTTGACTTGAGTAAAGGATATTATGCCAGTACAAGCACGTTTGAAAATGAGGAGCTCCTGGAAGATTGTAAGTTTACAATTGAGCTGAAGCAATAGGCGGAGACTCTTAGAATAAAAGGAGTATATTCGAATTAATTCTCTGTTGTAAAAGACATTGTAGATAATGCTTATGTCGATGGGTTAAAAACCGCAAAGAGTCATTGTGTCTAGAGTTTGTCTATTCTCAAGAACAGACCATGAAAATGAAAGAGAACTTAGGGAATAGTGTATGGGGCTTTAGCAAACCCGAAGAACTTGCGAACTGGATAGCTACGCGAACTTTGTGGATTGAAGACGTCGATGGCTCTGGTGCACACCCCTAAAAAGCTGTTGGTACAGGTGTGTATCAGTCTGTATAAGACCAAAACGCCTCAAATTTAGAGTTTTCAGTTCTCGCCAACGGAAAAAGTGTATTGGCATTGAGAGCTTGACATATCAAAAGAAAAGCCAGTGAAAGGTGAGAAGCAAGTTAACCCTATTGTTGTCGGGGAACAGCTTGACCGCGCTCATAGACCTAGGCCGGATTGGCCGCTGTTCGTAATGACAGCTACTATGCTTCTTTTGGGGCTTGCTGTTAAATATGTTAATTACGGAGCAGAGATGTTTTAAGAGCAGATTATATGGTCAGGTATTGCAATCCTTGTAATGTTTGTTGCCTATTTTTTAGACTTCACAATCATTGGGAAGTACCCTAGAATTGTTTTTTTTGCGCTCTGTGCAATAACGTTAGCTTCTGGTTTGTTTACAGAGGAAATCCAGGCGACATCTACGATTTATCTGCTGTTGCTGTTCCCTACCGCTTTTGTTGGATTTGTTTACAAGATGAGAAATGAAGGGTATAGCGGACTTATTCTTTGTGGCGCAGCTTTTATTATTCCTGCATACTTAGCGGTGCTCGACCCTATCGTGCCTAGTCTAACAGTACCCTTTTTGATTTGTACTGCTTGCCTTATGATTTTGACGGCGGCGGTTGAGAAAGATTGGTTTAACGTAAGAAAACTATTTGCAATACTTATTATGTATATCTCGGCTGCCGTCGTTTTGTCTACATCGTTTATAATGACGATGGGCGAAGGGAAAGTTTTGAAAAGAATGCAAGAACATTACTTTTCTTACCTTTTCACGGCGTTTGGCAGAAATAGTACCCGAGGCCGAGAAATGTTGAATTCAGTGCTTGACCCGACTGGGGTTGAATATATTAGGACTACGATACAACAGTTTTTGTCCCATTCGCGGTTTATTGGTGAAGGCTTGCCGATGAGTGATTATGGAGGATATCCGGCATCACAGTTGCTTGCAGCCAATACCGATTTTCTTTTGACTTACATGATTTATAGACTCGGATGGATTGTGCTTATCGGAATAATTGCGATATTCACAGCTTTTATTATACGTGCTGTTCTTCTTTGCAAGAAGCAAAAAGGTGTACTAGGATTATTGGTTTCAATCGCGATTATCTCAACATTTGCTGTTCAATTAATGTCTTATATTGCTTTTAACTTAGGTTTTTTGCTCTTTTCTCCGGTTTCCTTACCACTAATCTCTCATGGAGGGCGAGCCCTTGTTACCAATATGTTCCTTATTGGGTTTCTGCTCTCAGTATTCCGTACAGGTAATTTGGTAACTGATAAAGCCGGAGGTATCGGTGGAAAAATCAAGCCACTTAATATAATACGATAATGGAAGCATTATATTGATCTAATAACTAACTCAATAGAACGAGCATTATAACCCCATTACGAAAAAGATTGATAAATAGACTTACATATGTAATAATAACTACAAATGTAATTGAGATGAGGGTCATGTCGGAGATACCTAAGATTTCAGAGGCTGAGTGGGAGGTAATGAAAATATTTTGTCCAAGGGTACCTCCGGTTACGTAAAATATGAGGATCTCATGAGGCCACGGCCCAAAACACCTGAAGAAGCGATAGCAATGCAAGAAATGGGTAAATTTGAAAAAAGAGAAATTCCGCTGTATGCTGCAGATGGTAAAATAGTTATTGGTTCATTCTAATGATAACCAGGATATTTCTGAGAGTTTAGCTAAAAAGCAAGCGTGTTCGGGCGGAGAAACCTGCTGCTCAATAATTTAAGTTATCCAAGACGATCTCCTGGGGAACTCCGGGATCATTTTTGGGGGAGGTACCTGTGAAAAAGTCTATTGTTTAAGGCAACAAGTGGGGACTACAACACCTTGACGTTAGAACCGCTTAATGCTCCAACTCCTGGTTTGCTTGGAGATTTAGCCTACATTCAATGGTACGTAAATTCAGGCGGTACAGAAAACGACTTTTATTTTAATAGTGGTACTGCTTACGTAAGACGACCAAACGGTCCAGTCCAGTTATATCCTCTCCCAGCTACTGAGACACAGACGGTAGAATATAAAGATGCTATGAACCAAATTCAGAATACCCAACAGAATAATTTGAATTTTAGTTTTGCTCCATTAATTGGGGTCGTTGCACTCATTGGAATAGGAACGGGAGCTTTAGTGATATCGCGTA
Organism: Desulfosporosinus sp. BRH_c37; assembly: GCA_001516045.1. Lineage (GTDB taxonomy): Bacteria > Bacillota > Desulfitobacteriia > Desulfitobacteriales > Desulfitobacteriaceae > Desulfosporosinus. Next base: position 4,471 of record LOEW01000167.1, read on the forward strand.
AAGGAAAAGTGGGATAATATTTTAATTTTACATGGTGAACATGAGTGTTCAAGAAAAGAAAGGAGCTCATATGTGGGAATACTTTATAGCTAGACTTACCATACTGATAACTTTATGCTTTGGCACCTTGCTGATCGTTTTGCACCCATTAATTAAGAAAGAGAGTATTTACCTTGCAAGGTTCAGCCTGTATATCGGTTCCTTCGTTCTGATTATATTGGTCTATTTTATAGTAAGTAGTCCAGTTATACTTGACCAGATTTTCAGATATGGCTTCCGTTAATAGTTATAAAAACGGAACGTGACTTACTCAACTGGCTGGTTCGCTGGCCTTGTTTGAGGCGGGTGTACATCAAATTTGTAAAATGTTCTCATCTAAGAAACGCTTATCTTGTCATTGATGACGGATATTTCAGTGCAGATAGTTCATGGCTTACAAGCAGGTTTAAAGATTTTAAAGGTGATGCTTCGCTTCCCGATGGTTTTTTTAAACGTGTTAGAGGGATTACCACCACATATGGTTTAATGAAACTAGGTAAAAATGGCGAGGTGTTAAGTCCGCTTTCCCCGTTAGAGGGTACATACAGGCAGCTTGCGGAAGTGACAGTATTCAATCACTTGATAAAGTCTACCCTATATCCTCCACAGGATATAGATTTCTTCGATGCGTGCTATATGCTGCGAGTAATCTATAGCAGTAAAAATTTAAATTCGTCGCATGATTATTATCTTTTCACAATGAATGGCGACGCTTATATGCAAAATGGCAAAGACGGGTTGATTAGTCCCTGATGCCAGCAATTCCAGAGGTGGGGCGGTATGTAAACCCTTGATGAACTCGCATCGGATACACTGGATACACTATGTTATTCACTATCATCGTATTTTGGTAAGCCTTAATCCCAGCGAAAACGGGGTATGCATCACAAAGCAGAACACTACGGATCATCAAGTGAGTAGGTGAAGGTGGGGTGATTAGCTTGACCAATTTTATTTCCAAACGGATTGTCTTGATGCTTATCGTACTGATAGCCGTAGCAACTGCGGGAATGCTGTACTCCCACTCCCGCTCCATTCCGGAGGAAGAGATGTTTTTGGCTATGGACTTCACTATCGACGCCAACACGGATAACGGTGCCTTTTTGCGTTTTGTCACACCCGACGGCAAGGAGAGAATTGAAGTATACGAAGGGCAGTTTGCTGACGGAACGAAAATATTCGAATCACGCAACTTCAAACACGATCTCGGTTGGTGGGAACAATCGACTGTGGGTCAGGGGGAGCAGACGGTAGATAAGGTGAGAGGAGTAGGCGGAAATCAATTTTATCACCTTTTAGAAATAATGGATCCGGCGATTACAAGCCTTGTCTGGTGCAATAACACTGCAACTAAAAGTGCTGAAGAAAACATTTCAATTCTGCAAAATACTCAAGCAAACAGTATGAAAAATGTTATTGAACCAATAGTGACATGTATGGATAATTCCCAAAATCAAGACTAGGTTGCTTACTGTGGGGGAATCCACGAATCGTGCATGCACGTCTTTATTGTAAAAAGGGGGAAAGAACAGTGAGTAATCGTGAGGTCGCAAGCTTGGCTTGCAAGATCCTTGGTATCTACATAATTATTCAAGGGATTAATGTATTGTCCAGTGTTCTACTTTATGTTTCTACAGCAACGTCGGACCAAATGGTACATGAAAGTATCATTAATATCATTTTTTCATTGGTATATATCCTCTTTGGAGTTTTGTTATGGTTTTTTTCTGATAAATTATCTGCGATTATGGTTACAGAGGGAAACCATTCTAAGGAGAGTATAGAGGTAAATGAAATACAGAGAGTAGCGTTTTCTGTTCTCGGGCTTTACTTTATCGGCAGTTCATTGCCGAGGCTAGTATCCACATTAACGAGTTCCATGCGTGGACTACCTAATTCTTTTACAGGATTTATACTACTTGGATCAGTGGGGATAATAACCGAATTCATCATAGGATTAGGGATCTTTCTTGGTTCACAGGGTTTGGTCAATTTCTTAAATAACATGAGAACTGTGGGATTAAAAAAGGATGATAGTAATGAAGGAAACGAAGATATCTAATCTGTAAAGGAGTTTAGATTAACCCTACATTCTTGTACTTTTATTCATGTTTCACCATCCACTAGCAATAATGATTGCTAATATTTAGCCAAGTAAGGCAAGGAAATGCTATTAATTCGCATAAGTAGGAAACTACGAACTAACGATTATTTATATGATCCGACATATAAGCAGATCTGGATTTGAGAGGAGGATAATATGATTGAAATAGTATTCAGCGATAGTGCTTGTGGAAGTCTTAAAGTGGCACAGCACTATGGCGAGGGGAAATATCAAGGTGGGTGTATTGGCGTATTCGTTAGTCACGCGGATGGAAGCAAGCCAACCAAAGAAGAAGTAGAATTTGCTCGACAAGAAGCAGAAGAAAAGGCACACTTGGCGTGGGACAGCGCTACCCCTTTGAGTGGAAATACAGCAGACATCTATGGATTCAATTTGGTGCTGAGCGTTGGAGATATTTCGGAGAATCAGCCTGGTATCAAGCGGAAACAGACATTGGAACACTTATACAGCGTTTATCCGAATGCCGAGGGGTGTCAGGTGGCTCAGGAAATACTTAAAAGGGTAAATGAAGATCTAAAAACGGTTCGGAAACGCGTAGCATCGGGAGAATCCCTTCGAGTCTGGTACAGCAATCAGCCTGATGAAATGTGTGGACTCTATTGGTTCATGGGGCAGTTGAATCAGTGGAAAGTGCATGGCAGACAGGTTTCTATTGTCAAGCTCCCGGAATGGGAAGCTGACGAAAAGGGAAATATTGTGCAGAAAAGCGGCTGGTTTGAAGTTGCTCCCGGAGAATGGCATCGGTATCTTGCCTTGCAAAAGCCTGTACTACCGGTATTTGAACAAAGCTGTGCATCTCATTGGCAGGAGCTTCAAAGGGAGAACGCACCTTTGCGGGCCACGCTGAATGGACAGTTGATCAGTGCACAGGAAACCCTCTATGATGGCTTTATCCTTCGTGAAATCGCAGCAGAAGGTGAGGAATTTCAGGAAGCAAATGTAATCGGGCGGGTGCTTGGTAAATATCAACTTGGAATTGGTGATTACTGGGTCGCCTTCCGAATAAAAGAAATGATCCATGCCGGAAAACTTGAGGTTGTGTCTACGGTTGCCGAAGATATGCCAGTCTATCATCGAGTGTTGAAAAAGTGTACATACAGATTATGAGCATAATGTGTAGTTGAGTTATGTCTCAATCTTATTATTTTACGTCATAATATCCGCAAAATTCATCTAAACCAATAAATAGCACTATCGTCCAGTCGACAATAAGGATGAGGGGGATAAGAAAATAATTGCCATAATCGCTCTGGTTTTTTTACACTTATGGATGCTATTATGGGAAGGAATCCAAGGAAACATGTGGAATGCTAGATTGAATTAGTTGTCGGCATGTGCTAGAGGGTTGCCCTATACCCTTAAATATATCAGGGTTGTGCGACATCCTGTAAAAATAATCTTACGGCAGGCCTTATTAAGGAGGCGGCGATCTATGAAGTCCAAAGTTATTATTCTAGTGCTTACGCTTGTGCTACTTGTATCGATTGGAATACCTACCACTGTTGCATCGTGGGCCAAATTCAATACATCCGACCTGGTCCAAAATTCCGATGTCATTTTACTGGGAAAGATTGTTGGGCCAGTTGGAGAGTCACAGGGAGTAGCAGATGGTATTTCAGGCTGGGTAACTTACTGGCGGATAGAAGTGTTTTATTATCTTAAGGGAGATCAAGGGACAAAAGATTTTTACGTTGTGACACCTGGGGGGAAAAACAAATCGGTCAGATCGTCAAATGATTATAGACTGGATGAATGGGATAGTACTGTACTTCTGTTCTTGAGAAAAGATGGGGACTCATATGTTCCACTATCTCCACAAGGAGTGGTAATAATTGAAAAGAGCGGGTATTCACCGAAAGCTGACGAACTCTTAAACGGAAAGAGAATTTTGGCTGAATTCAATATTACTAACCCTCAGACAAATACCAAAGAGGATTTTGAACGGTTTATTTTAGAAAACAGCGTAACTGTCATTCCAACAAATGTTTCGGCAAACTTGCCTTTAAACATCCGGCCCGGCAATGTCAATAATATATACAACAATGCTATTTTCTCTAGAATTCTAAGGGGTTTGTTAATTATTTTAGGATTAGTGATTATTGTAATGTTGTTACTTCGTCATAAAACCCTCTCTGATTAGTTGGAGAGGGTTTTACTAATTCACATGGTTCTTTTGGTTCTTTTTGGTCCACTTGAACACAAAGCAAAGAAGGTTGTAAGACAGTGATGCAGAAATATAGCTTATGAGATTATATTGGAAAATGAGATAGAGGGTTAAACAATGCTAAAGGAAAAATATCTTAAAGAAAGAAGATGAAAGAAGATGAAAGAAGATGCTGAAGGGTAAGGGAAATTCTATAAAACACATGGGCAGGTTGATTATGAATTTAAGTAAAAGACCTGTTTTCCGGGTAGTTATAATGATTGTAATTGCAGCAGCAGTTACTGTAATAGGACTGACATCTTCAGTATCTGATAAAGTTGAGAATGAAAGAGACCTCTTCCCAAAATTTAATATAAGTATGAACGAAATGATCTTTAATGCACTCGAAAGTAAATCCGCAATAACGAGATATAAACCTGTCATAAGCGAGGAGGCCATAAAGCTTAATTCCCTGGAAAAAACCTTTATGGATTCGGATTTTTACCGGAAGGAACGAATGATCCCGCTGACAATTTCTAAGGATCTTAAATATTTTGTAGCCTATAAAATCAGAAATGAGAGTATGTCAGATAAGAATGAGCTTGTTCTAATAGGAATGCCCAGACAGTTAATTGATTTATATCTGGTTGACCTGAGTGAAAATAAGGCAGTAAACATAGGAAAAACGGAATTTGTAATAAGCCATGCATGGTCGGAAGACGGTAAACTTTTAGCTCTTGTTTCCCATAAGTCGGTAAAAATTCTGGATCTTGCTGCAGGAAGTTTATCGGAAGTGCCTATGCCATATGAAACCGATATATACAATACAAACTGGGGATCTGATAATCGTACATTATATATTCATCTGGATACTACAGCAAACTATTATGCTTATGATAGGCCTTCGAAGGAAATGATAAAGGTGAGGGGTAGATTCAAGGAGGGTGATATTGTTTACAGAGGTAAGGCCAGCAGCAAAATTCTAACCAGCAAGGGTGAGCAGGTTGGTACAGCCAAGGGGCTTTATTGTGGGGAATCAGCGGAGAAACTACTGTTTGATGGTGAAGTTATTATCCATGATATCAATGAAGGAAGGATACTGGTTTCATACGACGGTAAAAACTCTGGAGGTGGTACCCGTTTTACACTGGCAGACTATGATTCAAATACAGGTGAGAATAGAGTTCTGTATAATGAAGGCAGTATTCACAGTGTATGGAAGATATTTAAGGCTTCTTATCTTAAAACCACCGGAGATATAATTTATACAACGTTTGAGACTAGCGACCTTGGTGTGAGGTACCTTCTTGTGCGCATAGAACCGGACGGAAAGGAGACAGTTACCCAGGTGCCATCTCCTTTATACACTGTTACACCGGGAGAAAACATCCTGCATTTTGCTGTTTTTAAAGACGGTGAAAGCTGTATTATCGACACTGCAAACTTTACGTTTATCGACGCTGGATATGGCCAGGAATATAAAAACAGTGATATCAGGGATATCATGTATCGCGTTCTTAACATATACGGATCAGACACCCCGAATATTGAAGAAATAAAGCAGTTTTTTATCAATACATATGACCCGATACCCCAGGAAGCCCTTGAAAACATTTTGCTTGAAGCGGAAAACACAAAATACTGGAAGTCCATAAAGCAGGAAATAGGAAAAAATGTTACCATGACATTTAAACTGAATGATACCCGCAGCAGGGCATCTGTTATCCTGAACGGAGGATATTTCAGAGGACCTCATGATCTGGTGAAAAAGGAAGACAAATGGTATGTTACAGGATTTTCCACTTGGCCGGAAAGCAAAGAACGAAATGATGTTTATAGGGCTTGTACCCGATATATTGAAAATGAACTGAAAACAAGTGAAGCAGAGGATGAAATCAATAGCAAGGAAGACAAAGACGATTATGCAGTGAAAACAGCGGCTCTGCTGAATAAAATCCGCACACAATCCTCCAAAATTGAGGTTGGAGAAATAGAACTATGGGCTATGAGTGATCCGCATAGGGCGGTATACCCTGATGCCAAAGAGGCAAGAGTAAAAATTGTTGTGACGCTAAAGGATGGTTCAACTGAAAAATACCAGGCCTATTTCTCAAGGTCGGATTCCGGAGATGTCTGGGTATGTAAAGGGTTGGGGAAGCTGTCGGCCAGCCTGTTCCCGAGGTAATAAGTTGATTTTCAGGGCAAGAAACTCCTTGAAATTAAGCTGAAGGAGGGCTTTGGCGATGAATAAAGATATATTAAAATCGGCTATTAGCTGTATAAAAGCAAGTGGCGAGTTTAAGAAAAAAGTCTCAAGATTAATGATGGAGAAAAGTTTTCCTAAAACCGCTGTGAGAAAACACTATAAACGTCTCATTGCAGTTGCGGTTTCGTTTGTCCTGATTGTAGGGATTGTGGGTGCTTTCATCAGGTACGGGTCCAATCTACAAAGCAAGTCCATTGGAGACGGCGGCATTCCGGCAAACGAGTTTGGTAGAAAGGGCGGAGCTGTCTTCGTCGATGACGAAAGGGTGTGTGAAATGTTCTTATCCAGTGGCCGCATGTATTATACTGACCATAAGGACACGCTTTACCGCTACGATAACTCATCCGGAAAAGGCGAGGTTGTCTCAAAAATCGAAATTCGTAATGGAAGCCAGGTTTTTGAGGATAAAGGATACATTTATTATGGCAATGACAGCGCCATTTTTCGGAGAAGTTTGGACGGCGGTGCCTCTGTGCAGCTTGTTACAGGAAAAAATATCGGGGTGGATAAGGTTAGCATAGGTGCGGTTGGCGGTAGTAGGCTTGTTTACTGTATTGCGTATAAAGATGCTAATGGTAGAGGTTTTTCTGAATTTGAGTATAGAATGTATGATCTTGTAACTAGTAAGGATATAGTGCTTTTCAAGCGTTCCGTTGATATGTGGCATTTTCTCGATGCGGATGGGAATATTGTTATTGCAGATACGAACCTGCAGGACGATTCCGGGCTCTATGTAATTGACCTTGCAACGGGAATAAAGAAAAAGCTTTTAAGCTTGCGGGTGCATGAGGGTTATATAATTAACGGGAAATTCTATTATACCTCGCATGCGGAAAAGGACTTACGGTCAATAGATTTAAACGGTGATGTTCCAGAGGAAATACCTTTACCAGAAATGGGTCAAGAAAACTTCTTCGTCGACCGCATTACAGGTTTTGGCGATTTCCTGTACGTTGCAGCCTATTCCGATGGAGAAAACCGCATTATACGTGTGGATTTAAAAACACGTAAAACAACTGTACTTGCTGATGGTTTTGGCGGGGTATGGAGGCTATGCTCAGATGGAAAAACACTTTATGCCTATGACACAAAGTCTCCTGCCGATAGAAAAGGAAATATTACGGCGATTCCTCTTGATTTGATCTGGGTGAATTAAAGGCGGCAAAGATATTGAAGTTAAAATGACAATGATATTCGCAACCGCTTATGTAAAGTAAATGGCAAGAGGAAAAATGCATGTTAATTATTTTTGCTGCGATACAAAACAAAGAAAACCGCAGCAGACTAGAAGCTTTGTATGTAGAACATGCCTCTAGGATGTATAAGGTAGCATATAGGATGCGTTTCTATCGAAGAGATTGAAGAAGATTTACCCCGAATCGGGACCAAGTGTTGAAGAAATTCTCATGAATAGTGAAACGTTTACCAGAGTGGCAGAAAAAATTAAGGAATTACATCCGTCTTATGCCGATATTCTTTC
>LOEW01000168.1 GCA_001516045.1 Desulfosporosinus sp. BRH_c37
GCCTATGTCATGATGGCCTTCCGCATAGCCTGGTTTAAGGTGCACATACCCCAGGCTTATTACGCAGCCTACTTCACCATTCGAGCCAAGGCTTTTGACGCTGAATTTATGATCTTCGGCAAAGAAAAGGTTAAGGCCAAAATGAAGGAAATTGAGGCGCTGGGCAACACTGCCACCCCAAAGGATAAGGATATGTACGATGACTTGGAATTGGTTTGGGAAATGTATGAAAGGGGCTTTAAATTCCTGCCCATTGATTTATACAAATCCCATGCCTCAAAATTCCTGCTTGAGGAGGAGGGCTTAAGGCCGCCCATCAACAGCATATCCGGCATGGGAACTGTCGCAGCCGAAGGTCTCTATAACGCAGCCCAAGAAAAGCCCTTCAACTCCATAGAGGATGTCAAGAAACGGGCTAAGATCGGGAATGCTACCATCGATTCACTTCGAAAATTTGGCTGTTTTAAAGGGATTCCGGAAAGTGATCAGATGAGTCTTTTTGATGTGATTTAATGAGTGAAATAAAAAATTAAAACAACAAGGGGCTACCTTGAATGTTTTCAGGGCAGCCCCTTGATTTGCCCAGTTTCCTTTTCCACCGCTCTAGGAAACAATGTCAGTGATTATGGATATGAGTTTTTCCTATAAACCGGTACTGCTCAAAGCGATGATTGAGCATGTGAACGAAAAGCGGAAGAGTTAGGGTTGAGGACATCGTTAATTACTTCATGGATTTTTATAGCACTAGAAAAGAGAGAGGGCTAGTGGTTGAGAAGAAATCCAGTCTGTACTGTAAAGACGGATACACGAGAAAGGATGTTGAGAGAAATATCTTTGGCAATCCGTTTAAGCAGTTTGAGGATATGCGATTAATGAGTCGGTGTCGGGATATTGAGTATGTGGAATTTAATAGGCATGTATGGAAACCCACAACTGTGGGTGCCCAATTCGCAATCGTTTGTTTCCTATGATATGATATACTATAGTCTACCGAAGTTGATTAATGTGCGCAGATATGGAATTTTATGACAAATCGGGCACTTGACTTTTATAGGGGGTCGCGCTTAGCGGACAACTGATAGGTAAGATTACCTTATCGGACTTAGCGCATAAAAAGGTTAAAATGTTGTCCCCTCCCTATATTTAACTAATTGATATATAGGCATATTTCTTATATATCCAAATAGTGTATAAAATTCATGGGAGGTGATGATATGTACTGGAGACAAAAGTTGCTTTCATTGGTGTTCATTATTTGTATTATTGTGATAGCCACAGGGTGTAAAACAGTGGATTCTTCGACAATTCAGATTATTAATGATAAGGAGAAAATAAGTGCAGTAATTATTAATAAAGGTGATTCTTATCAGAAAAAATTCACCGATACCGATATGATAGCGAAAATAATTGATAACCTCAATAATGTTAAGGTCAAAGAAACAAGTCCAGTACAACATGAAAAAATAGTAAATGCACTCAAAAAAGATTCGCCTATAACAATCTCTTTGTTGAATGATAATGAGAGTAATGAACAGAGCATGGTAATACTGCTTTCAGAAAAAGAGCTTTACCATCTTCCTAATGCGCAAGATAGTAAGTATGTAGTATCCTTTATTAATAATAGCGATAAAACAACATTAGAATCCATAAAAGCAATATATTCAATAGTTGAAAAAAATACGAGTAGCAAGATTACCAATTATGGCAACTTCTCTACTTTGTACCAGTCGTTATAATATATTTACAGGAACGCAATCGAAAGCTCACTACTTTCACTACGTTCCTGTAATTCTAGTGCTGAGCGGATGTTAAGGTTTTACCACCCTACGCCCCGCTTATTTGACTTTCACGTATCCCGCCTCCAAGGAAATCAGGTTTCAATGTAGTTGCCCAGACGGGGCTTATATGTACAAACACGTGGCGGCAGTGCTAAAGGGGAAAGGCGATAAGGCCTTAATGGAAAAGTCAATGAGATCCTTTTTCGTCAAGTCTATTTGGCCTGTCTGCTGCGACCACTGCGACCAATTAAATACTGTAAGCAAGGGATCTCCTCTGCTGAAACGGCCAGTTTGAAAAGTAAAAATAAAACTGATCAGATATTCAAAATTATTTTTGCTATACTTAGGGATGCTTCTAGTGTATAATAAAAAATAGACATAAAACCTCATAATAAGATTGATTTTCTTGATATTATTGTAACACAAAGACTATATGAATGTCAAGTGGGTTTTTAAGATTCTTAGTTTAGGAGTGTGATCCAATGAACAGTTATCAAGAAAATCATCAAGAGGAAATTGAGTATCTTAGGAAAACATTGGCTTTTATTAACGAAGAGGTGGAAAGGGAAGAGGAGGATTTAGCAGAGAAAAAGAGTGATTTAATTGCCGCAAGAAAGGATAGGTATGACAACACTGTTCATATTTCGCGCGACTTTGAGAGTCTTGTTGATATGAACCTATATCATTCGCAGATTAATAATCAAATCTCAAATTACAATACAAATTCACAGCGTATTAAGAAACTCAAGAAAATGATAAGCTCTCCTTACTTTGGACGGTTTGACTTTATAGAAAATGGTTTTAGTGAAAAAGAAAAAATCTACATTGGACTTTACAATTTAATGGATAGGAACACAGGTCAAGTATACGTTTATGACTGGCGCGCGCCCATTTCAAGCATATTTTATAGGTATGAACTAGGTGGAGCAATGTATGACACTCCGATAGGGATTAGTCGGGGTGATGTTTCATTGAAAAGGCAGTATCAAATTCGAAATTCAAAGCTCAAATACTTTTTTGATTGTAGTGTTAGGATCACTGACAATATACTACAGGAAGTATTAAGCCATAATACTTCCGCCAAAATGAAAAATATTATAGAAACTATTCAAAAGGAACAAGATATAATTATTAGAGATAGGGACCATGAGCTTTTAATCGTACAAGGTGTAGCGGGGAGTGGCAAAACATCAATTGCACTACATCGGATCGCTTTCCTCCTTTATGAGGGTCTTAATTCCAATCTCCAGTCTAATAATGTGATCATAGTTTCTCCGAACGCCGTTTTCAGTCACTATATTTCGAGTGTCCTTCCAGAGCTTGGAGAAGAAAACGTGAGGCAAAGCATTTACGATGATCTAGTACTAGATGCTTTTAAAGGCAGGTTTGGTCAAGAAACTAGGGATATGCAGCTTGAAACAATGATAAATTCCCGTGCGAAGACTGAAGGAGACCAAAGGCATCAAAGCATCGATTTCAAAGGTTCGAGGATCTTTAAGCAAATTCTTGATAGACTATTGTGGCATTATGCGCATCGTCTTATTGACTTTGAGGATGTATATTATAACGGAACGATTCTTGCGACGAGGCAACAGCTAAAGAACCGTTTTTTACACAATGAAATTGGTATTCCTATGGCAAAACAGCTCAAAATAATCGAAAAGACACTCTTAGAAAAGGTCCACCCCTTACAGAAAAATAGACTCAAACGATTGGAAAAGATTGTTGCAAAAAGTGAAGGGCATGAATTTGAGATAAAGTCATTCAGCCGATTATTAGCTATTAAACAAGCCAAGGCATTTAGAGAACGAATCCAAAGATTTACGAACGTTGATTATAGTCAGCTGTATGAACTGCTTTTCAAGAACCGTGGGCTTTTGGTTAAGCTGTCTCAGGGTCTAGAACTTCCAGAGAATATTGAAGAAATTGTTACAACAACCCAACAAAACCTTCGCAAGGGGCAAGTTTCCTATGAAGATTATGCTCCACTTCTTTATCTTAAGTTAAAAATCGAAGGAAATGATTTATTTTCCGAGATCAAACATGTGGTCATTGATGAAGCGCAGGACTATTCTCTCCTGCAATATGAGGTTTTTAAGCTTTTGTACAAAAATGCGACTTATACGGTCCTGGGAGACATTCAGCAAACGATTGAAAAGACGATAGAGCGTTCACTATATGATGATATTTCTGAGATACTCAATAAACGTAAGACGGTTAAGCTGTCCTTAGATAAAGGGTATAGATCAACTTGTGAAATCAACACCTTTACGCAGAAGCTTCTGGGTGAGGTTGGAAAGCAAAACTATTATTCGATCGAACGGCATGGTGAAGAACCTTTGCTTCTCCATCAAGAAACATCTGAGTCGATTGATGAGGCTATCATCGAGGATATTGCTCAATATACAGAGCAAGGGTATGAATCCATAGCAGTAATATGCAAAACTCAAGATGATGCAGAAAAGGTGTATCATCGGCTGAAAAAATCGGTTCAAATTACCCTTATTAAACCACGGGGCGGAGAAGTAATAAAAGGTGCCTTGGTCATTCCATCATATATGGCGAAGGGATTAGAATTTGATGTTGTGATCGTTTACGATGTTAATAAAGAGAACTATTCTAGTGATTTTGATAAAAAATTACTGTACATTGCTTGTACGAGAGCGCTCCATCGACTCGTTATTTATTATAAAGGAGATAAAAGTCCATTGATTTAATTATTAAACCTTAAAAAGGCACAAGCGACAGATAAACAATGGCCAACGTTTGGATTTCAGCGGTGTTTATGATAAATTAAATCTGGAAAGCGAATTTGATTACTCGCTATGAAAGTTACTACAACTTAAGTTGAACATCTAGACTTCGTATAAGTAGATAAGCTTGTTTGAGTGACATCGTATTACATGCAAGGAGGAATTGTTTTGAATAATTTACAGGCCCCCGAACTTTTTATAGATAAGGATGGACTATGGTATTCCGACGGTGTGCTTATGATCAATAAAGAAATTATTAAGTTATTTGCTGATCATCTAAAAAAAGATGGTCAGAATAAATATCATATAGATTGGCAGAATCAATTGTACCCAGTGAAGGTGGAGGACGCTCCTTTTTTCGTTCAATCGGTAACCGAGCAGGTTGGTCGACTTATGATACAGCTTTATGATGGCAGAAGATTTCCTCTGCCTCCGGGTAATATTATCATGAAAAACAATATCCCTTACATCTCTTTGTTCTGGCAGTGTGATACGAAACTGTCTCGTCCTTCCTATTCTGAGTTATGTAAAAACCCGATCGAGCGGGATGGCTGTTATTTTATTAAATACGGCGATAACGAATGGCTCGTTGAAGAAATAGTATAAATGATCTAGAAGGAGGCAACGTTTGCCTCGCCTTTTACTTGTCGGGATTTGTTGACTTTCAAAGTCATTATGGCTCAGCATTAGAATCCAAGGATATTAGAGTATTACCAAGCTAGAGCAGTAACAAAAGGCTTATGAATTTGCAAGTCAATAGAATGTCTAGGGTGATTGTGTTATAACCCGACTTTTACAGTTAGCATAGCATAAGAAGCAGACCAAGTAGAATAATATCCTTTAAAAATGCGGAATTCCGCATTTTTTTATACCTTTTTATTGATGTTATGCGACAGATATGCGACAATAGATGTGAGGTGATATTCCATGATAAGAAAAGACCCAAAGAAGCGAGGCGACGTCGTTAAGACGCATATCCGTGTTGTCGAAGGGTATCGCCCCGGACCAGGGATGCCCACCAAACAGCGAACTATTAGAAGTTTTGGTTATCTCGAAGACCAGGA
>LOEW01000169.1 GCA_001516045.1 Desulfosporosinus sp. BRH_c37
TTGGATTTCTTGTTTTGATATAATGTTATTACATCGTTCCTTTTGGTCTAGCCCCTGCCTGGCATTGACCCAAGGTCTCTCGGCATGTGTTAATCTTTCAAGATATTTAGCATCATACTTACCATAGATGGACCAGACCAAATCTAGTATATCTAGTTCTTCTTGTTCAAAAACACTAGCATCAAACGAATAAACCTTTGGTAGATTAGCAGAACCATATTCTCTAAAATGCACATATAAACTAGGGATTACTGGGCCATGTACCCAAGCTTGAAAATCTTCTTGAATAAACGAAATATTAAAGGCTAATGACCACGCTTGTGCATAATAGACTAGTTTTTGAAGTTTTAAGGGTGTGATGGATTCTCCCGCTTCAGGATCAAGTTTATTTAGAAAATACTCAGAAATATTGATTAACTTATTTTCCCTTAAACTTGTTTGGCCTTGATCCAAAAGCGCCATAAGTCTAGTATATAATTTTCGTTGGGATACATCGGTCAGAGACTCTTTGTTAGTTAGATACAATTCGAACATGTATTGGGGATTCATTAATTTTTTAAGAGTTTGACTATACTCCTTGGTAGGAGTAAGTCCCTTAACATATCTAATAATCGTAGTTTCTCCCCAGCCTAATAAAGACGCGAGTGGTTTTTGACCGATGTTGTATTTTGTTAAGATGTTTTCTATTTCACTGACTTGTATCAATCCTTTCAATTTCCGATATTCATTGTTTGCCGCACTCACATTGTCATCACTTAATTCAGAAATATAAATTTCTTCCCCACAATCATTGCAATAAGCGATCTTTGCCAAATAAGAAAATACCATGTCTTTAATTTCAGTCGTAATCAAAGATTCCTCAATACGAAATTCAACTTCAGCGTCGCAACTATAGCAATACTCTTTCATTTAAAACACCCTCCCTTTGGTTAAAAACTAATCCCCAGCATATGGATACCGCACATCATACTCACTTGGGTGGAAAGATAATAAACAAATTACCCTCCCCTGTTGTATTTTCAGTTTTATGTAGACCTCCGTAATTTCATCAATGAGCGGGGGATTAAGCAACTTACCGAAAAGCCATAGCTCTCCTTTTCGTTTGAGGTCTCTGTCCCTGTCAGTATAACTGTAGTTTGAGATAGTTAAGCTTAAAAGTTCTTCGCGAATCAAGTTATGGTTTAGACCTGTCTTGATTTGAAAATTTAACGTTTTATCTTCACTATTGGTCCTTCTGGGTATATATAAACCTTTCGGAAATTTGTTCAATATAGAAAAAACTTCTGAAAGAAAGCTTTCTACTTCCGTCTCTACGGCTATTCTCATAGGTACTGATTACCTCCCATCTAATCCTTCTTCTAGTATATAGCAAATAGGTGAGAAATCAATAGAAATAGTATCAATTGACACCATTTCTATTATCTTCAACTTATTCTTTTTAAACTCGTAAAGTAATATTTTCTACAGACATTTTTGCGTTTCCCGCTCCGTCCGTTCAAGAGAACGACGCAGTAGGAAATTGGCGATCTTCGGCACTAATCAAGCATGATCAGCGTAAGCTCCGGCTCTCACCTACACTCTCGTCTGTTCCGGCCTCCTGGGACGTTTTCTAGGGTTCTCTGTCGCGTCACCGGTTGCGCCTGCCACACTTGGTAGAACTCTGGGGTTAAGCTCTAATCCGCAAGTCCCCCTGGTCGCCGCGGGACTTTGCGGACTCCAGCTTATTGGTGTTGTCATCGTGTCCATGTTATAGCACAACGAGCATATCCTCGGACCTTCGGCCCTCTGGTATCCCTCGTGCCGCACGGACACTTCCAATACTTGCAGCAAAAACTCGAAAATTGACCACTAAGCCGGAATGCTAAGGGTTTCCATTTTGGAGTTGAATAGTAATTTATCACACTAAATTCCAAGTCTTTGGCACACTATTAGCATATGAATCGGCAAACATTTAGTAAGAAAATAGCCACGTCTTAGCAGTTCATACCGCCAAAATCCTGGCTGTTTCCATTTTGGTCGGGTCAGGCCCCTCTTCGATTTTCCTTATACGCATTATAATAATTTAGAAGTTTGAAGATGTTCTGATGCACATTCGTTAATTGGGTCTTTAGCGAAGCAAAGCTACCATATTTTTAATTTAAAATAAGGAAATCTCGACATTTGGTCCGATAAGTGAATGTTATTTTAAGTCCCCCTCGTCCAAGGGGACTGTTAATAATAGTATCGTGAATGTCCTTTGTTATAGTATGTTAGACGCCTCAGGGATAGGATTGGGGTCTTTGGGTTTTACAGAACAAGTATCTTACCTTCATCCCCATCGACAAGGACCAGCATTCCATCCTTTAATTTACTCATTGCATTAGGAACGTTAATAACTGCGGGAATGCCGTACTCCCTGGCCACAATTGCCCCATGCGAAAGATATCCTCCACTCTCCACAATTATGGCACTCGCTTTAATAAATAACGGAGTCCAACCGGGATCGGTGGTAGGAGCAACTAACACATCGCCAACCTTAAGTCTTTGTCCCTCACTGGGATGCTTAATAAGCCTGGCAATCCCAGACGCTTTTCCAGCCGCTGCTCCTATCCCTACCCCCACTAGGTTCCCATCCAGAGATATGCTAACTTGAGAAGGAGAAACTTGGGGAGCATCATCTATAATTATATCTGGGGCCTCCATTGCTGCCCATAGTTTTTGCTGTTCTATGCGGTCTTCTACAATAGTTCTTAATTCCTTGCCCTCCCAGTCTTCTCTCAAAATGGAAATCAACTCTGTAAATGTGCATTGAAAGACATCGGTTTGTTCATTAAGAATTCGAGCGTCTACTAATCTCTGCCCGAGTTCTAACAGAACGCTCCTATATGGTGAACGTAGACGTACCAGTTCCGATTTACCCATTTCGCGTTTTTCGGAACCCTTGACTGCTTGATCCACCATCCACTTAACCACCTTACGATTGACGAACGAGAGCGTTTGATTAATTTCCCGCCAGGCCTGTTTGTTGCGTTCCTTTTGCTTATCCCTTATTTCCTGATACTCAGGTGAATCCATTAAATCTGCAATGATCTTCAGAAGATAAGAAGGATCTTCCTTCCAATGAGGGTTCCTAATATCTCCCTCATAAACAGCGCGGTGGCCAAATTCATCCAGAAACTCCCGAAAGGACTTTTTAAATGCAGAATTTTCCTGAAGTTTACTCTCCCAAGCTAGAGGATCGAAAGGTTTCTCCCTGAAATAGCCATAGGTAACTGGATCTTTTTTTGCACTATCCGCTAATTGCATTAGCCGGTAACCTTGTTCTGCACTTGTTATTTTACCTTGACCTAGCATTAACGCGTTGGCTAGTGCCATACCTTTGCCGGGAAAATGCTTATTAAGAGTTCCACAAAGCATAGAAAATGAAGAACCCGCTGAAAAATTGAGTAAGCCATCCGTCAAGTAATAATTATAGCTGTACTGCCCCATCTCCTCAAACAATGAAATAATTTGTTCATTAGAAAATGCTTTTAAATCGTTCTTTAACCACGCTTGCGTAATACTGCGAACTTCTTGAAATGTTTTATCTGCTTTACTTACTGACTTTCTAACGGCTAATACTCCTCTAATTAAATATAAAATTTTTTTAGGTGTATACCTACGGTTGCGACTGCCCAGATCAATTTCTGGTTGATAACCACCCAATGACTTGTTCACTTCACTAGGTGTCAAACCCCAGGCATCAAAATATTCCCGTTGAATCAGCGATAGGTTAAAGTAACCACGGCCACGATAGAATCGGACCAATTTTAGACCCGGCAAGATGGGATAACCACTCGCTTTAAATGCTGAAGTCAGTATTGCTGTTGTTGTAACCCGTATTGTCCTTTGGCTGAGCGTGGATAATACCATGGGCAATGCGTCTTTAATATTGGCATTCGACCAAATATCCGGTTGATCTTTAAGCTCTGGATAAGTATATCTTGTTAGAAGTGTGACAGGGCGTGCCTGTACTATCATAAATTCTTGGCCATTGAAGACCCACTCTATATCCTGATGCCGTTCACCTTCACCCAAGGCTTCATAAACTCTTTGCACCAACAAAGCCAACTTGAAGATATTTTCATTGTTTAATACTTGACTGCTTTTGAAATCCTCCGTTAACGGTATAAACTTTACTCCTTGATTTGAGTCGAGAACACTTTGACCTCGTTTTAATCCAATCTTCTTTCCCACAACCTTTGGTAGAAATGTCTCAAATGTCAGTTTATATTCGTCGGGTTCCACTAAACCACCGACAACGGCCTCTCCCAATCCGTAATTAGCATTAATAACCATAGTATCCGTTCTGCCAGTCAAAGGATCGCAAGTAAACGCTACACCGGCGGCTTCTGCCTTTACCATTTCCATGATGACCACAGCTTGCAAGACGTCATTATCGTTAATATTCATTTTTCGACGATAGGCGACGGCTGCCGGCGTCCACAGCGAAGCGTAACAATTTTTGACAGCCTCAACTATGCTCTCCTTCCCGTTAACATTTAAATACGATGAATGGATTCCCGCAAAAGAAGCGACTAGAGAGTCTTCGGCAGAAGCAGAGGATCTTACGGCAAGTGACTTATTAAGAATTCCAAGGTTCTCTAGACTCTCAAATAGTGCCTCTGCAAAGTGTACAGGAAATAAACCGTCAACTATTTTTTGCCTCACTTCAGCAAGTCCGTTTTCCGAATTTCTTTCGCCAATATTTGAGGCGTCAATTTTGACTGATATGTTTTGAATGAAATCTTGAAGTTGATTCTGCCTAATAAAGGTTTGGTAGGCATGAGTCGCAAGAACTATACCCGATGGTATTCGAAAACCATTTCTATTGAGACGGCCTAAGTTCCAGCCCTTACCACCTACAATCTTGTTTCCAGCTTCATAAGCTTCACCCCAGCAATAAACAGAGTGGGATATTGTTCTCGCCATCTTTCTTCCTCCAAATTCTCTCATGCCCCTATGGGGCAAAAACATTATGTAATAGTTATTTTACTAACTGATGATTATTTTAAGTTAAATTTCCTTTCATCTTAGAAAACATACACGGCTGGCTACTATCAAACATATTTTACTTATTTATCTAGGAGTCACTCCATTTAGAAAGATGTCTACACAGCGAGCTAGACTGTTGCTGAGAGAGAAGCTTTCGAGATCGTTCAACTTAGATAATACTGTCATGAAGAAATACTTTTCCAAATGTTGAGCTAGTTCCTTCGCTGGTATGTCCAATCTAATATGGCCTTTTTCCTGTGCATGCTCAATCACCTTTGTCAGAATTCCTTCAAAGCCGCTGCGGAGTTCCTCATCTTTGCTATGGTTAGACTTGTTTCGTAATCGGTATAATATATACACCTTCCAGACCTCAGGATCTGCCTCATACGTTTGAGCACACTTTTCAAATATAGCTAACAGACAGGAGTGGATGTCAGGATATGACCGAATAAACTCATCTAAGCGAAATGCCTCTTCTCTAGAAAAGCCTTGCAAATAGGCGCAAATAATGACTTCTTTTTCAGGGAAGTAGTTATATAGGGTTTTCTTGGCAATGTCTACTTCTTGTGCAATTTGTTCCAGAGTGGTGCCGTGAAAGCCCTGTTTTCGGAACAAATCCATGGCTACGGTGGTTATTTTTTGCCTCATTTTATCCTTTTTTCGTTCGATACGGCTCAATCTAGTCTCTTCTTCTAGCATTGTGTTGACCCCCATGTTTTCCTATATTGATTCATTCCAGTAGATAAACGTTCTTAATCATTTCTAAAATTCCCCTACACATTACCCGTTATGTAAGTTTACTATGATAGTATTTTACTCGCTTGAATGTAGTTACTGCAAGAAATTTTCCTGTCGAAATATGTTAAATAAGAGTAATTCCGCCTTTAACACAAAAGATTAATATAACACGTTATTGAATTATCTCTAAATCCTGCGACAGTCAATCTTGCCCCATTACTTGTCGCGATTACAGCGGGTTGGAACATTATTTGGTTCGCTAAACTACCATTTATAGAATGTGATAAACTCAAGCCCCATAGAGCTTTAAGTTTATCGGTATTATTCCAAACACCCGCTTCATTTCCTCAAATTTTCCGTCCGCGCATGACCGACGCAGGAGGAAATTCGTGGTTCCCTGCCCCGATCGCGCATGACCAGCGTGAGCGGGAATTCGTGAGCGGACGGCCCGCAGGACGAACCCGCTAGCAGGCCGCGCTTTTTCGTCCGTGCGGCCTGGTCCGTCCAGTGACCCTGAAAAGTGCCAAAATGCAGTATGAGAGTATGACAACCTGCACTATGCCTAGGTTTATGGTGGATTATTAGATAATTAGTTCTTACCCCCCCACCACCACTCGCTCCATAGTATTAATAATCTGAAGATAGAATTTATGAACGATCGGCAGCACAACCACGAAAAACTTATTAGTTTGCAACAGTAGTCTTATGACGTCGGAGACAAATTAGGCTTTGTAGAAGCAACCATCGAATATGCCTTGCGCCGAGGAGATCTTTCGGAGGATCTTAAGAATTATATGAGAGCGTTGGTTCAGAAATCGAATTTGAAGATAAATACTTAGCGTAAGTGTTCATGTTCGGGGATACATCTTGTCCCTTTAAAAGGCACCGGTTTTAATCCCGATGCCTTTCGATTAATGGACTTCCAAAGGCGTTAGTTTAGGATATAGGCGGATCAAATAGATCGTCTGTTGTCGTATTGATAATTTTGACATCTCGTTTGGAAATTAAGTCACCACCGGAAGTTAGGAAAATATTTTTGGTGATGATTTGATCCATGACGGTTTCGACTTGGGCAGCTGTCAAATCCGTCTTAGGGTTTGCTAAAGTTATTGTCACTGCGTTCCCTAAGGCGTTGTTAAAGGTCATTCTCAAGACCTTTTTCGTTACGCTGGCCATTGGTATCCTCCCTTTCTATTATTCATTCACAATCCTGCCCCTAATCACTAGCCAAGTCGACGCGATTGTCTCTTCGCACTCCCATGATTGGGTAGTCCTGAAGCTCATAAATGGCAACGGCTATATCATAAATATCTTGGTCTGTAGCGATCAATTTCACATTGGGGAAACTTCGCTGACCTAGTTTAGGTGAGCCTTGTGAGGTCAAACCGGTTTGAAAGGTGACGACCAGCACACTGTCTTTATCACTGGCTATAACAGCCATATGCTCACCTCCTTTCTTGAAGAGTGGACAATGTTTGTCCCAAGTTTAGTATATTAGCTGGACTTGATTTTTGTGACAGCATGGACACATCTGGGCTATTGCGGGCGAATTTTTCATTGAGTGAATTAAGTGAATAACCCTCACGCTTGTCTGGGGCTCGGCATATCCTATAGCGGTATCTGAAAAGACATTCCGTAAAAGGATGGGACGCCGGTATGAGGATGGCAATTTCCAACAGGACGCCTGAGCAAATTGCGTCCGAGATTAACTTTATCAAGGAAGAAAGCGGCAAAATGCTGCTTACCAATGCCGTGGAGATCGGACGGCGTCTGACGGAAGCCAAAGAGCTGGTGCCCCATGGGGAGTGGCTCAAATGGCTGACTGAATCTGTGAGTTACTCCCGGAGCACGGCCTGCAGACTGATGAAAACCTTCCGGGAGTACGGGCCTATACTCTCCTCTGCTGACGAGGAAGAGAGCCCAAATGTTGCACCGGTGCAACATTTGAACTACACCCAAGGGCTCATCCTTTTTGGGATTCCGGTAGAGGACCGGGATCAATTTATAGCGGACAATGACGTTGGGAACATGAGCAAGCGGGAGCTGCGGCAGACAATTAATGAAAGGGGCCGGACGCCTGAGGAAGAAGAGCTTCAAGAGTCGGAAAATCAGGTGACACAAAAGCAAGGAAAAGCGGAAGAGGCAGCGGATAAGATAGATAAACCTGTGGAACTGATCCCGGTCGAGAGGAAAATCATCAAGGCAAAAACTGTGCAAACTGCGCTGCCAACAGAGAATACCAATGCCGACAGCATGAAATACGACGCCCAATACGCCATGCATCGCGACAACATGCTCAGCGCCTACGGGGAGCTGCTGAAAACCCTCGTCGCTTTAAACAGAGTAGATCCGGTGAAGAAGGAAGAAAACAGGGAAGAGGCGTTAAAGATAGCGACTAATATGGTAGAAACGCTAAAAAAATATCCTCCTGCGATTAAGACAAATTTGATTATTAAAAACAGAGATTAGCACCCAAAGAGATGTGAAAAAAAACTGGCAAATTAAAGGAGTTCGCCCTATTGCGGGCGAATTTTTTATTGAGTGAACAAGTTACCAAAAACCATTTTCGTGTGAACTTATTGTTAGAGCTATTGCTTTGATAAAAAAAATGAAAGATATCTGCCGTGGAGTTTCGATGCTCATGAGCCAAAAAAGTTGCTCTGGTTTTTTGCTCTTGCGGATCGCTTAGGGGATCGAGGCGTGAAGGTATATAATGATTAAGGTATATAGTAATTATATTGTATGTAACACTCGTGAAGAAGCCATCAAAGAAAGGGTGAAATGATATGGGAAACGCAGTTTTTATCTTTTTAATGGGAATAGTCTTAATGATTATTGCCGCTATCATATATGGCCGACGTACATCAAACTCACGTTTTAACCACGATACAACGAATGCGTCAAACTTTTTTTATTTTGGTTCAGATGATAGTTCGGGTTCAGATTGCTCTGGAGATTCAGGATCTTGTGATTCTGGAGACTGTGGTGGAGGTTGCGATGGAGTCGGTGGCGGTGGGTGCGACTAAAGAATGTTCGCTAGTATTAATACTAGCTTCGACTTCTTAACTCGCTCGATCAATATTGTTTTCAAGGGAAGCTCGTAAGAGACAAAAAAATACCGAAGACTCGTTTGCACTTTCTTCGGCATTATCATACGACATGGCTGTATGAAATTGGTGTAATAACTAGGCTCAGGATACGAAAATAGACCATTTATCATGGTCTATTTTTTTGGTCGGCATTTGGTCAACATTTGGGGTTTGACCTGCCTACCTTAAAAGGCTGAAAGCCTTGATAATACTGGTCGGAGCGACATGATTCGAACATGCGACCTCTACCACCCCAAAGACACGAGTCACCTTGTTATAATGTGTACCCCATATTTCGGACAATACGAGTTTTTGATATCCCATCACTGCCTCCCTGGAAACCAAAGCGGTAAACCTCGGGGCGTGGGGCAGAGCCCCACAAATAATCGAAAACTCTATGTGTCCGAAGTAAAGGGTTTCAAAAATCCACTGTCTGTTTTGAAGGGTTTTGAAAACCCCTGCTGTCCATTTTATAGGGTACATTTTATTATAACTTAGCTTATTCTGTTAAAACCCTTTAATACCAAGGGTTTCAGGCATCGGTCATACCGGTGCCTTTTCTTATTTTGTTATACTTTATTACCTATTATTACCCGCGTTGCATTACCGGTTGCATTACTGTAAGCGCTTTCCACGCGATAACTCTCCAGTTTGTAAGTCTAAGATGTAAATAGTTTACTCGTTGGAAAATTTATAAGAACAAAATCTAGATGTGCTCATGCTTTGTTAACCATTGATTAATGACTACACTTAGATCTGATTGAACCAACCCAATTTCCATTACCACGAACACCGTATATACATTCTTCATATTTTTCACTTGACAGTCACCCAGCCGGTCAGATAGAAATATAATTCAAATAAACATTATTTAAGTGCGTTTTTTTCAAATAGCAATTTTTTCCGAAACTGTTCTATCTCATTTATATAATTTTCTATAGCTAATAGACGTTGTATCTTAAATCTCTCCTTCACTCTACCGTATTCAAATTTTAAAAGTTTTAACTCTCTGTCAACTGTTTGCATTGATGTAATAATAGCACTTGACTTTTGTCTTCGACAATTTGACTCCACCGCCATTAGTTCTAGGTAGCTTATATGGAGTTTTTCCTCAAGAGCTAAGTATTCTTGTTCTTTGCAAATTTTAATAGCATGGTTAAAGATATCTAATCCGCCAAATTGTATACCCATAATTTACCTCACCCCATAGTTGCTAACACATCTGATATTATCTTTGTAAATTCTTCGCCTGAAAGACCAGTAGCATTTGTTTGATTGTAAGAATAAAAATCTCGTAATAAATCTTGAATAATTCTCATTCTATCCACAACACTTTTTGTATCGACATTTTTTCTCATCACATAGACTTCTGCTTCCGTAAGCAGCATTTTTCTATCCTCTGCCATCTTTGCCAATATCGCTTCAGATTGCACTTTCATTTTTTGGATATCAACGATATTCTTTGCAATTTCAATAATGCTACCCATATTGTCTTCCAAGGCATCTGCAAGTTTATTATTTTGTGATGCGGAATCAATTTCATTTGTTCTTCTTGAAGATCCCACAATTTCAAATTCTTTACTCATGTTTATACTCTCCTAATTCTTTTTTTGCGCTGTTTAATAATATTTTCAGTTCCTCAGTATTATCTGCATTATTGTCACTATCTTTTGTATCAAGTGCAGCAATCCAGCCATTTGTTTCTTCATCTAACAGTCTAATATTTTCTTTCTTTAGCTCACTTAAATCATTTAGAGTAATAGATACTACCTCCTCGTACCATTTTTCTACCCCTGTGTCTACTGATTTTATTAGGTTCCCTTGCCATTTCAAAATATCATAAATTATAAATCCTGCCTCTATAATTGCAGCGACTGCAAACCCTACTGCTTTGGCAGATGTTGCTCCTATTTTGCTTAATGTACTTGCCAATTTATTGTGAGTTTGCCTTGAAAATGTTTTTCCAAATAAATCTCCAAACTTTTTCAATAAATGTTTGGAAGCATTTGCGATTCCAGTACCACCTCGTCCTGCAAATTGCTTAAAATAACCCAACAAAGATTCTTCCAAAGCTCTTCCACCAGCTTTTTTAAATATATCTTTTGCCATATTAGCCACTGCAACAGAAAAATGAAGCTCTATTGTTTGTTCAATTTTTGTATATTCTTTATTCAATTTATCAGAAATTTGCCTATCAAGGTCATCAAGCTTTGCTTCAATATATGAGCTTATCTCCTTGACCTGTTTCTTTGTTTCAAATTGTAGCATATGTGAATTGACATAGGTCATAACCTCATCTCCGCGCAATTTATCTGACTTGTTAATTTTTTCATCAATTACATTGTTTATATTCATTTTTGCTTTAGAAAACTTTGAAGGCATAATTGAAATTAAATCACAGAATGCTGGCTCAATAAGTAATTCTTTTATTTCTTGGTTTGTTTTTTTAATTTCTTCAAACATTATTTCAAATGCTTTCTTATCTTCTTGACTTAATTGATCCATTAATATTTTCTTATCAATAATCGATTCGCATTTTTCTAATAGACCAAACACAAATCCATTGAAGCTCATTTCTAACTGTTTAATGTGCTTTTCTGAGGCAACTGAGTTTTGCACATAATCCCAAAGTTCTTTACATTGAGGCAATGGGTATTCATTACCTTCACAATAAATGTTTGGAACCAAAAACACCTTCGGCAAATAATGCAAGATGTCTGAAACATATCCGGTTATTTCCTCAATGCGCCTATCATCTTTATTAACCTCATCTGGAGAGCGGTTAATAATTAGTACAAACTCAGTATCCTTCGAAATTAGTTCACTTGCATAATTTAAAAAGTTAAAATCATCTTGTTGAATGCCAACTTTATAGGAAACAACATAGAGTACAACATTGCTTTCCGGCAAAAAACTGGCTAACAAATCTTCATGCTTTTCAATGATAGAACCATATCCAGGAGTATCAAATAAACGCAAGTTTCCCAAGCCAAGCAGAGGTGACTTTGCTTCTAAACGCAGCCTACTTAAATTGCTATCTGGTTGTTTGCTTAAATGTAAAAATTCTTCTCTCGTTAATCTCTCCATGGTTGCATTCTTGTTTATTGCATAATAAGGCTGAGTTACTTCATCCGCTGTAAATGCAAGCTCAACAATTGCCCCTGTGGACGGTCTAACACTTGTAAATAAATAATTCCCACCAAGAAGACCATTAAGCAGAGTTGTTTTTCCGCTACTTGTTTCACCCAGCATAACTATATAACTATCAGGACAAGCAATTCTTGCCCCTAAAAACTTTGACAATTGGGTAGTTTCTTTATCATCTATTGCTTCGACCAATTTATTGACTATGTCATATTTTCTTGTAATTTCATTAAACACGGTACTGCACCTCTTGTTCAATCAGATATGACAAATCCTTTGTCAATTCTTGTGCTAATTCATCGGTATTCTTATCTTGCTGTAATATTTTCATGTTTTCTTCTTTAGATTTTTGAGCGGCTAATAGTCTATTTTTGCAATACTGTTCTAAAGCAACCCCAATATCATCACACATCGTGTTAAATGATTTCATTAGCTGTTTTTGCATTTTCTCACATACATCCTCAATTATTGGTGAAATTTGCCTTTTAGTTGCTGTTGCTCGGTCTGCCGTTTTAAGCTTTCTACTACCTTCACCTATCATTCCAGTGAAAATTCCTACCAATCCACCAACAACTGCTCCCGCTATTACTCCAACTATTGTACCTATTGGTGGTGCAAAGAAAGAACCTACAGCAGCCCCTGCTTCTATCCCAAGTGCAACTCCGCCAATTCCGCCCCCAACTTTAATACCTACCTCCAATCCTTTTTCCCACTTTAGCTCCTGCTGTTTACTAAAAACTTCTGCTGTGAAATTATTTTTCTGCTCTTGCTTAATTATGTCGCTTAATTCCACCATTTTTACGGAAATCTCCCGAGTTTTCTCGCCAATAAAATCCGTATATCCATCATTTATCATTTCAAACTCTTGTAATTGATAATCATTAAATGCTTGTGTTAGATCCTCACCATCCGTCACGCCGCCATCAATAACGCGGTTTATATTAGCCCGAATATTCTCCTCTGCTTCTCGAAACAATTTCTTGATAAAAGAGGATGCTTCTATTCTTTGCGAATCTAAAATGTCTTCTACTTCAGAAACTTGTTTTTTTATATCAGCCGTATTCTTCTCAAACTCAGCTTCTTCGTTATGAAGCTTATCTGTTAGTTCTTCTTTTGTTAATTTGCATTTTTCCAATTGGTCATTAATGATTATTTTAACTATTGCAATAATATTTAAAGCCTTCTCAAAATATTTTATTTCTGTTTGCTCTTTCCAATTGCTATGAATCATAGATAGCTTATCCGTAATTGCGGAAATATTTGAAGCCTGAAGGTTTTCGGGTTTATTCTGTGTTACTCCTACAAGTGCTTGATACGCGTTAATTGTAATAATCTCTCCGTTATAAGGTATCTGAGTTTTTTCAGCAATGTCTTTAAGTATTGTTTCGTTTGCATCAAGTCCTTCTGCAACTTCTCTGTCATTTTCATTATTCCATCTGTTTTGAACAAACCAAGCATTGCTAAGGGTGTTCCAAGCAACTTTTATAAATAAGGCCTCTGTTCTTGTAATAGGAGGATTTACTCTTATCACAAATATTGCAGAATAAAGTTTTTTTCTATATTCGTTGGTTGTTTCTTGGTTTTTATTAGTCATACTTCCTACGCCAGGTAAATCAACCAAGACTATTCCTGTTTTTAACAATTCAATATTTCTATAAATAACAATATGTGAAGCCTGTTTTTCATTACCTTTGTTATAGTTATTGTCGACATATTGGCATATTTCATTTTTCAAAATACTTCTGCTTTTACCGTCAAGAAAATGTATATACACGGATGGTGTATCAGCATATCGCACCTCAACAGGTATACACGTGGTTTCATCTGCTTCATTTGGCATAACATTTTCTTTTAGAATCCCGTTGATTAGTGTACTTTTTCCAACGCCTTGAAGTCCAAGAACTGGAATTAGCATCTCTGGATTTTGTAGATTTTGATACATATTTTTTAGATTATCTCCACCCGCAGGTGTTTCTCCATCTCCAGGTATGTATTTACTTAACAGGTCAACTATCTTAATATCAGGTATTTTAATCATTACGACACTCCCTTACTAAACCATCTTTTGTAAAATGGAAGTTTAAGATCATTTACCTTACCTTCAATTTTTTCTAAGCGTTGAAGTAAATGACTTTGCCCATCCAATATATCACTTAAGATACTTAATTTTTCCTCAAATGAACTTAACTTAGCAAAAATATTCACTTGATTTTCATTAAAAGTATCGTTTAGTTTAGTAATTTCTTTTAACACCAGTTTTCGTTCTGTTAAAATGGCGGCTTTAGTATCTTCATTTATTTCTTTATACAATTGTTGATTTTTCAACAATTCGTTTATTATTGTTTGCTCCGTATTTTTCAGTAATTGTTCAATTGCTATCGAGGATGGCAAGTTCCCAATGGTCTTAGAACTACCCTCGACAGAAAGCAAAATAGTGTTCGCCTTTTCAGACATCCCCTTCAATTCACTATTGTTTTTGAGTAACGCCTCATTCACTATCTTTTGTTCCGTTATGATAACCGTTTTAATATCCTCATTTAGGTCTTTATACAGTTGTTGATTTTTTAATAATTCTCTTGTTAGTGTTTGCTCTGCTTTTTCCTGTGATTCTTCAATTGCTGATGGAATCTTCTCGATGGATTTAGAAGAACCTACGAGTGAAAGCAAATAAGTATTTGCCTTTCCAGAAATCTCCTTCAGATCACTATTGCTTTTGAGTAGCGCCTCATTCACTATCTTTTGTTCTGTTAAGATAACAGTCTTAATATCCTCATTTAGGTCTTTATATAATTTTTGACTTTTTATTAATTCGTTTACTATTGCTAACTCTATGTTTTTCTCTGATTGTTCAATTGCCGATGGGATTTTCTCGCTAATTTTAGAAATACCTTTAACTGAAAGTAAAATAGTATTTTGATTTTCAGTTATTGCCTCTAATCCATTATTAGTTTTGCGTAATGCCCCAGTAATCCCTTCGCTAATATTTGCACTAATCTCCTCATTAATAAAACCCATAAATTTTTTGGTTGCTTCATCTACTGATACAATTGCTTCATATTTCATCTAGCCGCATTCCTCTCATTTCTGATTAAATCCCCTACAACATTAGATACCTTACTATCAAACAAAAATCTAAATTTCTCTTGCAACTGTTTTAATAATTCTTGCTCATCCCCAATATTTTTGCATGGCTCTAATTGACTCTGGGCAAATGCAGTATTATAGATTGGATTATCATCATTGATTAAAACAATACCTTTTTGCCCTTTGATTTCAAACTCATCGTAATAATCCAGCAAATTGGATTTCATTTCCATCACTCCATCAGAAGCTATTAGGCTGTCAAAATCCTGCACTACAAAGAAAATCCTGTCTGTGTTTTTAACATTATCTTTTAACAGTAGTTTGCTTATCTGGTTTTTTGCCGATCCATCCTGTTGGGCATTGACCATAATATAAAACGTAGTTGCCGTGTATTCTTTTTGCAATTGCTTTAGTTGTTTATCATCTGGACATAATATACATAAGTTATCTTCTATAAGTACCTTACCCGATTTTTCAAGAGTTGCGTAACTCTCCTCGCTGAATAATACCCCAATAAATCGCAACATAAAATTTTTTATACATTCAATATCCCAGCCCATCACAACCGCTTTTTTTGGTGCTTGTGCAACTTGTAGGCAGTGTTTTAAGGATTGTTGTGCTGCCATATTAAGCACCATGCGTGAAATTTCAAGTAACCCCATTTGATATCCTGACAGGGTTACTTGAGAAAGATTTAACGAATCCTCCTGAACAGCTGGTGTAGAAATAGTGGTGCGGTTTATAATTTTCTCACCTGTACTAAAGGTTAAAAGTATTTTTTTAAGTTGACCGATAACCCATAATACGTCTTCAGCTTCTTCAATTCTTTTTTGCCTTTCAATAAAGCTTAGATACAATCTATCGATTTCAACATCGATATTTTTGATTGGTGCCTGAAGCCCTCTTATCCAACCATCAATGACTTGGTTATATACTCGATGTGCTCTTTCTATGTATTTTCTTAGTTCTTCAGTAGTTCGTGTTTTATCAAGTTCCTTTACAGTGTATGGTACTTGCTCATAACCCCAATCATCTTTACCGAATAACCAGCCTGCACCTCTTGCAAGCCCTGCACCAAAACTGCTTTTTTTCTCTTTTCTGTACTGTGTTTTACTTTCTATTATTCTTTGAGGCTCCGATATTGTTTCCAATCGCTCAAATTTAACTAAGTCCCTAAGCGGGATATCTAATATTCTGGCTGAATCAGAAAGTTTCTTATTAAAAGTCGAAATAATAATCAGTATATTTTCCTCACATTTTTTAACAATTAATTTTAGATTGTTAATTTTGTAATCTACATTATCTTTTGTGAGATCAATACTGCCACTAATATTTTTTGACGTTAGATTCGAAATTTCTTTGAACAATTCATTTTTGGTTTTCTCGAAATCTCTGTGTAGACTTTCCTTTATTCCTTCATATTTGAATTTCGGTGGCGCTATCATAACACCGGATGTTTTTTTCTCTTCTTCAGCAATCAGCTCCCTATATCGGCTAAATGCTGAATTGCAGCGTTCATCATCAATTTTAGGAATGAATGTTTTTATCATATCATTCATTAGTAGTTTGAATTCTTTATAATGGGAGTCCTTCTCTTCTTTTATATTTTGACACCGAGCTTTCATTGCATAAATTGCTGATACCTGAATAATGCTTACAGATGACTTCTCATCAATATTTGATGCATCAATTACACGTTGTAGCCTTTTTTTATGCTCTAGTGCCACCATTTCTTTTGTCTTTCGCCCATCAGCACTTGGTTCCACAGAATCGAGCATATTTTGAACAATTACAAGTGGACATTTATGTTTTGCTATCGCATTCAACACAGTTCTTGTTTTTTCGTCACTATTAGTTTTTAGAGTTGTGACAAATATACACATATCAATAGTGGGAAGCAAGATCTCAAGTGACAGTTTTTCATGGTTTTCCAGTTTATAGGCATCAAGCCCAGCGCTATCAATTAGTACTACATCATCTCCCAAA
Organism: Desulfosporosinus sp. BRH_c37; assembly: GCA_001516045.1. GTDB lineage: Bacteria > Bacillota > Desulfitobacteriia > Desulfitobacteriales > Desulfitobacteriaceae > Desulfosporosinus. The sequence continues at coordinate 17,055 of LOEW01000169.1, forward strand.
TCAAAAGATGGTGTGATTAGTTGGATGTCTGAGACGTTTTCTTTGTTATGTCTATTTTCGTTTTCATCACTATATTTCTTTATATTTTCTAGATTTAGTTGTTTTCCTTGAAGTGTAATATCTTGAGAGTTTTTAAAACAAATTATTGCTTTAGATTCATCTCCCTTAGAACAGCTAACCAATTGACTTGAAGAAGGCTTAACCGCCATTGATAATAGCTGATCTCCTAAAATTGCATTTATTAACGTTGACTTTCCGCTACTTGTTACTCCAATTACTCCGATCCTAATTTTATTATTGCTCCATTTCACCTTTCTCTGCTCCAACCAGTCCACTTCATATTCATATCTCTTGAAAGTAGAAGGTCTTTTGTGAAATACTTCCAAGGCCGAGTCTATAAATTTTGTACATTTCATATTGAAACCTATCTTTCTTATTTTTGATTATAAAAACAACTTATTACACAAACAAGGTTAGGTTGTATTTTCGTTATTTTAAGATTCAGACTGTTATACAAGGATAGTACCCGGTTTTATTTGCTTAAAGCGTTCCTTTTTAGTGACTTTCTTTATCGTCTTCATTTCTGCTTTCCATACTAGAAAATTTCCTCCGTTTATCGTAAAACTTCAGTATTGGAAATATTATTAACATTTAGTATTATCATGTAATTCTCCTTTAAAATACGTATTTCCTGCATAAAGCGAAGTATTCACTATATAATGATCAGGACTTTAAATCATCCCATAACTTTTTCACTTTACGCCCCATATCTTCAATATCTCGATATATTTCACCAATGTTCTGGTCCCGCATTACGTCTCCACACTTTGCACAGCGTCCGCAGAGGACAAATGTTCCTTCTGACCAGCGCCGAGCGTCGTAACCCTCCCCCGTCAGTCTACGTTCTTCCCCATGCAATAAATTGTACGTTGTTGACATGTAAACAACGTGAAAAGCCGCAATTAATGCAGCTTCTCTCTTCGTTAGTATAGATAACTTTCGGGCGAGCTCGGCCTGTTGGCCGTCCGTCCCGAATTCCCACTCACGCTGGTCATGCGCGTCCAGGGCCGAGGACCGCGATCTTCAACACTTGGAAAAACATCGACCTGCAATCTTTTAATAAACTCGGTTAAGTTCCTCTATTGGGCAACGCAGAAGACAGTATAGTCATCGGAAGATATTGTGAACTTACTATTTCCGTGACGATTCTCACCATCCAGGTAAGAAAATAACCCTTGGAGTCTATAAATTTTTCTATTACTCTCATCACCGATATTTGTTACTAACGCCACCTCGTACCTCTGGTGGTTTCTTTCTGCAAATGACAACTCATTAACAGTGATCATGAATGTAATAGCACTGCCAACCGTGGACTTTATTTCAACGTATCTAGTTTCACCATTATCGTTAACGTAAGTTAAGTCGTAACCAAGCCCGCCTACCCCCTCTGGATTTACACCTTTTTTCTTAGCGTTTTCAGAAACCCATTTCACATCTTTGAGATTTTGGACAAATGTTCTATAAACAACCTCTTCCGCAAAAGCACCCCATAATGCCTTGTTACGTTCCCGCTGGGTTCCCGCAGATCTGTTTCCTGAGCCGTTTGAGTGACAGTTGGCAGGTAAACTTGGTGGTGCTGCAGATACGTTAATTACCTCAATTGGGGCGGTTGGAGCTTCCTTGGGTTTCTGGATCGCGGAATCTACCTCATCTTGTTTCTTCCATTCAGCTAATTTTATGTCATAGCGTTTCGTGAGCTCATCAAAAGCATCAAAATACATAAGGCTGTCATTTTCAATATCAGCAAGCAAGTCGGCAATAATCCCGTTATCCCTATCTATGGCAAAAACTTCGCGATTTTCTTTCCATTTTGCATCAGCATCAGCTTCCGTCTGTTTGGATAGTATTGGCCACTGCTCGTAAAAAGCGTTTTGAACGTTAAAGTTCTTTGTATTGGTCAACAAATAATTGAAATTGATAAAATTATTAAACTGCTTTAGAAACCCCTTTTTTTCAACGATGCCTTTATCTGCAAAAGAGGCAAATAACGCATTTTTATATTTTTGCCGGTATTGTTCTACAAGACATCTTATCTTATCAGAATAATAAATTCGCAGGTCAATGACAAACTCGGAATTATCATTGAATTCCGGCACATCTATTTCGAGGATTTGCATTATCTCTAACAAGGCTTCTACATTAGAAACGCTATTTATATCATCAAAATTAAGTTTTGATGCCAACTGCCGAATCTCAATGAGTTTATCCTTGCCCCCTATTTGTTCGCAAGCAGTCAAAAACATCTCTTGCCGCGACTGTATAAGGTCGAGCGCTTCTTTTGATGCAGCAAGCACCCCGAGATCATCAAAATCCTGTAGAATCAGCTTTTGCCTCCCAGAGTCTTGCTGACCATACAAACTCCTGAGACACTGGAATAGCTTATCGTCCTGTATATCCACCGTAGACGTTATAACCTCAGCCATCGCAGCGCAAAAGCTAAGATCGTTACGGAGCTGCTCCATATTATACATTCCTGCGGGGGCTTTTACATATACGCCGTCGTTGCCACGAATGAATGAATAATCATCAAGAGCGACCTTTTCGCCGCCATAATTAGCTTCAATCGTGTCACAAAGCCGAACCCTAATCGATTTTATTGAAGTTATCTCACTCTGCTTGGCATTTCTGGTTCTGTAGCAAAAAGCGTAAACCTTAAAGCTGTTGAAGTCTTCAACAAATTCGCTATCCAGCGTATGAATAGAGGGAGTTCCAACGATAGTACCCTTAAGCTTAATCGAGTTTACATCAAAATACTTTTTTATAGTCTCTTGGCTTTGTCGACTGGGTATAGCAATCAAGTTGAAGTTTTTCAATATTTCTTTGCTAACAGTTTTTTCAGTTAAGTACAGAGCACTTTGAATGTTTATAAAAGCCCTGACGTTTTTACAGTAAACCATGCCGGACTCCATAAACTTTTTATAGTTTGCGTTCTCTTCCTCTAAAACTGATATGCCGTGGGCATCAATAATCGACTGATATAAAGCTTTACTGATATCTCCGTTCTCATCAAAAGATGGCAACTTTAATAGTATGCCATATAATGCATTTGTGGATAAATCGGCAAATGTCTCAGACGCTCCGATTTTTGTTAATAAAAGCCGTATGTCTGATTTCTCCGAAGCAGGTTGACTTAGATTTGAAATATAGCTATCGAGGTCTGGTTCAATCACATAAGGTAGCAGAAGTTCGTTAGTCCCGTTTCGTAGCAGACATTGGCTTACAGAGTACCGCATACTTATAACTTCAATCCATAAACGCTGCGAAAACTCGTAGCGCATAAAGCATGATATTTTATTACTTGTTTGCCGATCGTATTGCTGATTCCCTTTAGAGACATACCCGATGCTTTTCTGTGATTGCTCAAATTTTGACGTTACAAGAGAACGAGCACTATCATCCAATCTCAGCCAAGCTATAATATTCTTCGTCGCAGCTTTCTCAAGTATCTCTTCATAATGCTCGATGATTTCTACATTTACACGAGGAACAGATGCGTGTGCCATATCGCTAATGGAGTATACGCTATCTCCTGCGATTATAGGATAGTCAAAATTTCGTATCAGTATCGCCTTGTACGCAGGTGGCAGGGGACCAATCTCTTTATGTATTATCCTCGGATACTTGGCGATTCCAACCCCCACCAGAAACTCATTAAATTCATTTATCTCATCGGGACGAATCCCATATACCTGCGGTGAGGCAATAAATAAATCGTCCCTACTTACAAACAGGTTTTCTGTGATTTCGTTTCCGTATCCTTTGTCCAAATAAAGAATATCAGCGCTTCGAATCTTTCCATCCCGAGCGACTACAGGTACCCTGAATGACTGCATATTGATTTCCTGTAAACGACCGCTCTTTGAAATCTTCCAAAGCCACAAAAGCATTTCAACACAGCACTTTTGTGTATTTTTGCTGTCTCTATGCTCACGATTATTTAGCTTAGATATAACGCTTCTTATTATTTCGGTTAGATTATATTCCCGGACATTCAGTGCGCTCAGCCTTTCTGCCAGAGTACGCAGTGTAACATTTGTCACTAAAACATCCCTAAACGCAGACAATAGGCCTCTCTGCATATATACCAAACTTGCAAACCTCGGAGGCTGAGGAAAATCGCCGTCTTTAGTTTCCGGAGGGAGGAAAACATAATGTCTGTTATTAACAGGCTTGTTATCAGAATCTATAATAAACTTCGGAGGGATGTTCTCCTTTGTGGGAGTATTATACTCCGTTAAAAATTCAATGCACAATGCGGCTCTTTCTTTGATATTCATCTTCGGAAGCAATGAATCGATTCCTTTAGAGATAGCATCATATTCGTACTTCAGATTTGAACTGCTGAGTTTCGCCAACTTTTTGATCAAGCGACGTACGGCCACATCCTCGTTATAGAGCATTAATTGGTTAAAATATTCCCCATTGACATAGTCTGCGATTTTGCTCTCGTAGAACTTTGGATTATCATAAAACGAAATGTATTCAAAGTTAACTGTTGGGAAAACTTTGCTCTCTGTTATAGCGCAATGATAAAACTCATCGATTCTAGTCCATGTTAACTCTATAGGAAAATCTTTCTTGAGTGACAATAATCTAAGGGGCGCGTAATCTACCGCGGAAGTGTCAATTCTAATGGCAGTATCAATCAAAAGGCGACATGCTGCCTCAAGCACGATTTTATTAAGAGGGGTTTCATTTAGGTGATTTCTGTTTGCGCTCAAATCAAATGTCCCATGAACAAGAGCGGGAATAGGAAACTCAATCTGTGTTTTGAAAAAGCTGTATAAGACATCAGGTTTAACCGACATATCTGTTTTATAGGCGACCGAAACCGCATATTGACGCTCTTCAACTTGCCCTTTGCGATAAGCGACCACCCATTCTGTGGGCGCTCACTTTAACTGACATTAAAGTGAGCGTTTTTTCTTGCCTACTTTGTCGTTTCTAGTAGATAATGATTGTCATGTGACTAAATAGATCCCATGACAATCATTAAAAAAGGATAAAAGAAAGAGGAAACATCATCGGCCTGCCAGCCTCGTTTCCTCTTTCCCATTGGTTTACTACCAATATGAGTTTAACTGAAGAAATCTGGACTGTCCAGTCATATATTGAAGAATTTATCGATGGTTGTCCAAATCACTTGCGTCCAAGGGTGTGTCCCCACTGCTTTGAAAAAGTGATGTTGCACAAACATGGAAGTTTTAAAAGAACAGTGTATACGTTACTAGAATCGTTCATCATATCCATCCACCGGTTTAAATGTATTAAGTGTGGGAGAGCTACCTCGTTACTTCCTAACTTTGTGAAGGAACACC